>JBHOQW010000229.1:0-1295 GCA_042408665.1 Dehalococcoidia bacterium
AGCAGGGCGCCGCCGCCGGGCTTTCGCCACGCGCCCACCAGCGCCGGCAGGCAGGCCACGGCGCGCACGGCCATGCCGCCACCCGCGTGGCGGGACATGCCCATGCCCAGGCGGATGAACGGCGCCCGCGCCCGGCCGTACAGCCGCGCCAGCCGCTCCACATCCGCCGCCGGCACGCCGGTGATCGCCGCCACCCGCGCGGGCGGGTAGTGCGGCAGCGTCTCCGCGCACAGCCGCTCGAAGCCGACCGTGTGCGTCACGATGTAGGCGCGGTCGATGAGCCCCTCGCGCACCAGGACGTGCATCACCCCCAGGGCCAGGGCGGCGTCCGTGCCCAGGCGGGGCGCGATGTGCCAGTCGGCGCGGCGGGCCGTGCGCGTGCGGTACGGGTCAATCACGACAAGCAGCGCCCCTCGCCCGCGCGCCGCCTCCACGACCGGCAGGAAGTGGACGTTGGTGGTGGCCAGGTTGGCGCCCCAGGCGATGATCAGGTCCGCCTCCGCCGCTGTCTCCGGGTCCGTGCCCGGGGTTTCGCCCACCGTGTAGGCCCAGGCCGTGTCGCAGGTGCTGTCGCACACCGTGCCCACCCGCATGCGGCTGGCACCGAGGGCGTGGAACAGGGCCCGCGGCAGGTTGCGGTTCACCAGCCCCATGTGACCGCTGTAGGCGTAGCCGAGCAGCGCCTCGCCGCCGTGGCGGGCGATGATCGCCTGCCAGCGCGTCACGATCTCGTCCAGCGCCTCGTTCCAGGTGATCGGGCGGAAGGTGCCCGCCCCCTTGGCGCCGATGCGCCGCAGGGGGGTGAGCAGCCGCTCGGGCGAGTGCACCCGCTCCGGATAGCGGTTCACCTTGCCGCACAGAAAGCCGCGCGTGAAGGGGTGCGCCGGGTCGCCCTCCACCCGCACCAGCCGGCCGTCCTCGACGGTGGCTAGGATCGAGCACTGGTCCGGGCAGTCGTGCGGGCACACGGTGCGGATAACGGTCATCAGGCGGTTCCTTTCTCCACGGCGTCGGCGATGAGTTCTGCGATGGCGAGGGAGGAAGTGGCGGCCGGTGAGGGGGCGTTGCGGACGTGCACCACGCCGTCCGTGTAGTGGACCACGAAATCGTCCACCAGCGTGCCGTCGTCGGCTAGCGCCTGCGCGCGCACCCCAGCCGGCCCGGGCAGCAGGTCCTCGGGGCGGATCTCGGGGACGTAGCTCTGGAGCGACTTCCAGAAGGCGCGGCGGCTGACGTCGCGCCACATCTCGGCCAGGCCGGTGCGCCAGTACTTACGCGCCAGACGCAGAAAGCCG
>JBHOQW010000145.1:0-5075 GCA_042408665.1 Dehalococcoidia bacterium
TGGTCAAACCATGGGGGCCGTCGCGGCACCGGGGACGTGTGGGGCGGTACCTGTCTCGCGTACCGCCCCTTCCCGTGAGACGGCACCCATCCCGCACGGCTTGGGCCTCGGGTGATGGCAACGTTCCACGACCCGCGATTGTGACAGAGGGACATTCATCCCTGACACCACACCAACCCGCCCCCGCGCATCGGTGAGCTGACCGCCAACCAGGCCTCACACCGAGGACCATCCGCTTGACCTTCCAGCCCACAGGAAGGTGTACCGTCACCGTGCCCGGGCAAGTGGGGGCGGCGGGAGGTGACGCGATGACCCACACGATCACGTTGGCCATCACCGGCGGGCAGCCGATCTACTGCGCGGCCTGCGAGCGACGCATTGTGGCCGCGCTGCGGCGCCTGGAGGGCGTGGTGGCGGTGACGGCGCGCGCCGCCGACCAGCGGGTGACGGTGACCTGTGATCCCGAAAGGGTGAGCGTGGACGCGCTGCGGGACCGGCTGGCGCGCGCCGGCTTCACGGTCGTCCCGGCAGGAGGTGCGCCATGACCAACGACGCGGCCACCCTCGGCGGCGCGGCCGCCCCGCCTCGGCGTGCCGGGGCCCCGCTGGAGCAGATCCAGTTCACGGTGGGCGGCATGCACTGTTCGCTGTGCACCGAGTCCATCCGTCGCGCCCTCCTGCGGCTGGAGGGGGTACAGGCGGTGCAGGTCTCCATCGCCCATGAGGAGGCGCTGGTTACCTACGATCCGACGCATGTACACCCGCTGACGATCCAAGAAACGCTTGAGGATCTCGGCTACACGGTGCACCCGCCCGACCAGGCGGAGGTGTTCGCCCGCGAGGAGCGGGAGCTGGCTGATGCGCGGCGCAAGGCTATCCTGGCGATCGGCCTGCTGCTGGCGGCCTCCGCGCTCATGCTCACGACCGCGGTGCTGGGGCCGAACCGCGGCCGCGCGCTGCTGATGGGCGCCCTGGCGCTCGCGGCCGCTCTGGGCCCGGCGCGGTTCATCATCATCCGCAACGGCTGGCAATCCGTGCGCCGCCGCATCCTCAACCAGGACGTGCTCGTCTCGGCCTCCGCCCTGGGCGGCCTGGCCGGCGGTGCGGCCGGGCTGCTCGGCGCGGGTCTGCCCGCGGGCGGCTTCTTCGGCGCCACGGTGTTCGTGCTCGGCTTCCACCTCATCGGCGGCTACACCTCCGTGCTGGTGCACGTGCGCGCCTCCCAGTCCGTGCGCCGCCTGCTGGCGCTGGCGCCGGCCACGGCGCGGCGCGTCACGGCAGAGGGCCGGGAGGAGGAGGTGCGGCTTGAAGAGCTGGCGGTGGGCGACCTGGTGCGCGTGCGACCGGGCGAGCGCATCCCAATAGACGGCGTGGTGGTGGAGGGCGCCTCGGCGGTGGACGAGAGCCTGCTCACGGGCGAGCCCATCCCGGCGGACAAGCTGCCGGGGAGCGCGGTTACCGGCGGCTCCATGAACCAGAGCGGCAGTCTCCTCATCCGGGTGAGCCGGGTGGGGCCGGACACCTTCCTGCGCCGCATCGCCCACCACGTGGCCGAGGCGCGGGCGCTCAAGCCCGGCATCCTGCGCCTGGTGGACCGGGTGCTGCTCGGCTACGTGCCGGCCGTGTTCGCGGGTAGCGCCGCCGGCCTGCTCATCTGGACGGCAGGGGCGTGGACGGTGACGGGCGCGCCGGACTGGCGCCGGGCGGGATTCGCCGCGCTGGGCGTGCTGATCATGGGCTACCCCTGCGCGCTGGGCATGGCCACGCCGCTCGCCATCATCCGTGCCAGCGGTGAGGCGGCCGCACGCGGCATCCTCATGCGCTCGGGTGAGGCGTTCCACGTGTTCCGGAGCGTGGGCGTGATCGTCTTCGACAAGACCGGCACGCTCACAGAAGGTCGGCCGGCCCTGGTGGCCTGCCGGGCGGTAGATGGGGACGCGGACGCCCTGCTGCGGCTGGCCGCCGGCGCGGAGGCCTACTCCGAGCACCCGCTGGCGCGGGCGGTGGTGGCCGCGGCCGGCCGGGGTGCCGGCCAGGCGCAGCCCACCGAGTTCACCGCCTACCCCGGCCGCGGGGTGACCGCGGTGGTCGACGGCCACCGGGTAGCGGTGGGCACCCCTCGCTTCCTCACCGAACAGGGGGTGGACCCAACGCCGCTGGCGGCGTTGATGGCTCAGGCCGAGGGAGCGGGACAGACCGCGGTGCTGGTGGCGGTGGACGGCCGCGCCGCCGGCCTGCTGGCCTTCGCCGACCGGCTCAAGCCGGATGCGGTGCCGGCGGTGGCGGCGCTGCGGCGGCGCGGCCTGCGGCCGGTGCTACTCACCGGCGACAACCCGCGCGCGGCGGCCGCGACCGCGCGGGCGGCCGGCATCGAGGCGGTGCTGGCCGGGGTGTTGCCGGACGAGAAAGCGGCGCACATCCGCCGCCTGCAAGCGGCCGGCGAGAAGGTCGCCATGGTCGGCGATGGGATCAACGACGCCCCCGCCCTGATGCAGGCCGACGTCGGCATCGCGATCGGGACCGGCACGGACATCGCCGTCGAGGCGGCGGACGTCGTGCTCGTGGGCGGGCGGCTGGCGCCGCTGGTGGACGCGTGGGAGCTAGCCCGCCGTAGCTACCGCCTCACGGTCACCAACGTGGCGCTGGCGCTGGCCTTCAACGGCGCCGGCGTGCTGGCCGCGGTCACGGGTCTGGTACAGCCGGCGTGGGCGATGGTCGCGATGGCGGCCAGCGTCAGCGTCGTGCTGCTCAACTCCTTCGCCGGACGGCTGCTCCCCACCGGCCGGCCGGCACCGGCGGGGTGAGCGGCGGCCGCGGTGGGCCGCTCCCCCGCCTCGGCCCGCCGCCCCACCACCCTCCGCGCCACTCCTTGACAGCGCTGCGCAACCTTTATAAAGTCATTGTTAGGTTACCGAGAGCACGGTGTGCAGATCTCTTGATCTGTGCCCTGGGCGGTGCCGGTGTGCGCCGGGAGGCCGGGGATGGCGAAGCGGGACTACTACGAGATCCTGGGCGTGCGGCGGGACGCCACGGAGAAGGAGATCCGGTCGGCGTACCGTCGGTTGGCGCGTCAGTACCATCCGGATGTGAACCCCGGCGACAAGGCCGCCGAGGAGAAGTTCAAGGAGATCAACGCTGCCTATGAGGTCCTGAAGGACCCAGAGAAGCGCCGCAAGTACGATAAGTACGGCGACAAGTGGGAGCTGGCCGACCAGATCGAGGAGCAACAGCGGCGGGCGGGGGCGCACGACTTCTTCCGCCGCACCGGCCCGCGCACCACGGGCGGCACTTTCGACTTCGGCGACTTCGACTTTGACCTCGGCAACCTGGGCGGCTTCGAGGACATCCTCGGTGGGCTGTTCCGTCGCGGCCGGCCCACGGCGCGCCGGGCCAAGGGGGAGAACCTGGAGCACCCGGTGGAGATCACGCTTGAGGAGGCCTATCACGGCACCGCCCGCACTATCGAGCTGCGCGTGCCGGAGACCTGCACCGCCTGCGGCGGCACGGGCCGCGTGGCGGGCGGGCCGTGCGCGGTGTGCGGCGGCCTCGGCTCCCAGGTCAAGACGCAGCGCCTGGAGGTGAAGATCCCGCCCGGCGTGGACACCGGCGCCAAGGTGCGCGTGGCCGGCAAGGGCCACCCCGGCGTGGGCGGCGGTGAGCCGGGCGATTTGCTGCTGGTGATCACCGTTCGCCCGCACGAGCGCTTCGAGCGCCGCGGCGACGACCTCTACGTGGACGTGCCGGCGCCGCTGTTCGACCTGGTGCTGGGCGGTGAGGTCGAGGTGCCAACGCCCAAGGGGACGCGCCTGCGCCTGAAGGTGCCGGCCGGCACCCAGAACGGGCGTACCTTCCGGCTGGGCGGCCAGGGGATGCCGCGCCTGGGCAGCCCGGAACAGAAGGGCGACCTGTACGCCCGCGTGAAAGCGGTCTTGCCCACCGACCTGACCCCGCGCGAGCGGGAGCTGTTCGAGGAGTTGCGGCGGATGCGGAGCGGCGCGGCGGCCGGCGCGGTGTAAGGGCGAGCGCGGCACGACGCGCGGGGTGGCTTACTCCCGCCGGGCCCGACCCCCGGCATGGCCGGGGCCCGTGGCTGAGGACAGGGGTATGGCAGAACGGAACGTGCGCGATCAGATTCCGGAGGACGAGCCCTGCTACGTGATCAGCGTGGCGGCTAAGATGCTGGGCATGCACCAGCAGACGCTGCGCTACTACGAGCGGATGGGCATCATCGAGCCCTCGCGCTCGCGCGGCAACATCCGCCTCTATTCGCAGGCGGACATCAACCGGTTGCGCCAGGTACAGCGGCTGATCAACGACCTGGGTGTCAACCTCGCGGGCGCGGAGGTGATCCTCCGCATGAAGGCCCGCATCCACCAGCTCGAGGAGGAGCTAGCCCAGGTGCGAGCCGAGCTGGAGCAGTGCCGGGCCCGCGCCCGGCGCGTCCAATCGGACACCTAATCGAATCATCGCGGGGGGCCGCACGGGAGACGTCGAGGAGACCGAGGACACGGTCGGCACAGCGAGGGCGCCTCCTACTCCTCTCCCTGTGCCGGCCGTGTCCTCGGCGCTTTCCCGGCGGCCCCCGAGGAAGGTTGCGACATGATGAGACAAGACCGGTTCACGGAGCAGGCCCAAGAGGTGCTGGCCGGCTCGCAGGAGCTGGTGCGGCAGCACCGCCACAGCCAGTGGGACGTGGAGCACGTGCTCATGGCGCTGGTCAACCACCCGGGCCTGTCCCAGGAGATCTTCCGCCGCCTGAACGTGGACGTCGCCCGCCTGCGCGAGCGCGTGGCCCAGAGCCTGGCCAAGACCCCGCGCCTGGCCTACGACGTGGTGCAGATCTACACCACGCCGCGCATCGTGCGCATGATGGAAGCCGCCAACGCCGAGGCCGAGCGGCTCAAGGATGAGTACATCGGCGTGGAGCACCTGCTGATCGCCATCGCCGACGAGCGCGGCGGGGAGGCGGCCCGCATCCTGGCCGAGTTCAACATCGATAAGGAGCGCATCTACCGCGCCCTGGCCGAGGTGCGCGGCAAGGCCCGCGTGGAGGACCCGCGCGCGGAATCCCGCTAC
>JBHOQW010000147.1:0-5212 GCA_042408665.1 Dehalococcoidia bacterium
GCTTATCAGGACGGCCCTTGCGGCTGTTCTTGTTTGCATAAGTTGTAGTGGCGAATGCGAACGATGAGAAGCCTTATAGAAGAAGGAGTTGAGCCATGTAATGGCGAATTAGTCGGCATGTTCCTCCGCCGGGAGACCAAGCGCGTCGGGAACAAGACCTACGAGTACTACGCCGTGGTGGAGAACCGCCGTGAAGGCGGCCGCGTCCGCCAGCACATCGTGGCCTACCTGGGCCGACTGGATTTGCAGGACGCCCAGCGGGTCATGGTGTGGCTGCGGGGCCTGGCCCTGTTGGCACCGCGGGCGGTGGCCGGGGATGCCGACGAGGTCGTGGTGGAGGGTTCCGGCGGGGAGGCGGTGCTGCGGGCGGTGCTCCGAGCGTGGTCCTTCTGGGGCCTGGATGCGGTGCTGCAGGAAGCGGGGTTGACGGCGGAGGAGATCCGGCTGGTGGCGGCCATGGTAGCGAACCGCTGTGTCGATCCCGGCAGCAAGCTGTACGTCAGCCAGTGGTATCCCCGCACCGCCCTGCCGCGCCTGTTGGGCTTGCCGCCGGAGGCCGTCTACGACGAGAGCCTCTATCGGGCCATGGACCGGTTCCTGCCGGCCAAGGCGAAGGTGGAACGGGCCATCTTCGACCGGCTGGGCAGCGTCGGCGAGTCGGCGCATGTGGTCCTGTACGATGTGACCTCCACGTACTTCCACGCGCGGACCACCTCCCTCATCCGCCCCGGGTACAGCCGCGACAAGCGCCGCGATCGGCCCCAGATCACGTTGGGGCTGGTGACCACCTCCGGGGGCTTCCCCATCACCCACCGGGTCTTCCCCGGCAACCGGGTGGACGTGACGACCCTGACGGAGGTCCACCAGGACCTCCGGGTGCGGTTCGGCATCGACCGGGCCGTCTTCGTCGGCGACCGGGGGATGATGTCCGAGGCCAACGTGAAGGCGCTTTTGCGGGGGCGGTACCGCTACATCCTGGCCTTGCGCCAGCCGGTGATCCCCCGCACGCCCGAGGGCTTCTGGACGGCGTTGGCCGAGCAGGGCCAGCGGGAAGGCCGGCGGGTCCTCACCGACCTGCGCCGCGGCCGGGTGCGGTACGTGGTCGGCTACAACCCCGAGGTGGCGGAAACGGAGCGGGACCATCGCGAGGCGCGCCTCCAGCGCGCCGAGCAGGATCTGGCCCGTCTGGCCGCTTCGGCCCGGAAGGGACGCTACCGGCAGCGGGACCGGCTGCTGCAGCGCGCCATGCGCCTCGTGACGCTGCTGCGCGTGGACCGCTTCTTCGAGATCCAGGCGTCCCGTCGCGGCCGGCCACGGCTGCAGTTCCGGCGCAACACCGCCGCCTTGGCCCGCGAGGCCCGCAAGGACGGCGTATTCGTCCTCCGCACCAACGTGCTGGACCTCCCTGCCACCGAGGTGGTGGCGGCCTATCAGTCCTTGCAACAGGTCGAGCGTGCCTTCCTGGGCGCGCACGAGGTAAATGACCGCGATGCGCTCACGGTAGATGACCACTTGGCCGTGTAGGCCTTGAACACGAAAAAGACACCGGGACCCTGCACCGCCTACGAAGCCGCGGGGTCCCGGTGGTGGACGTGGCGCCGAAGCGCCTGTCTGTTCCCATCGTCGTATACGCCGGGCCAGATATCAAGGCGTACCGGCAGTGGGGCGAGGCTGCGGTGGCAGCGCTGCAGCTGTGCTGCCCGGTGACGGTGGGTCCACGGCGGCGGTGTGGCACGCGGCTGACGGGGAACGGCTGGGACGAACGGATCGCCAAGCAGCAATCGCGGGGGTACGAGCCGAACCCGGAGCGGGTGCGGGTGCACCGCCTGATCTGTCCGGCCTGTCGCGAGGCGGGCCGCCACCCCTGGAACTTCACGGTCCCCCGAGCTTTCTGGCCCCGCGGAAGCACTTTCTGCAGGCGGTGCGCCTGCGGGTCTTCGACCGGCACTTCCTGCACGGGGAGCGGGCAGATGTCATCGAGGAGCAGACGGGGGTGGATGCCTGGCTGATCGTCGTCTGGCTGGCGGCGGCGCTGCCGGTGCTTCAGGCCGCGTTGCCCGCGCTGGCCGCGGAACTGGTGCGTCTGGGCGGCCAAGTGCCGGCGGTTCTGACTCCGGCCTCCGTGTGGGAGCGGTGGTGCGTGCTGGGCCTGGCCCTGCGTGCGGCCTGGGTGGCCGTCGACCCGGAGTTGGGGCAGGTGCCAGGTTCGGTCCTGGAGTTCATCACGGTACTGGGCGCCCGGCGGCAGCGCTGGTGGGCACCCTGACGATTTTCTCTTCGCGGCGGGGCCGAGGAACGATACGCTGCCCCCGTCGTCGGCTGGCACGGCCGTCACGGGGAGGTGGCAGATTGGACAAGGACGACCGGGAGCAGGAGCGCGCCCTCTTCCGCTATGGCCTCATTGCGCCCGTACTGCATCGCGACCTGGAGCGGGGGGAGCAGGTCGCCATCCTGCGCGAGCAAGCCGAGCAAGAGTGGGAGGTGCCCGGCGGCGGCCGCCGCCGCTTCAGTGAGCGGACCCTGCGTCGGTACCTGAAGAAGCGCCGGCAGGAGGGCCTGGACGGCCTGCGCCGCAAGCGCCGGGCCGACGCCCGGGCCCGAAAGCGCCTCTCGGATCCCGCCTGGCAGCGCGCCCAGGAGCTCCGCCGGGAGCAGCCGCGCCGTTCGGCCGAGGTCATCCTGCGCATCCTGGTCCATGAGAAGCTCCTGGAACCCGACGGTTGCTCGCCGGCGACCCTGCGGCGCCATCTGCGGGAGGCCGGCCTCAGCCGCAAGCAACTCCTCAAGGACCGCCCCCGCGCCTACCGTCGCTGGCAGCGCCGCGAGCCCGGAGCGCTGTGGCAGTTCGACGCTACCGGCGGGCTTCGGCTGCCCGACCCGGAAGGCGGTCCGCCGCGCCAGCTCTGGATCCTCGCCGGCAAGGACGACGCCAGCAGGCTCCTGGTCGGGGCCCGCGCCTACTTCCACGCCCACCAGGCCGCCCTCGACGACCTGTGCAAGCGCGCCTTCCGCCGCTGGGGCATCCCCCGCGCCATCTACGTGGACCGGGGTTCGATCTTCGTTTCCAACCACTTCCGCCGGGTGATCGCCGAGGTCGGCAGTGAGCTGATCCACGCCACGCCCTACTACGCGGAAGGCAGGGGCAAGATCGAGTCGGCCATGGGTCTGCTCAAGGACGCCTTCTATCCCGAGATCGAGGGTGACATCGCCGCCGGCCGCGTCAGCACCATCGAGCAGGTCAACGCCTACCTGGAGGCTTTCCTGCACTACGTCAACCACCGCCGCCACCGCGAAACCAAGCAGGTCCCCGCCGAGGTCTACGGACCGGACCCCCGAAACCCCTATCCCGACCCCCCTCGGTTTGGACGAGTTGTTCCTCTGGCTCAAGACCGTGACCGTCGACAAGTTCGGCACCGCGCCCCTGGAGGGCAACCGCTACGCCGTCGGCGCCGACCTGCGCGGCCAGAAGGTCCAGCTCCGCTACGACCCCTTCGACCTCCGCCGCGTCCAGCTCTGGGTCGGTGGCCACTTCCGCGCCGAGGTCGAACCGGAGGCCCTGGTCGAGCACGTGGCCCAGCCGGTCCGCTCCGACCCGTAGCCGCCGTCTGCCGCCACCAGCACCAGCTTCCTGGCCCAACTCCGGGCCGAGTATGACGCCGAGCTGCGCCGGGCAGCTGAGGACATCCCCTTCCGCCAGGTCCCATCCGCCGCCGGACCTCAGCTGGGCGCCCTCGTCGCCCGGCTGGAGGACCTGCTCGGCCGCGCCCTGCGACCCTTCGAGCAACACCAGCTCCACGACGCCTGGCGCGCCAACGGTCCCCTGGCCGCCGACCTCGCCGCCGACCGGCTCCGGCCGCAGCTGGCCCGTATCGGCCGGCATACCGCCATCGTTGACATCCTGCCGCTGCTCTGGGGGGAGCGCTGATGTTCACCGGCTTCTTCGGCCTGGTCCGCCAGCCGTTCACCGCCGAGGTACCCGCTGACGCCCTCTTCCGTTCCGCGCCCCTGCAGGAGGCCCTCGCCCGGCTGCGCTTCGTCATCGACCAGCACGGCATCGGGCTTCTCACCGGCGAGCCCGGCTCCGGCAAGTCAGCCACCCTGCGCGCTCTGGTCGCCGCCTGCGAGCCCGCCACCCACAAGTTCCTCTACCTCACCGCGCCCCGATCGCCCCGCGGCTTGTTGCAACTCCTCTGTCACGCCCTCGGCCTGGACCCCGCTTGGTTCGCCGTCGAGCTACAGCGCCAGGTCCGCGATGCCTTCTGCCGCCTCGACGCCCAGGGCGTCACGGCCGTATTGCTCTGCGACGAGGCGCAGCTGGCCCCCGTCGCCGTCCTGGACAAACTGCGCCTGCTCACCAACACCGCCATGGACGCCCGCTGTCCCCTGGCCATCGTCCTGTCCGGTCATGCCAGCCTCCGCCGTCGTCTTGCCCTCGAGGCTCTCGCTCCGCTGGCCCAGCGCCTCACCGTCGCCGCCGCCCTACCCGGCCTCTCCGCCGCCCAGACGGCCGCATACATCGACCACCAGCTCGCCTGGGCCGGCGCTGAACGCCCGCTCTTCACCCGCGAGGTCGTCGAGCTCATCGCCCACTACAGCCGTGGCGTACCCCGCCAGATCAACCGCCTCGCCACCGCCTCCCTGCTGGCAGCCTTCGCCGTTCAGCAGCCCATCGTCGTGACAGCTAGCCGCTCGGCAAAGCGCGCGTGTTTCCCGCAGACCAGTCCTCAACCGCCCGAGCGCCCTCCACCACGGTGGAGGGCGCTCGGGCTTCCCGGTCGATGACATGTTCCGTGATCGAATCGAGGACAACAACCGTGAGCGCGCCCACCTTCCGCAACCTGAAGAGCTTCGTCCGCCTGCGCCCTGTCTACCACCGCCGCGAGCACCGCATCCGGGCCCACGTCTTCCTCTGCGTCCTGGCCTACTTGCTGGAGAAGACCCTGGAGCGCTGGCTCGCCACCCCCACCGAGACCCCCACCTGGCGCCACGCCTGTCAGGTGCTGGCACCCCTGCGCTGGAACGTCCTGGGTATCGGTGACAAGGAGATCGCCTGCTGCGACCGGCCCACCCCCGAGCAGAAGCGGCTGCTCGACCGTCTCGGGATTACCGAGGCCCTCACCATCCGCTCGGTGCACACTCGAGTGTAGTGGAGAAAAGAGTTTCGGAATGGCCTCATTTCAATATTTTTGCCCTCAAGCTTGTGGAACTCGGG
>JBHOQW010000240.1:0-53568 GCA_042408665.1 Dehalococcoidia bacterium
CCCGAGATCTCCGCCCTGGACCTGCTGTTGCTGCCGGCCCTTGCCGGCCTAGCGCTGAGCGTGGCCGTCAACCTGCTGGCCCTGCGCGCCGCCCTGGCGCCGCTGCGGCACGTGCGCGAGACCATCGACGAGGTGCGGGCCGGCAACCTCCAGGCGCGCGTGCGCCTGGGACTGCTCACGGACCCGGAGGTGGAAGAGGTCGGGCAGACGCTCAACGCCATGCTGGACGAGCTGGCCGGCGTGCGCGCCCGCCTGCGTGAGCTGTCCGCCGGTATCCTCAACGCCCAGGAGGAGGAGCGCCGGCGCATCTCACGCGAGTTGCATGACGACACCGCCCAGACCCTCACCTCGTTGCTCCTGTACGCCAAGGCGCTGGAACAGGGCGACGTGCCGCCCTCGGTGCGGGAAGCGCTGGCCGAGCTGCGCGAGGAGGTGGCGGCCAGCCTGGAGGGCGTGCGCCGCCTGGCACGGGAGCTGCGCCCCTCCGCCCTGGACGACCTGGGCCTGGTGGCGGCCTTGGAGGGCTACACCCAGGACCTGGCCCGCCGCACCGGTTTGCCGGTGCGGTTCGAGGCCGCTTACAGCGGCGACCGCCTGCCGGCACAGGTGGAGCTGGTGCTGTACCGCATCGCCCAGGAGGCGATCACCAACGCCGCCAAGCACGCCGGCGCCCGCCACATCGACGTCGAGCTGGTGCGTGAGCCGGGGGCCGTCTCGCTCGCCGTGCGCGACGACGGCAAGGGCTTTGACCCGGCGGGTGTCTCCCGCGGGCGTGGCCTGGGGCTGTTCAGCATGCGCGAACGGGCGGAACTGGCGGGCGGCACGCTCAGCGTGGCCTCGCGGCCCGGTCAAGGCACCACGGTGGTGGCGCGTGTCCCGATCGCGCGAGCGGAGGGCTGAGCACCGCGCGGAAGGGCGGGAGAGAAACGTGAGCGAACGGATCCGCATTCTGCTGGCCGATGACCACCGCCTGGTGCGCTCCGGCTTGCGCCGGCTGCTGGAGACCCAGGCCGATATGGAAGTCGTGGGCGAGGCGGGCGACGGCGAGGAGACGGTGACCCTGGCGCAGCGCCTGCGCCCGGACGTGGTGGTGATGGACATCGCCATGCCCAAGGGCGGCGGCCTGGAGGCCACACGCCGCATCGCCGAGGCCGGGCTGCCCACCCGTGTGCTGGTGCTCACCGCCCACGCAGAGGAGCAGTACCTCCTGCCGGTGATCCGCGCCGGCGGTGCCGGCTACCTGCTCAAGAGCGCCGCCGACGAGGAACTGCTGGATGCCATCCGCGCCGTCTACCACGGCGACGCCTACCTGCCGCCCCCGGCCGCCGCCATGCTCCTGCGCGATTACATGCGCCGCACCGGCGAGGGCGGCGGGCTGGCCGAACTCAGCCCCCGCGAGCGGGAGGTGGTGCGCCTCACCGCCGAGGGCTACGACGCCCGCGATATCGGCGAGCGCCTGTACCTGAGCGCCAAGACCGTGGAGACCTACCGCCGCCGGGCGATGGAGAAGCTCGGCTTGCAATCCCGCGCGGAACTCGTGCGCTACGCCCTCCGCCACGGCCTGCTGGGCGCCGACACCGCCGAGCCGAGCTGAACGCCCGCGGCACCTCCCCCGTCGCCTTGTCAGGAAAAGCCTGACACGGATGTCAGCCGACGGCCGACGGCGAATGCGCCGGCCGGAGCTAGGCGTGTCCCGCCGGGCATGAAAGGATGAAGAGGACCGGGGCGGGAACGGCGCCGCCTGTCGGCCGGGCGTGGTTGGGGAGCACACGCGCGGCGGGCAGCGGCCCCGTTCCCGCCCCGGTGCGTTTGACGCAGACCGCTACCCGGTGTGCAGCAGGCCGTACGCCAGCAGGGCGGCGATCATGGCCCCGGCGGTAAGGACGCCAAGCAGGAGCCGTGCCAGCGCCAGCTCGCCGGCTGCCTCTGCCTCGCCCGGCGCGGTCCGCGGTACCCGCACCGTCGGGGCGGCACGCAGCGCCGCGACCTGGAGCGAGCGGCGCAGCCGGTAGCCGGCGATGGCCGCCAGCCACAGCCCGCCCGTGCCGGCAGCCAGCGGCAACAGGCTGATGCGCGGCGGTGTTACCACCCACTCCTCCCAGAGCTGCCGCAGCGCGCGGAGCGTCTGCTCCGGATGGGCGATCACGTGTCGGGCCAGCCAGGAGGCGGCCGCGGCATCATGCAGGCTCTGGTACAGCGGCAGGGTGAGCGTCACCAGGGTGAGGGCCAGCACCACCACGACGCCTAAGGCGGCGCCGGGCACGATCCCCAGCACGCGGTCCAGCAGGGCCAGCGGCGGCACCAGCCGCAGGAGCGTGCGCAGGGTGTAGCCCACCTCGCGCAGGGCGAAACCGAAGATGGAGCGCAGAAGGCCGGTGAGCGCCACCACCAGCGCCGGGCGGGCCAGCGCTCCGGGCAGGCCCGTCAGCGCTGCCACCCGCGGCGCCAGGTGCGGCGCCAGCGCGGCCGCCAGGGCGAAGGCCAGCACCCCGCCCGCCAGGTGCAGCGCGAACGCGATCAGGCCCCGGCGGTAGCCGCCATAAGCGAAGACCAGCACCAGGGCCACCGCCATCAGGTCGAACTCCGTCACGGCGGATCACCCCGAGCGGCACAGGTGGCGCAGCGCGGCTCGCATCCGTCCCGCGGCGCGGGCGGGTCGGTGGCCCGCGCGCCACAGCGACAGACGTAGCCCACCAGCCGGGCGGGATTGCCCACCACCAGCGCGAAATCGGGCACGTCCCGCGTCACCACCGCGCCGGAGCCGACCATCGCCCAGCGGCCGACGGTCACCCCGGGCAGGATCAGCGCGCCCGCGCCGATAGACGCCCCCTCACGGGCGCGCGTGGGGCTTACCGTCCAGTCCGCCGGCCCTTTCAGGCGGCCGTCCGGTGTGACGGCGCGCGGGTGCTTGTCGTTCAGAAAGGCGGCGTGCGGGCCGACGAACACCCCATCCTCCAGGGTGGCACCCTCGAACACGCTGGCCCGGTTCTCCAGCTTGCAGCGGTCGCCGACCACCACGCCCGCACCCACGTACACGCCCTTGCCCAGCACGCACTGCCGCCCGATGCGTGCCCCCTCCCGCACCTGTGCCTCGTTCCAGACCTTGGTGTCGTCGCCGATCACGGCGTCCGGCGCCACACGCGCTGTCTCGTGGATGAAAGGTTCCATCCGCCACCTCTTAGCCCGGCCGTCCGTGCGCACGGGAGGCGGCACGCGGTGGTCTGGTGACCGTGGTGCCCGGTGCCCATTCTAACGGTACGCCTCGTCCATCAGCTCCACGATGTGGCGCACCGGCAGGCGCAGGCCGCGGCGGCGGAGGCCAGCGCGCAGTTGCAGCAGACAGCCGGGGTTGGCGGTGACGATCTCCTCCGCGCCGGTGGCCAGGAGCTGGTCCAGCTTGCGCCGGAGCAGCCGGTCGCTCATCTCCGGCCGCAGCAGGCTGTAGCTGCCGGCGCTGCCGCAGCACAGGCCGGCCTCACCCGCCTCCACCAGCCGCAGGCCCGGCACGGCGCGCAGCAGCGCCCGTGGCGCCGCGGCGATGCGCTGCGCGTGCAGCAGGTGGCACGGGTCCTGGTAAACGACCGTCCGGTGGAGCGGCGCCAGGTGGCCCCGCAAGGGCTCCTGCGCCAGCAGCTCGGTGACGTCGCGCACGCGGGCGGCAAACGCCGCGGCCCGGTCGGCCCAGGCAGGGTCACCGGCCAGCAGGTGGCCGTACTCTTTCATGGCCGCCCCGCAGCCGGCCGAGTTGGTGACCACCACGTCCACCCCGGCCGCCTCGAAGGCGGCGATGAGGCGACGGGCAAGGGTGCGCCCGCCACGTGGCTCGCCGGCGTGCAGGTGCAGGGCACCGCAGCACCCCTGCCCCGCCGGCACCACCACCTCCCAACCGTTGCGCGTCAGCAGCCGCACCGTGGCCCGCATCACCGGCGCGAAGGCGGTGTGCATCACGCAGCCGGCGAGCAGGCCGGCGCGACCGCGCGACGCACCGTGCACCGGGTAAACCTGCCCGCGCGGCACGAAGAACGGTCGTGAGAGGGGTGGGAGCTGGGCCTCCAGCCGTTCCAGGCCGAGGGCGCGCACCAGCCCGCTCCGGCGGGCGAGCGCCTGCAGGCCGCTGCGCTGGGCCAGCCAGGCCGCCGTGCCGAGCGCGCGCACCCGCGCCAGGTCGCGCAGCAGCCAGTCGAACACGAGGCGGCGCAGCGCCCGCGCTCGCCAGGAGCGGCGCCCGCGCGCGGTCCGGGCCTGCTCGACCGCGGCTCGGGCCGTCTCCAGCGCCGCGCCGTAGGCCACGCCGCTGGGGCAAGCCGGCTCGCAGGCGCGACAGCCCAGGCACTCGTCCATCTGGTCGGTGAACACGGGGTCGAGTACGTCCAGCCGTCCCTCGGCTACGGCGCGCATCAGGTGCAGGCGACCGCGCGGGGAGCTCTGCTCGCGGCACATCTCGCGGTAGGTGGGACAGCTGGGCAGGCACAGCCCACACTGCACGCAGGTGTTGAGGATGGCGTCGATCCCGGTGAAGAGCGCTCGCTCGGCTGGCATGGGCCGTATCGCCGTGCTCGTCATCCCACCGCCGTCCGTTGTCGACCGCATCTGGCCGCGCTCAGATCCCGCCCACGAAGCGGCCCGGCTGGAGCGTGCGCTCCGGGTCGAACCGCTGCTTGATCGCCCGCATCACGGCCAGACCCTCCGGTGCCTGTCCCCAGGGGTGCGCCGCGCGCTCGATCGCCGGGTCGCCCGCTACCAGCGTGACGGCGGGCCAGCGGGCGAGAAGGGCCGCTTGCGCGCTGGCGAGGCCCGCCGCCTCCTGGGCGTCGGTCGCGGTCAGGCGCGCGTAGATCAGCCCGTTGCCGGCACGCGCCCAGCGCCGGGTGCGCAGGCCGTGCGCCTCCGCCGCCTGCGCGATCGCCTCCATCACGGCGGGCACATCCACCGGCCGAGCGCTGACGCTGAGCAGCGCCTCTGTCGGCGCCAGGTCGTCGGTGCGGGCCAGGTCCACCCAGGCGCGCCAGGCCCGGTCCAGCTCCGGGCCGTCGACGGCGCCGCAGCGCAGACCGTGGTCGGCGGCGTCGTGCGCCACGGTGCGCGTGTGCGCGTCCACCACGGCGGGCGGCCCTTCCAGCAACACCAGGCCGGCGGCGCCGGGGCCGTCCAAACCGCAGGCGTGTGCCGCCGCCTCGTCCAGCAGGTCGAGCGTGGCCACACGGAGGGTCGACGCCGCGAGATCCTGAAGCAGGGAGGTGACGGCGGGCAGCGGGCCGCGCGCCGCCATCAGGCGTCGGGCGGCCGGCAGCGGCGCCAGCTTGACGTTCACCTGCACGATCACGCCCAGCGTGCCCAGCGAGCCGGTGAACAGTTTGGCCAAATCGTAGCCCTGCACGTTCTTGACCACGCGTCCGCCGCTCTTGATCACGCTCCCGTCCACGAGCGCCACCCGCACGCCGATGACGAGGTCGCGCCAGCTTCCATACAGCCAGCGGCGTGGGCCGACGGTGGCCGTGGCCACCAACCCGCCCAGCGTGGCCCGTTCGGGGCACGGCGCCTCTACCGGGATGTGCTGTCCCTGGGTGGCCAGCGTCTCCTGGGCGGCGGCCAGCGTCAGGCCGGCCTCCAGGCAGGCGGTGAGGTCGGCGGGCTCCCACTCCACGATGCGGGTGAGGCGCGCCGTGCGCAGCACGAGGTCCAGCCGCTCAGGTGGTAGCCCCAGCCGCTGCTGCGTGCCGCCGCCCCACGGCGTTACGGCCGCCCCCGCCTGGCGGGCGGCGGCCAGCACCGCCCCCACCTCATCCTGGGTGGCCGGGGCTACGGCCAGCGGCGCGGGCAGCCCGTCCACCGTGAGGTCGGGCGTGGGGACGACCTGGTCCGGCCCGGTGATGCCGGCCAGCCGCTCGGCGAGCGAAAGGCGGTCGACGGTCGTCATGGCGCTCCTCGTGCAACCCCGTCACCACCAGAGCGAGGCGTCCGCCGCCAGGGAGCGGCGTTTGAGGTCGCGGATCTCGGCGCACTGCGCGCCGGCGGGCAGCAGCTTGTCCGGGTTGAAGCGGGCGTGCGGGTCGAACGTCTGGCGCAGGCAGGCCATGGCGGCCAGGTCGTGGGTGGAGAAGGCGTACGTCATCTGCCCCCGCTTCTCAATGCCGATGCCGTGCTCACCGCTGATCGCCCCGCCCAGCTCCACGCAGGTCTTCAGAATCTCGTCCCCGGCGCGCAGGGCGCGCTCGATCTGGTCCGGGTAACGGCGATCGAACAGCAGGGTAGGGTGCAGGTTGCCGTCGCCGGCGTGGAACACGTTGGCGATCTCGATGCGGTACTCGCGCCCGATCTCCGCCACGCGGCGCATGGCCTGCGGCAGGCGGGTGCGGGGCACTACCCCGTCTTGGATGTAGTAGTTGGGCGCCATGCGGCCGATCGCCCCCGCCGCGCCCTTGCGCGCCGCCCACAGCGCCGCCCGCTCCGCCTCTGAGGCCGCCAGGCGCAGGCTGAAGGCGTCGTGCTCGCGGCAGATGCGGGCGATGGTCTGAAGGGCGTCGTCGATACCGGCTGCCGGACCGTCCACCTCCGCCAGGAGCACGGCGCCGGCCTCCAAGGGCAAGCCCACGTGGTAGGCGGCCTCGATGGCGCGGCAGAAGGGGCCGTCGATCATCTCCAGGGCCGCCGGCACGATGCCGTGACCGATGATACGAGAGACGGCGTTGGAGGCGTCGTCGATGGTGGGGAAGGCGGCCAGGGCGGTGCGCACCGCCTCCGGCAGGCGGGTGAGGCGCACGGTGATCTTGGTGACGATGCCCAGCGTGCCCTCCGCGCCGGTGAGCAGGCCGGTGAGGTCGTAGCCGGGCAGGTCCGCGGTGCCGCCGGTGTGGATCACCTCGCCGTTGGGCAGCACCACCTCCAGGCCGAGCACGTGGTTGGTGGTGACGCCGTAGGCCAGGCAGTGGGGGCCACCAGCGTTGGTGGCCACGTTGCCGCCGATGGTGGAGATCTTCTGGCTGGAGGGGTCGGGGGCGTAGTAATAGCCGAAGGGCAGCGTGCGCTCGCTCAGTTCCAGGTTGATCACCCCCGGCTCCACCACCGCGCGCCGGTTGGGGATGTCGATCTCCAGGATGCGGTTCATGCGCGTGAGGGCGATCACCATCCCACCGCGCAGCGGCACGGCGCCGCCGCACAGGCCGGTGCCGGCACCGCGCGGCACGATCGGGATGCCGGCCTCGTTGGCCAGACGCACGGCGGCCTGCACCTGGGCGGTCGTGCGGGGCAGCACGACGATATCGGGCGGATGGGTGTCGAAGCCCATGTCGTACTCGTAGGCGAGCAGCTCGCCTGGCTCGCTGAACACGCCGTCGGGGCCGATGACGGCGCGCAAGCGCGCGATAAGGCTTGCTCGGTCAAGGCTCATGGCTGCCGTCCCGTCGGGCACATCGTACACCACCGGCCCGCAGCGCCGCGCGCACGAACGCCACGGGGTCATCGGCCGCCTCGGCGCGGGCCACCAGGCGGCGCAGGTCGTGCAGGATGGCGCCCGCGGCGGCGTCCAGGTCAGCGACGCTCGCGGCGCGCCGAGCGGCGGCGTCCAACCGGCACAGACCGGCGTCCAGGAGCAACCGGGCCGCCTCCTCCGGCACGGCGCCGAGCAGCCGCTCGTCGCTCATGAATTGCTCGGCCCAGCGCTCGCGCGCGTCGGCGATGGCGTCGCGCGGCATCGCACCCCTCCGGGATCGTGGATCGGGAGGTCGATATAAAGGGTAAACACGGGCGGCACGGGCGCCGATATCCAGAATACCGGGAAGAGCGGCAACGGGCTGCACCCGCGGCGCGTGACCGGTGCCCGGCGGAGAAATCGGGTCGGTTCCGGATGGGGGCCCCGGCGGGCCGGGGCGACACTCGGGGCAGAATCCGACGGAGCCAGAGCCATGTTTCGCTGCATCTTATGCGCCTTTGCGACCGAGTTGGATGACGCGGTGGTGGCGAACAAGAGCGGCCGCTGCATCTGCCTGCGCTGCTACCTGCGCGAGACGGGCGGCGCGAAGCCCATGGAACAGCGGCTGCGCCGCGAGGTGACCGCCACCCTCGACTTGCTGGAAATGGCGTAGCCGGTGGGCTGTCCCGCTTGACACCGGCGCCGCCGGGTCCGCACACTTGTTCGCGATCCCCGGCGGGATGGCCCGACATGGAGCTGGCGGAGCTGCTGGCGGCGCTGCGGACGGCGCCGGAACACCGCGATAACTTCGTGGCCTGGCACGAGATCCCGGCGCGTCCCGCCCGCCACGCGGCGGCGCCGGACGGGGTGCACCCGGAGGTGCTGGCCGCCCTGCGGGCGCGCGGTATCGTGCGGTTGTGGACCCACCAGGCGCAGGCCACGGCCGCCGCCCTACACGGCGAGCACGTGGTGGTGGTCACCCCGACTGCCTCCGGCAAAACCCTGTGCTACAACCTGCCGGTCCTCTCCACCATCCTGCACGATCCCGCGAGCCGTGCCCTGTACCTGTTTCCCACCAAGGCGCTGGCGCAGGACCAGCTCGACGAGCTGCACGGCCTGATCGTCGCCACCGGGCGGGACATCAAGACCTTCACCTACGACGGCGACACCCCGGCCGACGCCCGGCGCGCGGTGCGCGCCGCTGGGCACATCGTGATCACCAACCCGGACATGCTGCACACGGGCATCTTGCCCCACCACACCAAGTGGCGGCGCCTGTTCGAGAACCTGCGGTTCGTGGTGATCGATGAGCTGCACGGCTACCGGGGCGTGTTCGGCAGCCACGTGGCCAACGTCATCCGCCGCCTGCGCCGCATCTGTCGCTTCTACGGTGCCGACCCCGTCTTCATCTGCTGTTCGGCGACGATCGCGAACCCCCAGGAGCTGGCGGAGCGGCTGATCGAGGCGCCGGTGACGGTGATCGACGACAACGGCGCGCCCGCCGGCCGCAAGGTGGTGGCCATCTACAACCCGCCGGTGGTGAACCGCGAGCTGGGCATTCGCCGCTCGTCGATGGCCGCGGCGCGGCGGCTGGCGGCCGCGTTCATCACCGCTGGGGTGCAGACCATCGTCTTCGCCCCCAGCCGCGTGAGCGTGGAGCTGCTGCTCACCTATTTGCAGGGCGAGTTGCGCCAGCGTCCCGGCGCGCCGCCTGCCGTACGCGGCTACCGCGGCGGCTACCTGCCCACGGAGCGGCGCGCCATCGAGCACGGGCTGCGCAGCGGGGAGGTGCGCGGGGTGGTGGCCACCAATGCCCTGGAGCTGGGCATCGATATCGGCGGGCTGGAGGCGGCGGTGTTGCTCGGCTATCCCGGCTCCATTGCCAGCACCTGGCAGCAGTTCGGCCGCGCCGGCCGCCGCCACGACCTGGCAGCCGCGCTCATGGTGACCACGTCCAGCCCGCTCAACCAGTACATCGCCGCCCACCCGGAGTTTATCCTGGGCGGGTCGCCGGAGGCGGGCCTCATCAACCCGGACAACTTCTACGTCCTGGTCAGCCACCTCAAGTGCGCGGCATTCGAACTGCCGTTCACGGTCGGCGAGCGCTTCGGCCCCAACACCGATCTTTTGCTCGACCTGCTGGTGGAAGAGGGGCTGTTGCACCGCGAGGGCGACCGCTACCACTGGATGGCCGAGGTCTACCCGGCGGAGAACGTGTCCCTGCGCTCGGCGGCGGTGGACAACGTGGTCATCATCGACACCGGCGACGGGCGGAACGGCCCGGCGCCCGCGCCGATCGCGCCGGAGGAGACGGGATCGGTGCGCGGTAGGCGGCAAGGGCGCCCCACGGTGATCGGTGAAGTGGACCGGACATCGGCGCCGATGCTGGTGCACACCGGCGCCATCTACATCCACGGCGGCCGTCAGTACCACGTGGACCGGCTGGATCTAGCCGAGCGGAAGGCGTACGTGCACGCCGTGGACGTGGATTACTACACCGACGCTGAACTGGCCGTGGACTTAGCCGTGCTCACCGAGGACCAGCGCGCGGAGGAAGGGGCGGCCGCCTGGACCTGCGGCGACGTGCGCGTCTCGTTTCAGCCCACGGTGTTTAAGAAAATCAAGCTGCACACGCATGAGAATGTGGGCTGGGAGAGGCTGGACCTGCCGCAGGAGGACCTACACGCCCGCGCGGTCTGGCTGGCGTTGCGTGCCGGGGCGGTGGAGGGTCTGTCCGGCGAGGATGTGCAGGCCGGCGTGTGGGCGCTGGGCAACCTGATGGTCAACGTGGCGCCGGTGTTCGTGCTGTGCGACCCGCGCGATATCCGCGTGGCGGCGCAGACCCGCTCCCCGCACACCGCCCTGCCCACGGTGTTCCTGTACGATGCGGTGCCCGGCGGTGTCGGTCTGGCGGAGCGCCTCTTCGAGATGCGCGCCTCCCTGCTGGCGGCCGCCCGCGACCACGTGCGCGCCTGCCCCTGTGCCGCCGGTTGCCCCTCGTGCGTGGGGCCGGCCAACGGGGTCGACGGCGATCCCAAACAGGCCGCGCTGCGGCTGCTGGAACGGCTGTCGGCATGGGGTCCGTGACGCTCTCGCTCGGGAGGGTGAGGGCCGGCTGCTGGAGGTGAACGGATGGACGCCTCCCCGCCGCACGGTTCGCGGGCGCGCTGCGGAACCGGTGTCCTCACGCGGCGAGGGCTGTTGGCGCTGGCAGGCGCCGGCACTATGGCTGTGCTCCTCGGCCGGGACGGACAAAGCCGAGCCCGTCCCCTCCTGGACGACGGCGAGCGGGCCGGTGCGCCGACGGGTCCGGGCGGAGGTCAGGAGCAGCAGCCCGCGGAGCCGTCGTTCTCTCAGGTGGCAGAGGTCGGGCCGTGGGAGGCGCTTTTGTACCTGGCGGGGCGCCACCCGCGCTACCCCGGCGCCGACCTGGACAGCATGATGGGCTTCTCCGCGGCCGATATCCTCGAGACGATGGACACCGACGTGCTGGACGCGGTGGCCGCCCGGCGCGGCGAGGCCGCGGTGGCAGAGCTGTACCGCGTGATCGCCCGTCACCTGCTGGACGCGGTGCTGGCCGTGTACGGCGAGGCACCCGTGCTGCTGGCCCTGGACGCCGGCCACGGCGGCCTGCGCGGCGTCTACTTCGACCCCGGCGCCAACGGCACCGAGTACTACCACACCCGCCGCGTGGTGGAGGCGGTGGAGGCGCTGGCGGCGGGGCCCGCGTACGCCACGGTCACCATCCGTCGCGTCTTCAACGACGCCATTGGCGACGATTTCGGCCTGCCAGCGCGGTATGAGCGGCACAGCGCCACCGCGCTCGTGATCCGCAACGTGCGTGCCTCCATGCTGGCCTACGAGGCGGACGCCTGGAACCGGCAGCACCCGGATCGCGCGGTGGCCGTCCACGTCATCTCCGTGCACTTCAACGTCGGCTCCGGCGGCATTCTCGTGCTCCACCAGGGCGATGCCGTGCCGGAGGTGTTCCGCGAACGGTCGGTGGCCTATGCGCGTGCCTACGTGGACGCCGCGCGCCCCGCCCTCAACGCCAGCGGCCTGATGCCGTACCCACTGCGACTGGCGCTGGGCACCGGTCTCTCCGATGATCGGTTACTGTATGAGCCTCCCTATCGTTTGACGGTCAACCCGTTCACCGGCGTGGACCGCTCCAGGCTGCCGCGCCGCTACGCCATGCTCCAGGCCTCCCTTCTGGAGCGGGACTACGCCGACGGTGCCCTGCGCTACTACGGGTTGGTGTGACGGGGTGCGATGGTGACACCGCGCGGCGGGTCGTGGGCGGGCGTGAGACCGGCGCCGGTATGGCCCCCGGCCGGTGGACCGGAAGGCGGTGCACGATGATGCAGCACCCGGAGCACCTGCGCGGGCGCCTGCGCGAAGCCCTGGGCGCCCGGCCGCCACACCCTCACCTCCCAGCAACCCTCATCCCCCGCCTCTCTCCCGCGTGTGGGAGAGGGGCGGGGGATGAGGGCCGATGCCCGAAGGACGGGGTGGGGGCAGACCGGCCGACTGGCGAGGAGGAGGTCCACCACCTCCTGCCCGGATTCTGGCAGGACACGCCGGTCGGCCGCGTGTTCGTGATCGAGCGACGGTTTGCGCTGGAGCACCGTCACGGCCGCCTCCCGCTCGGGCGGGCGCTCCAGGTGCCGCCGGCCCTGTGGGCGCGGATCGGCCGGGCGCCCGCCCTGGCCGAGGCCGACCCGCGGCGCGTGGTGTTCCTCGACACGGAGACCACCGGGCTGGCGGGGGGCACGGGTACGATCGCCTTCCTCGTCGGTATCGGCCATTTCCTGGACGGCCACTTCCGTCTGCGCCAGTACTTTCTCTCTAGTCTGGAGCAGGAGCGCGCCATGCTGCGCGCCTTGGCCGATTACCTGGACGGTTTCCAGGCCGTCGTCTCCTTCAACGGCAAGAGCTTTGACCTGCCGCTGCTGGAGGCGCGCCTGGTGCTGGCCCGGATGCCGCGCGACCTCGCGGCCCTACCCCATCTGGACCTCCTGCACCCGGCCCGCCGCCTCTACGGCGACCGCCTCGCCTCCTGCCGCCTGACCGAGCTGGAGCAGCACCTGCTCGGCCTTGCGCGGGTCAACGATGTGCCCGGTTGGGAAGTGCCCGCCCTGTACTTCCGGTACATGCGCACGCGGCGTTTCCGCGCCCTCTTGCCGGTCTTCGAGCACAACGCCACCGATGTGCTCTCGCTCGTGGCGCTCACCGCGCACCTGGCCTCGGTGGTGGCCGGCGAGGCCCGCCTTACCGGCGCCGACCGGTTGGCGCTCGGCCGGGTGTGTGAGGCCGAAGGGCGGGCGGAGGAGGCGGTGCGGCACTACCGCCGGGCGCTGGCCCAGGAGCTGCGACCGGTAGAGCGGCAGGAATGCGAGCAGCGGCTGTCCCTGCTGCTCAAGCGGTTGGGACGCTGGGATGAGGCGACGGCGCTCTGGCATGAGGTGGCGGCGCGGCCTGAGAACCGGCTGCTCTACCCGCTGGTGGAGCTGGCCAAGTACCACGAGCACGTCACCGGCGACCTGGCCGCGGCCCGTGCCCTGACCGAGCGGGCCCTGCTCCTGCTCGAAGGCCATCACGCGCGCATGGGGTTCAGCGGGCTGGCGGCGGAGCGGGAGGCGCTCACCAAGCGGCTGGCGCGGCTGGACGGGCGCATCGCCCGCACGCGGTTGAAGAGCGGGCAGAGGAAGCGAACGCCCGCCTGACGAAGCGGGAGCGGGCGGGTACGGACTCGGTGCGGCGATGCCCGCACCCGCCCACGGGCTGAACCGGCAGGCAACGCGGGCTATTCCACTTTGAGGATGGTCAGGGTGCGCTGGCCTGCCGGCACCTTGATGGTCACTACATCGCCCACGGCGTGGCCGAGCAACCCGGCGCCGATGGGTGAAGAGGCAGAGATATGGCCGCGGCTGGCGTCGGCCTCCAGCGGGCTCACGATCACGAACGTCTGTTCCCGGCCCCGCTCATCCCGTACCGTGACCCGGCTGCCCAGCCTCACCTTGGTGTCTGGCTGGGGGGCGATCTCCTCCGGGCGGGCGGCAAGGGCCGCTTCTAGCTCATGGATGCGAGCCTGTACGCGGGCCAGCTCCTCTTGCAGGGCCAGGTAGTAGCTGCTCTCCTCCCAGGCGTCGCCCTGCTCGCGCGCCTCGCGAAGCTGCGCCGTCAGGCGCGGTTCGCGCTCGTTGCGCAACTGGTTGAGCTCTTCCAACAGGCGGGCGCGACCGGCGCTGGTGAGCGGTGCTGCGCGCTGAATCTCGCCGTTCATCACGATCCCTCCCCTGGCGGCTGGCGATACCACCCTCCCATCTCATTGTCAACCCGGCCGTCGGACGCACGTCAAGCGCGCCCGCGGCGCCGCGCCGCCCTGCTTGACAGTCAGGCGGGCGGCGCGCTACGGCAAGAGGGGGAGCCCCGTTCTCTATCGATATCGGCCGGGCCTCCGGCTCGTTTCATCTAGCGTGGACCCGATGTCCTCCAGGGGCCGGGCACGGCGTGCCCGGCCGCTCGGGGCTCTCCCCACTGCCGGTTCAGGAGGCGGAACGATGCTCACCTGCACGATCTGCCGCCGTGCCACACCGTATGACGACGTGGTCGCGCCGGTGGGCGCCGACCGCTGCATCTGTCTGCGTTGCCATGCGCGGCGCACCGGTGCGGCGCGCCACCTGAGCCCGGAGCTGCGGCGGGCGATGTTCGACGTGCTAGCCGGTGCTGCCCACCGCCCCCATCGGCCACCAGCGGCGTCGGCCCGGGGCGATGAGGGCGGCGCGGGGACGTCACGGCACCGGGCGCGCCGCCCGGTGCGCCGGCCGGAGCGCGGCCGGCGGGTGACGCTGAGCGCCACCTCGATGCCGGCGGTCCTCCCACCCCTGCCACCGGGCACGGTGCGCGTGTGGCTGGTGGAGTTCCGGCTGCCGCGGACGGCGCGTGAGGTATCCCGCGTGAGAGGACCGATCACCCGCGGGCGGCCGCCACGGGCGCGTCGCTAGCGTTCCGGTGTGCATCGGCGGTCTGGCACCTCGCACAGCGGGGCATGGGCATCTTGCCGGACCGGTTCGTGTCAGGCGCGCTCCGCCGGCTCGGGTGGGGCCTGCGTGGGGGACGGCGCCGGCGGCGTCTCAGAGACCGGTTCCACCGGGCCGCCGCCCAGCAGGATCCCTTCGGGGGTCAGGTACAGCTCCGACTCCCCGTGATCCTCATAGCCGGCGGCGCCGCGCTCTCCCTGGCCCCAAGAGGCCATGCCGCGAAACTCGGCCGGCCCGCTGGGCCACTCCGGGCCGGAGACGGGGTACACACCGGTACGGCCGGGCACATCGATGCGGCCAGCCCCTCCGCCCGGGTTACCGCTCTCGCGCCGCGCCGCGCTATCTGGCAGTTGCCGTCCGCTCTCCTGGTCCGAGGTCATCCGTGACCCTCCATGGAGACCTACGGGCGGGGCAATTTCAGTGTACCCCGGGGCAGCGTGGTCGAGGCAGGGTGCGGCATGGGTTAGGATTTCGTTATGGTCAGCGACTGTTCTTCGGCGCGCTGATCCGGTATGCTTAGACAAACACCCTCGGATGCTACCCCGCCCCGGTCGGCAGAGGCCTGCCTGCCCAAACAGCGTCGAGCTTGGCTTGACCAGCGTCTGGTGTGCCCGCCGCTTTGATCCACTGTCCCACGAGGGGCAGCGGCGGGTACGCGATATCCATGGATGGAAGGAAGGGGACTATGCCGACATCAGCGACCACGGGCATCGTGCGGGATGCGATATCAGAACCCGCCCCTGTTCACCCCAACGGCAGCGGCATCGCGGCGCGGCCGCTGCGCATCGCGCAACTGGCGCCGCCGGTGGAGCGGGTACCGCCACGACGTTACGGCGGCACGGAGCGCGTGATCGCCGTGCTGACCGAGGAACTGGTCCGGCGCGGGCACCAGGTAACGCTGTTTGCCAGTGCGGACTCGCAGACCAGCGCCCGCCTGGTACCGATTGTGGACATTCCGGTATGGCGGCACCCGCGGTACAACGACGCGTGGCCCTTCCTGATGATGGCCGTCGATCTGGTCTACGGCCGGGCCGAGGAGTTCGATGTTATCCACAACCACGTGGGATTTCCCGTATTCCCGCGGGCGCGCGTCTGCCCCACGCCGACCGTGACCACCCTGCACGGCCGGCTCGACATCCCGGAGCTGACGCCGCTGTTCGCCCACTTCAACGACCTGCCGCTGGTGTCGATCAGCGATGCACAACGCGCCCCGCTGCCCCACGCCAACTGGCTGGCCACGGTGCACCACGGGATCGATCTGCAGCCGTTTAGCTTCCAGCCCCGTCCCGGCGATTATCTCGCCTTTCTCGGGCGCATTGCGCCGGAAAAGGGGCTGGACACGGCCATCGAGGTGGCGCGCCGGGCGGGGATGCGGCTCAAGATCGCGGCGCGCATGCCGCTTAACATCCCGGATCCGGAGGCCCAGCGCGACTGGCGCTACTACCGGGAGGTGATCGAGCCGCTGCTCAAGCTGCCGGGGATCGAGTACATCGGTGAGGTGGGCGACGACGCCAAGTCTGAGTTCCTGGGTGGGGCGGCGGCGTTGCTCTTCCCCATCCGCTGGCCGGAGCCGTTCGGGCTGGTGATGGTGGAGGCGCTCGCTTGCGGTACGCCCGTGGTGGCCCTGCGCGCCGGCTCGGTGCCGGAGGTCGTCGAGCACGGTGTGACCGGGTTTGTGGTCGACGATGAAGCGGCGATGGTGCGCGTCCTTGACCGCCTGGGCGACATCGACCGGCGCGCCTGCCGGCGGGCGGCGGAGACCCGCTTCTCGGCGGCGGCGATGGCCGACCGCTACGAGCGCGTCTACCAGCGGGTGCTCAGCGGCGAGCTGGCCGATGTGGTGGCGTCGCGGTCCCGCGATGGACGATAACCCGTTCGTTGCCGGTGCAGCGCGGGCCCGGGGCTTTTCCCCCGGGCCCGCGCAGTTTAGGAAAGTGTCCGACGTGCTCTGTGACCGGCGCTAACGTGCGTCTCCGTCCCAGTGGCGATGGCTGCCCTGGTGGTCCGGTGCATCCGCCTTCACGTCGCCGAGCTCGTTCTTGGCCACGGTCAGGCGCACCTCGCCGGGGCTGCTAACGGCGACGCAGTCCATTCCCAGCCAGTAGTCCGGCTGCATCGGGGCGTCCACCTTGAAGCAGGCGCCGCTCACCTCCTTGACGCGGCCGATCTCCTCCCCGTCCGCCGTGACCACGCGCGCACCCAGGGTGGGCGTGTAGCCGGATTCCATCGTCATCGTCTACCTCCTTACTGACGACCGCTCTGGTGTGCTCCGGTCCGGCAGGACCGCACGCGGCCTTCGCGCTCAGCATGCCGCCCGAAGCGTGGGCCGCGATCGCCGAAAGGAGGCAATTCCCGGGCCGTGGCCTATGCCCCACAGGGGTGAGGTAGGCCCACCGCCGACTACTGCTCACCCCGGTACGTGATTCCCCCTTCTGGGGCACGCTATTTGATGGCCAGCATCCGCTCAATGGCCTGACGTGCCCGGGCTGCCACCTCCGGCGCCACCTCCACCCGCGGCGCGAGATCTCGCAGCGTGTCGCGCAGCTTCGCCAGCGTGATCTGCTTCATGTAGCGGCAGACGGCGGCGTCATCGGCAGCGATGAAGCGCTTGCCCGGCATCTCCTTGTGCAGGCGATGCAGAATGCCCGTCTCCGTGGCGACGATGAACGTGTCGTTGGGTGAGGCGGCGGCATGGCGCACCATGCCTTCCGTGGAGAGCACGTAGGTGTTGGGCGCCATCATGCCCTGGTCCTTGCCCCACACGCAGGCGCTGGCGCAGCCGCACTCGGGGTGAATGAGCAGGTCCGCGCCCGCGTATTGGGCCTGCTTGGCCGCCACCTCGTCCGGGCGGATGCCGGCGTGCACGTGGCACTCGCCCATCCACACGCGCATGTTTGCCCGGCCCGTGCGGCGCTTGAGCCAGTCACCCAGGAACATATCGGGCAGGAAGAGGATCTCGCGGTCCTCCGGAATGGCGCGGATCACTGCCTCGGCGTTGCCAGAGGTGCAGCAGTAGTCGGACTCGGCCTTGATGGCCGCGGTCGTATTGACGTAACTCACCACCACCGCGCCGGGGTGCTCCGCCTTCCAGGCGCGGAGTTGCTCCAGCGTGATCGAGTCTGCCAGCGAGCAGCCCGCCGTCTCATCCGGGATGAGCACGATGCGGGTGGGGTTGAGGATCTTGGCCGTCTCGGCCATGAAGTACACGCCGCACATGGCGATCACCTCGGCATCGGTGCGGGCCGCCTCCATGGCCAGGCCAAGCGAATCGCCCACGAAGTCCGCCACATCCTGGACCTCGGGCACCTGGTAGTTGTGGGCGAGGATAACGGCGTTGCGCTGCCGGGCCAGCTCGCGCACCTCCTCTTGCAGGGCGCGCACCTCAGGCGAGTAGGCGGGGCCGTTGAGCACGGTGAGGGCGGTCATGGGATCACCTCCAGGGAGAAGTCGAGCGCGCCGGCGGAGTGGGTGAGCGCGCCCAACGAGATATAGTCCACGCCGGTGGCGGCCACGGCCGCGAGGTTGTCGAGCGTGATGCCGCCGCTGGCCTCCAGGCGGGCGCGGCCGGCGGCGCGCGCCACGGCCGCGCGCAGGCTGTCCACGTCGAAGTTGTCCAGCAGGATGAGGTCCGCGCCCGCGGCCAGCGCCTCATCCAGCTCGGCCAGGGTGGTGACCTCGACCTCTACCCGCATCCCCGGGGCGGCGCGCCGGCGCGCGGCCGTGATCGCCGCCGTGATGCCGCCCGCGGCGCGGATGTGGTTGTCCTTGATGAGGACGCCGTCGTCCAAACCGGCGCGGTGGTTGCGGCAGCCGCCCACCCGCACGGCGTACTTCTCCAGCACGCGCATCCCCGGGGTGGTCTTGCGTGTGTCCAACACCACGGCGCCGGTACCGGCCACGATCTCCGCCGCCCGGCGGGCCATCGTCGCCACGGCCGAGAGGCGCTGCAGGAAATTCAAGGCGGTGCGCTCACCGGTGAGGATGGCGGCCGCCGGTCCCTCCAGTGTGGCCACCACCCGTCGCTCCCCCCACGACCCCTCCGCGGCCAGGCGGGTGAGGCGCACGTTCGGGTCGAGCAGGGCGAACACCAGCTCGACCACCGGCAGCCCGCAGAGCACGCCGGGCGCTTTTTGCAGGATCTCGGCGCGGCCCTTGGCCCCCCACGGCACGGTGGCCGCGGTGGTGATGTCGCCGCGGCCGATGTCCTCGGCGAGGGCCAGGTGCACGATCGGCTCCATGGCGCTCCGCGGCGGCGCCTCGATGTGTCTCAGGGCCGACCCCATGAGGTCGGGGGACCGGACAGGGTTCATGCCGTCACCTCCTCGAAGCGGGGCTCGTCGCCACGCCGCCAGTGGATGCGGCCGCGCCAGGCCGCCTTCGGCTCCGGGGCGTCGGACCGGTAATGGGCGCCGCGGCTTTCATTCCGCAACAGCGCCGCCCGTGCCACCAATCCGGCCAGCCAGGCATCGTGCCCGGAGCGGACGGAGAGATCCGCCACCAGGCAGGCGAGGCGCGTCCCATCCCGTTCCACACCCAGGTCGCGGTCCAGCCGGTCGCCCAGCGCCGTCGTGTCGTCACCCGTCTCCAGGGCGGCCGCGGTCGCGGCCTCGCCGGCGGGCAGCGGCCTGGTGCGCCAGACGGCGGCCCGGCCCACGGAGTCGTGCAGCGCGGCGCGGGCGGCGCGGGCGCCGAACACCAGGCACTCCAGGAGCGAGTTCGAGGCCAGGCGGTTGGCACCCTGCGCGCCGGTGCAGGCCACCTCACCGGCGGCGTACAGGCCGGGGACATCGGTGCGGCCGTCAGTGTCCGTGCGCACGCCGCCCATGCAGTAGTGCGCCGCTGGGGCGATGGGCAGCAGGTCGCGGGCCAGGTCTAGGCCCCAGGCGGCGAGCTGGGCGGCGATGTTCGGGAAGCGGGCGCGCACGAAGGCCGGGTCCAGGTGGCGCAGGGAGAGGAACACGGGGCCGCGCTCGCGCAGGTGGCGGGCAAGGGCGCGGGCCAGGCGGTCGCGTGGCAGGAGCGGGTCGACGACCGGCGCGCCGGTGTCGTCCACCACGCGCGCCCCCTCGCCGCGCAGCGCTTCCGTGAGCAGAAAGGCGGGGCGGCCGGGCAGGGCAAGGGCCGTGGGGTGGAACTGCACGAACTCCAGGTCGGCCAGGCTGGCGCCCACCGCCCAGGCCAGCGCCAGACCCGAGCCGCGGCTTTCCGGCCCGTTGGTGGTGCGGCCCCACAGCGCGGCGTAGCCGCCGGTGGCCAGGACCACGGCGCGGCCCTCAAAGGAGCGCCGGCCGGAGCGCACGCCCACCACACAGCCGTCGCGCAGGAGCAGCGCCTCGGCCGGGGTGTGGGCGTGCACGGCGATGTTGAGGTGCTCGACGGCGCGGGCCACCAGGGCGGCGGTGAGCGCCTGACCAGTGGCGCCGCCGCCCGCGTGCAGGATACGGCGGCGGGCGTGTCCGGCCTCCAGCCCCAGCTCCGGGTGCAGGGCGCCGCCGTCGAACGGCACGCCGTCGGCGAGCAGGCGGCGCACAACGGAGCGCCCCTCTTCTACCAGCACGCCCACGGCGCGCGGGTCGTTCAGGCCGGCGCCCACGGCCAAGGTGTCGCGCGCGTGCAGGGCGGGGGAGTCGTCCTCGCCCACGGCGGCGGCCACCCCGCCCTGGGCGCGGGGCGAAGAGCCGGCCATCAGCGGCCCGGCGGTGAGGAGGTGGACGCGCGCGCCGGCCTCGGCCGCCGTCAGGGCGGCGGAGAGCCCGGCCACGCCGGACCCGACGACGATCAGGTCACCGGTGAGACGTTGTTCTGGCATAGCGGTTGTCCCTGGCCGGCGGGCGGGGGCGCCGGAGTGTTCAATCGGCGGGGTGCAGACCCGCGCATTTCTTGGTGTCCCACGGCAGCTCCCGCTCCCAGGTGCCCAGCAGCGGGCCGCGGAAGCGGTACAGGTCACCGGGACGGCCCACCCGCCCGCCGGCGGCGCGCTGGCCGACGGGGACCAAGGCACCGGTGGCGAACAGGGCCGCGAACGCCTTCTTGAAGTTGCTGGTGTTGAGCCGCAGCAGCGAGGGGTCGAGGATGGCGGCGTAGACGGTGCGCAACTCCGGCAGGGTGAACGTCTCCGGCAGCAGTTGGAAGGCGATCCAGGAGTAGCGCAGCTTGGATTGAATACGGTTGATGGCCACGCGCAGCATATCGGCGTGGTCGAAGGCCAGGGCCTCGGCCTCTACCCGTCGCACCGGCAGCCAATCGATGGAGGTAATACCGGCGCCGGGGACGAGCTGGAGGTCATCGCTGCGCACCAGCGCCACGTGGGCCACGGAGACCACGCGGCCGCGAGTGTCACGGCCGGGATCGCCGAAGGTGCCGAGCTGCTCGATGTACCAGTCGCGCGCGTCCAGGCCGGCCTTGGTCTGCAGGGCGCGGCGGGCGGCGGCGTCGAACGTTTCGTCGGCGCGCACCAGCACGCCCGGCAGTGACCACTTCCCGGCGAACGCCGGCTCCTCACGTCGCACCAGCAGGATCTGCCAGGCGTCCTGGATGTCCGGCGTCTTGCGCACCGTGAACACCGCCACGTCCACGGCGATCACGGCGTTGGGCTGCAACGGGACGCGGCTGCTCGTCATGCCCAAATTCTACTCCTATAGATTCGAATTTGCCAGAGTCTTTTTCGAGGTCTCGTGCGGAGAAGCTCGGTGCGTGGCGGGGGCGGGCAGAGGCTCGGGGGCCGGGGGAGGGCCGTGCCAGGTCGAGGGCTAGCGCCGGAACCACCGGCGCTGGCCGCGCGGACGCTTTTCGCGCGCCGGCGGCGCGAGCCGGGGAGCGTCCGCGGGTGCTTGGCCGTCGTCCAGGGCGCGCAGGTAAGCGTCGATGGCGGCGGCGGTGCGCCGGCCGGCGGCGATAGCCGTCACCACCAGGTCCGGCCCGTGCACCCCGTCCCCGCCGGCGAACACGCCGGGGCGGGAGGTGCGGCCGGTCTCCGGGTCCACCAGCAGGCGGCCGTCGGGGCCGGTCTGGAGACCGGAGGCGGCGTCGGTCAGCACGGGGTCGGGCACGTAGCCGAGCGCCACGATCACCAGGTCAGCCGGGACCACGAATTCCTCTTCGCCCATGCCGAAGGCGCGTCGCGGCCCCCGCCGCTCGGCCTCGTCCCAGCCGAGGCGGCGGCAGCGTACCCCCGTCACCCGGCCGCGGGCGTCGCCCTCGAAGGCGACCGCACGCACGCGATAGCGGAAGGTGACCCCTTCCTCCCGCGCGTGCTCGTGCTCCTCGCGCCGGCCGTGTAGCTCATCTGCCGTGCCCTCGAACAGGCAAGTGACGGAGGCAGCGCCCAGGCGCAGGGCGGCGCGCATGGCGTCCATCGCCGCGTCTGAGCCGCCCAGCACCACCACGCGCGGCCCCCGGGCCGCGGGGATCACGGCGTGGGCCGGGCCGTTGGGGGAACGGTCGGCTAGCAGGCGGCCAACGCCAGCGTTGGCCCGCAGCAGGAACTCCGTTACCGGGACGATGCCCTGGTACTCCGTCTCGCCTGGCAGGCGCGCGGGGGCGTCCACGCCGGCGCCGATGCCCAGGTAGACGGCATCGTGCTCCCGCAGCAGCTCGTCGATGGTGACGTCGCGGCCCACACGTGTGTTGCAGACGAACTCGACGCCCAGCAGCGTGAGATGGCGCAGCTTTTGGCGCAAGATCTCGCGCGCCAGCTTGAAGTTGGGGATGCCGTGCGCCAGCGCGCCGCCCGGCTCATGCCACTGCTCGTACACCGTGACGGTGTGCCCGCGCAGAACCAGCTCCTCGGCCACGGTGAGGCCGGACGGCCCGGAGCCCACCACCGCCACGCGGCGGCCGGTGGGCGGGGCGGGGGCCTCCGGCAAGGGGAAGCCGCCCAGGCGGGCGCGTTGCTGGTCCGCCACGAACGCCTCCAGCTTGCCGATGCTCACCGGTGGCTCCTGGCGACCGTCCGGCCGGATGGCGAAGCCGACGGGGCAATCGCCCTCGCACAGGCGCTCCTGGGGGCACAGCCGCCCGCACATCTCTGGCATGGTGCTCGTCTGCCGGAAGACGGCGGCGGCGCCCAGCACGTCGCCCTGTTCCAGCAGGCCCAGGGCGGTGGGGATGTCGTTGTGCACGGGGCAGGCGGCCACGCAGGGCGCCGTCGGGCAATGGATACAGCGGGCGGCCTCGATCATCGCCCGCTCCAGGTCGAACCCTTGATAGACCTCTTCCCAGTTGCGGACCCGCTCCTCCGGCGCCTGCTTCTCGGCCGATTGGGCCGAGATCTGCAGGCGCAGGTGCACCTGGTTGCGCATGCCGACCTCCCCACCGTTCTTATTGTCCGGGCCGTGGCGTCCGGAGGGAAGCGATGGCGCGTGGCATAATGGGGCATGCTCCCGGAATTGCCGGGGCGTTACGCCCGCTCTTCGAAGGAGGTTGGCCGTGCCCCAGATCTTCGATGGCCAGATCCGGTTCGGCGTGCACGCCGGACCGCAGCACGTGACGTATGCCGAGTACCGCAACCTGTGGCAGCAGGTCGAGGCCATGGGCTACGACTGGGCCTCGGTGTTCGATCACTTCATCCCCATCCAGACCGACCCGGAGGGGCCGTGCTTGGAGGGCCTGTCGCTGCTGGCGGCGCTGGCGGCCCAGACCCGCCGTATCCGCTGCGGCATCCTGGTGGTGGGCAATACCTACCGGCATCCGGCCGTGCTGGCCAACATGGCCGTCACCATCGACCACGTCTCCGGCGGGCGGCTGGAGCTGGGCATCGGCGCCGGCTGGTGGGAGATGGAGCACCGGGAGTACGGCATCCCCTTCTACACCACCGGCCGCCGCATCCGCGTGCTGGGCGAGGCGGCGAAGGTCCTCAAGCTCCTGTGGACGGAGCACCGGGCCAATTTCGCCGGCCGCTACTACACCATCACCGATGCCCTCTGCGAGCCCAAGCCGGTGCAGCGCCCGCTACCGCTGTGGGTGGGCGGTCAGGGCGAGCGGCTCACGCTGCGGGTGGTGGCCGAGTCGGCCGACGGCTGGAACACCTTCCTCATGCCGGAGGAGCAGTACCGGCACAAGCTGGATGTGCTGGCCGAGCACTGCCGCGCCGTGGGCCGCGACCCGCGCGAGATCCGCAAGTCGCTGGTGATCCAGGCCCTCATCGGCGAGACGGAGGCGGAGGTGCGCGAGCGGACGGAGCGCATCGCCCGTGCGCGGGGGCTGACGCCGGAGGCGTTGCAGCGGCAGGCGGTGGTGGGCACGCCGGAGCAGGCGGCGGAGCAGATCCTGCGCTACGTGGCCCTGGGCGTGGGGGACTTTCTGGTGGGGGCGCGTGTGCCGTATGACTACGCCGGCCTGCAGCTCTTTATCGAGAAGGTGGCGCCAATTGTGCGCAAGGAGGCGGAGCGTATGATGGCGCCCGGCTCGGCGCGCTCGTAGCCGCCGTATCTGGGGTTGTTCAGGCCACTAGGGCTTCGCGCAGGCCGAGCTCGGCCAACAGCGCGTCCACGCAGCGCGGGTCCAGGCGGCTGCCGGCCTCGGCACGGATCAGGGCCACAGCCTGCGCGAGCGGCATCGCCTTGCGGTAGGGCCGGTCCGAGGTCAAGGCGTCCCACACGTCGGCCACGGCCACGATGCGCGCTTCGAGCGAGATCGCATCGCCGCGCAGGCCGTCCGGGTAGCCGGAGCCGTCCAGCCGCTCGTGGTGGGCGCGGATGATGGGCGCGGCGTGGGCCAGCACGCCGGCGCGGGCGGCGACGCGCCAGCCGCGCACGGGGTGCTGCTTCATCACGTTGAACTCGGCCGGTGTCAGCGGTCCGGACTTGCCCAGGATGCGGTTGGGGATGCCGATCTTGCCTAGGTCGTGCAGGCGGCCGGCCCAGCGCAACGCCTCCATACGCTCCTCCGGCAGGCCCAGGCGGCGAGCGATGCGCACGGCCAGCTCCCCCACGCGCTCGGTGTGGGCGCCGGTCTCGCTGTCCTTAGCGGCCACGGCGGCAGCCAGGGCGGTAAGAGCGCGCGGGTCGCCCGCCTGCAGGCCGCGCACGGTGTGCCGCAAAAACAGGCCCTCCACCAGCACGGCCAGGTCGCCGGCGGCGCGGTACTGCCGGAGGAGGGCCAGCACCGGCGCCAGGAAGCCGGCGAGCATCACCACGTGGTACTCCCACCAGCTTGGCGCCCACAGGCGCCCCTCCACGAGGAAGAGCTGGGCCTCGGCCAGGAGCCCCATGCCGAGCGCCATGGTCCCCTGCAGGGGCAGGGCCGTGAGCCGGTAGGCGTGCGCGAACCGCCAGGCGGCGAAGGCCAGGCACAGCCAGGTGAGGGCGGCGGTGGCGTACGGCGGCCAGTGGGCGATGGGCAGCCGCAGCACCGCCCCGGGGACGGTGAGCGCCGCCAGCACGTACAGGGCCAGCAGCGCGGCGACGACCATAGCGAGTGGCAGCCAGCGCCGCACGATGCCGTCGGCCAGGCGGTGGGGGAGGTCGGCACCGGCCAGGGCGAAGCAGAGGGCGCTCACGAGCAGGCTCAGGTAGGCGGACAGGCCGGCCACCTGCAGGCGCGCCGCTGAGCCGGTGGACGGTGCCTCGTGCGCGTGCGCGGCGGCGGCCACGCCCGCCGCCCCGATTGGGCCGTACTTGCCGTACTCGTCCGCGGCCGCGTACGGCTCATCCGGGACGGTGACGACGCCGGGCGCGGGTGTAGCCTGAGACCGGGGCATCGTGCCGAGGGCGTGGGCCAGGAACACGGCGCTCATGGCGAGGAAGCCCATCGCCAGGAAGAACGTGCGCGCGTCCGGCAGGGAGCGGGCCGCCCAGGCCACGACCGCGGCCAGCGCCAGGGCCAGCGCCGCGACCGCCGAAACGACCACGAAGTGCCCCATCGGGGAGGGGAATGGGTGGTCCAGCGCGGGGACGAGCCATAGCAGGGTGAACAGGGCCAGCGGCACGCCGAGGAGGATGCCCGCCAGCCGCAGCTGGCCGCCGGGGATGGTTAACTCGCCGGTATGGTGTCGCGATTTCGTTGTGAACGGAAGAGACATGCTCAAACCCGGCTTGATGCTGTTCGCAGTAAGTATCGGGCCGTGGCGCGCGGGCTGAAGGGGTGGCCCTCGCGTGGGGGGTGGCCCGGGGGCTGCATCGCTTCCTGGGGGCGTGGTCACGGGCCGGCCGAGGAACAGGCACCGCCGAGGCGGGCGGCGGGCTTGGGCGAAAGAGGGCGCAGCGAGCACCGCCCGCCTCGGCGGTGGAACCGTGGCCTTGGTAGGGGACTGCCGGTGGGATCCGGCGAATCTTACCGTGGCTCCGGTCTCACGCGGCCAACGGCGCGGCGATGGGCGGCACCTGGAGGTGCCAATCGGTGAGCCGCTGGTAGGCGTCGCCGACCCGCAGCACCATGGCCTCGGCGAACGGCTTGCCTACGATCTGCATCGATAGCGGCAGGCCGCTTGCGCTGAAGCCGCAGGGCACGGCCAGCGCCGGCAGGCCGATAAGGTTCCACTGGCCGGTGAAGCCCGGCGACAGCATGCGCCGCTGCATGTCCATCTCGGCGATCTTCTCGGCCGGGGTAAGCGACGTGGGCGTGATCAGCACATCCAGGTCGACCATGACATCCCAGACGGCCTTCTTAAAGTACGAGCGGAACCGTTGCGCCTGTACATAGTCCGCGCCGCTGTAAAATGCGCCGCGCGCCAGGATCGTGCGCGTGTACCGGCCGTAGCGCTGCCACTTGGTGGCCAGGTCGCCGTGGTGGTAGGCAAAGGCTTCTGAAACCATCGTGATCGTGTTTGCCTCCTTTGCCTCGGCCGCATGCGGCACGTGAACCTCGCGTACGGTGGCGCCCGCGGCCTCCAGCGCCTTGATGGCGGTGACCACGGCTTCCCGTACCTCCGGATCGAGCCCGGGCGCGTCGTAGAAATAAGCGGTGGGCACGCCGATGCGCAGCCCCTTCACCTCGCCCGTGAGCGCCACGGTGTAGTCCGGCACCTCCACGGCGGCGCAGGTGGGGTCACGCGGGTCGTGGCCGGCCATGACCTTGAGCAAGATGGCGCAGTCGTAGGCGCTGCGGGCCATCGGGCCGACGGTGTCGAGGCTGTAGCCCAGGGGCACGCAGCCGAACTTGGGCACGCGGCCGAAGGTCACTTTCAAGCCCGTGTGGCCGTTGATGGAGGCCGGTCCGCGCACCGAGCCGCCGGTGTCCGTACCGAGTCCGCCCAGGGCCAGCCCGGCCGCCACGGCGATGCCCGTGCCGGAGCTGGAGCCGGCTGGTGTGCGCTCCAGGTCCCAGGGGTTGCGCGGGATGGGGAATCCCTTGTCGGGATCGGGCGCGCCGCAGGCGAACTCGCTCGTGACCGTCTTACCCAGAAGCACGGCGCCGGCGGCGCGCAACCGTTCGACGACGGGGGCATCCCAGTTCGCGCCCCAGGCACGGTCGAGCACGTGGCTATTGGCCGTGGTCGGCGCATCGCGGGTGGCGATGATGTCCTTGACGCACAGGGGAATGCCCTGCAGCGGTCCGCGGTCGATGCCCGCCGCGAAGTCCGCATCGGCCCGGCGGGCGGCGGCCAGCGCACTCTCCGCCGTCACGGTGAGGAAGGCGCCGAGCCGCGGGTTGAGTCGCTCGATCCGCTCCAGCAGCACCGCGGTCAGCTCGGCACTGCTGATCTGGCCGTTCCTGAGGGCTGCCGCGGCCTGCTGGATGGTCAGGGGAAGGGTGGTGATCGCGCGTGCCTTCATGGTGTGATGCTCCTGCAAAGGGTGAGAATGGCCGGGCTACGCCCACTCAGCGCTGAACACGAGCACCGGCTCTTCGTAACGGGTCTCCGGGATGTAGAGGCTGTCGGCGCCCGCCCGCATGGCAGGGTAGACTCGGACGAATAACTGGAACTCCTCGTCACTCACGGTGAGCTTCGCGGCGTCGAGCAGGGCTCGCACCGTGGTCTCGACAGTGGCAGGCTGAGACGCTTCCATCCGTATACCCTCCTTCCACATGGTTACGCCTGAACGTTGCCGGCGTGGCTCTCTGGCGTGTGGTCCCGGCTGCGGCTCCCGTGAATCTCTGCCGGATGGTGGCCGTTCCCCGCGGGCGCCGCGGCGGCGCCCGCCGGGTGCGCTGTGACACTGTGCTCGTCCCCGTAGAGATGGCAGGCGACGTGGTGGCCAGGCTCCACCTCACGCGGGGTGGGCCGCGCCGCGGCGCAGATGTCCATCACCTGCGGGCAGCGCGTGCGGAAGCGGCACCCCGAGGGGGGATTGAATGGGCTGGGGAGTTCCCCCGCGAGCAATTGCCCGTCCAGGCGTTCGTCGGGGTCGAGCTTGGGAATAGAGGCGAGCAGCGCCTGGGTGTAGGGATGCAGGGGGCGGCGGTAGAGCTGGTCGGCCCCGGCCATCTCGACGATCTGGCCCAGGTACATCACCGCCACGCGATCGCTCATGTATTCGACCACGTTGAGGTCATGGCTGATGAACAGGTAGGTGAGCTTGTGCTCCTGTTGCAGGTCCTTGAGCAGGTTGAGCACCTGCGCCTGGACGGACTTATCGAGGGCGGACACCGCCTCGTCGCAGATCACAAGCTTTGGGTGGAGGGCGAGCGCGCGGGCAATGTTCACGCGCTGGCGTTGGCCGCCGCTGAGCTGGTGGGGATAGTACGAGGCGTGGTTGCGGTGCAGCCCGACTTGTTCGAGCAGGGTGGCGGTGCGCTCGCGGATCTCCGCCTTTGGCCAACCGTGCACCTGCATGGGGAAGGCGATGATCTCGCCCACCGAGTTCCGCGGGTTGAGCGAGGAGTATGGGTCCTGGAAGACCATTTGCATGTGCCGCCGGAAGTGCTTGCGGCTCAGGCGGTTGGACCAGTCAACCTGGCGTCCCTCGAACTCGATCTCACCGGTATCGGCCTGAAATAGGCCAAGGATCAGCCGAGCGAGGGTGGATTTACCGCAACCCGATTCGCCCACGATGCCCATCGTGGTGCCCGGCGCAACGGCGAACGAGACGCGATCGACGGCTGAGACGAACCCCCTCTTGCCTGACTTCAGGCGGATCGAGAACTGTTTGCTCAAGTTTCGCACCTCCAGGAGAGGTGTGGTACTGCGCATGGATGGTTTGTCGTTCGGCGCGTGCATAGCCGTCACCCTTAGCCATGTACTGTCTCACGATGCTTTGATATCCATGGCGTCGCGAATCGCGTCGCTCAGTGTATTGAACGAGATACTGGTGATGGAGATGAACAGGCCTGGCAGCGCCGCGACCCACGGATTGACGTAGATGGATGCGCGCAAGCTGTTCAGCATGTATCCCCATTCCGGCGTGGGCGGTTGCGAGCCGAGGCCGAGAAAGCTCAAGCTGGCTGCGACTAGGATGCTCACGCCTACCAGGCTAGAGGCATACACGAACACCGGGCTGAAGATGTTGATCAGAACATCATGCACGATCAGTCGAAGTGTGCCGGCACCGGTAAGTTTCGCGGCCTCGATGTACTCATTGACCATGACCTTGCGCGTGGCCGACTCAGCCACGCGGGCGATCGGCGGTGTATACACGACTGCCAGGGAAATAATGACATTCTGGAGCCCCGGACCAAGTGACGCCCCAATGGCGATCGCCAGAAGAATCGCGGGGAATGCGTAGAACATATCCATCACGCGCATCACGGCCGTGCCGAATATTCCGCCAACGAAGGCGGCTGTTGCGCCGAGGCTGGTACCGACCACCATGGCCACGATCACGGGGGCAAGGCCGGCTGCCAGCGACAACCGTCCGCCGTAGAGCAGGCGTGCCAGCATGTCCCGCCCTTGCTCGTCGGTGCCGAGCAGATGGCCGGCCGATCCGATCGGCTGGAGCCGTGCGCTGGGATCGCCGACCAGTGGGTTGTGGGGTGTCAGTACTGGGGCGAGCACGCTCACGGCGACCAGGCACAGAAGAATGCCCAGCGCGGTCACGCCGGCCCAGTTCCGCAGGAACCGGCGCCCTACATCGCCCCAGTACGAGCGCAACGCCGGTGGAACATCTTCCTCCCGCCAGACCGGTGCATCGACCGTAGTTGCTGTGCTCATCGTTTCTTCCTCGTGTCCAAACGTTAAGACGCTGCTTTGCCGCCTAGACGGTTCGAGATGTGGACTAAGTTCTGGATTTCCGCAACCTTGGATCGATGAGTGCCTGTAGCATGTCGAACGTGACGTTGAGAATCACGAATGTCGAGGCGATGACAAGGATCGCTCCCTCGACAACAAGAAGGTCTCGGGCTGTGATGGCGGTAAACACGAGCGTACCCATGCCGGGCCAGCGGAAGATTGTCTCGATCAGCACCGCACCGCCTAGCAGGTAGCCGATCTGCAAGCCCGCTGTGGTTAGGACGGGGCCCGCCGCGTTCTTGATCACGTGCCGGAGCACCTGTGAGAAGTGGAGCCCTTTGGCGCGCAGGGTGTCCACAAAATCGGCGCCCAGCGTCTCGATCATGCTGGCGCGGGTGACCCGGGCTGTGATCGCGATGGTGGAGAGCGACCCGGCGGCCACGGGCATCAGCAGGTGTTTGATCAGCGACCCGAGTCCCTCGTCCCTCCCGGTGCCGGAGCTGGGCAGGAGGTCGAGCTGGGCGGAGAACACGATCAGCAACAGGATGGCGACCCAGAACGATGGCATGCTAATGCCGAGCAGCGCGAAGGTTGTCACCACTCGGTCCGGCCATCGGCCGTGATACACCCCGCCGATCACGCCCAGGGCGAACCCCAGCGAAAGCCCAACGGTGGCGGACGTGGCGGCAAGGATGGCCGTGTTCTGCCAGGCCTGTGCGATCAGGTCGCTGACGTTGCGGCGGCGATAAGGCGAGTAGCCCAGGTTGCCTTGGGTCACGTCCCGCAGCCAGCGGACGTACCGCACGGGAAGCGGGTCGTTGAGGCCGAGCCGCTCACGCACCGCCCGGCGCTCCTCAGGCGACGCGTCCGGCGAGAGAAAGGCGGAGGACGGGTCGCCGGGCAGGACGTTCATCAGCAAGAAGATGACAATGGTCACCCCGAGCAACGTCGGAATTGCCAGGAGCGCCCGTTTAGCGAGCACGAGAAGCATCGTTACCGCTCCATCCAGACCTGAGTCAGGTCAACGAACCATGATTGAGGATGCACGTATCCCTTCACTTTGGGGGATAGTACACGCAGGTTGAGGTCATGCATCCAGGCGATGAATGGAGCGTCGCGCACCACGGTTCCCTGCATCTCGCGGAGAAGCCTGGCCTGCTGCTCCGGATCGAAGGTCCGAGCGGCACGGCTGTAGAGGTCGTCCACGACAGGGTTGCCGTATCCCTGGGTGTTCGGTGCACCGCTTGGCTGTTTGCTGAGAAACACGTTGAGCGAGGTGCGTGCCACCGGCCCAGGTGATGCCCAGCGGATATCGAGGTGGCGCCATTTTGGGTGGTTAAGTCCGTCATAAAAGACGGAAATGAGTGTGTTCCATTCCATTGGAATGAGCTCGGTTTCGACGCCGATGGCTTTGAAGTCGGATTGGATCTTTTCCATCATGGGGCCTGGCCACATGTTCCCGGATCCGCCCGTGGTGTAGGCAAACTTCAGGTGAAGGGAGCCGGGCTGGTAGCCGGCCTCGGCGAGCAGAGCCTTCGCCCTCGCCGGGTCGTACTTGTATCCTTCGAACGTCGGGTCATAATAGGGGTGCCCCTTATAGTAGTACTGGCTGGCAGGATATCCACAGTTGTTGATTAATTTGGCAAGACCTTCCCGATCAGCGGCGTAATTGAGCGCCAGTCGCAGTCTTTGATCGGTGAACGGTGGGCGAAATAGGTTGAACTGAGGCATAATCCCATGCGGGTATGGTTTGAGGAAGACCTGGTATTTCTGCGCGCGTAACTGCTCGACGGAGTCTGGAGGAGGCACCTCGGCCCAGTCAACGTCGCCGGATTGCAGTGCCGCCAGGCGCGATGCGGCTTCCGGTTGAGGATAGAGAACGATCTTGTCCAGCTTGGGGCGGCCGCGCCAGTACTCCTGGTTGGCGGTCAACTCCATCACTTGGCCGTCGATGTACTTTGTCATGATGAAAGGACCGGTGCCAGACGCATGCTGGTTGTACTCCTTGTTGCCATACTTCTCAACTGCAGTGGGGCTGGCAAAGTTGATGAAGGTGAGGTCATCTGGAAGAAATGCGTATGGTCCCTTGGTGATGATCTTCGCGGTGTATGCGTCAACAGCGGCATAACTGTCGATGTATCGGAAATTGGCGGCGTTGAGCGGCGCAATAAGTTCGTCAAAGTATTGAGAATCTTTCTTGGAGACACGATCAAAGTGGAAGACGACGGATTCAGCGGTGAAGGGAGTGCCGTCGTGGAACTTCACACCGCGCCGGAGGTGGAAGATCCAGGTGATCTCGTCCGGCATCTCCACTGCCTCCGCCAGGGCGAGCTGGGGCGTGGGAATCTGATCGCCCTGTTCGACGTTCCAGCGGTACAGACCGTCGTAGATCTGGTAGCCGACAAAGCGCCGGCCTTCGAACCCCTCGTTGGGTGGGGTGGTGGGGAAGGGGATGTTGCCGGCGGTCATGGCGATGCGGAGGATGCCGCCTGTGCCGGGTTTGGCCGCGGTCCCCGAGGTCGACTGCGACTGGCCGGAGCGGCCGCCGCAGGCGGCGAGCAGGATGGCCGCTCCGACACCCAGGCCACGCCGGGCGGTGGCACGGAGGAATACACGCCGTCCCACCGGCGGCGCCATGCGGCCACGCCACGACCGTGGCCGCGTCAGGCGATCGAACGCCATGATCGATCCCTCCTCGAGATGGTGCGTCTCTGGTGGTAGGCAGCCGGCTAGGCAACGAGCAGACAGCGGACACGGTGCTCCGGGGTCATGGGGAGCAGGTCCGGCAGCGCCTGCCAGCAGCGGTCCCGAGCGACCGAGCATCGCGGCGCAAACGAGCAACCCGCCGGCAAGCGCGCGAGATTGGGCGGCGAGCCAGGAATGACGATGGGCCGCTCGCTCTGTCCCGGCCGCACGTTGGCCGCCAGCAAGCCGCGCGTGTACGGATGAACCGGGTTGCGCACGATGTCGCGGATCCCACCGGTCTCCACGAACCGTCCCGCGTACATGACCGCCACCTCGTCCGCGATCTCGGCCGCCACCCCCAGGTCGTGCGTGACGAAGATCACGCTCATGCCGAGCCGCCGCTGCAGGTCGCGAAGCAGGCGCAGGATATGTCCCTGCACCGTCACGTCTAGGGCGGTGGTCGGCTCGTCCGCGAGCAGCAGGCTGGGGTTCGAGGCGAGTGCCATGGCGATCACCACGCGCTGGCGCATGCCGCCGCTCAGCTCAAAGGGGTAAGCCTTCAGTCGCCGCTCCGGTGACGGGATCTGCACCAGTTCGAGCAGCTCCAGGGCGCGGGCCTTCGCTTCACCCCGGCTCGCATGGCGATGCCGACGGATCGTTTCCACCAGTTGCTGCTCGACGGTGTAGATTGGGTCGAGTGCCGTCATCGGGTCCTGGAAGACCATGGACACCCAGCTACCACGGATCGCCTCCCGCTGCCGCGCGCGAAGCTTGAGCAGGTCCACCCCCCGCAGCACGATCTCTCCCTGGACGCGGGCGGTCGGCGGTTGGATCCCGAGGATCGTGCGCAGCAGCATCGACTTACCGGAGCCGGATTCGCCGATGATGGCGAGCACCCGCCCGCTCTGCAGGGTGAAAGACACCTCGTTCACCGCGCGCAGCGGCCCCTGAGGCGTCTTGAACTCGGTGAGGAGTCCCCGCACTTCGAGGAGCGTTGCCCCCGCTGCGGGCGGCGCGGCGCGCTCGGGCGTGGCGATCAGGGTGGTCACGCGTACACCTCCCGTGTCCCATCTGGACACGCGGAGGATACCAATGCCCGGTTACGGCCGGTTTTCCGTGCTATTACGGATGGGTGCAATCTGCATTACGTTTCGGGGACACGAGTTGGGGACATGGGCCGGCCCGCCCCGGTCCGGGGCCGCTGGAGGCCGCGGGGCCGCCGATCATCCGACAGGACAGGCCCAGACGAGAAGCACTGCGTTCGCGCGCCGGGGCGCCTCAACCCAGCTTCGGCCGCACCTCGCGGGCGAAGCGCTCGAGCGCCGCGTAGGCGCGGGCCGGGTCGCGGAAGCTGGTCTCCAGGCAAAGGTGGCTGACGCCCTCCTGCTGGTAGCGGCGCATGCGCTCCAGCACGGCGTCCGGGTCCTCGCCGGCACGGAGGCCGGTGCGCACCGTCACCGCCACCGCCTCCGGCGCCCGACCGGCCTCGCGGGCGTAGGCGCGCAGCTTCGTCGCGGCTGCCGCCACCTCCTCCGGCGTGGAGCCGGCCCCGTGCCAGGCGTCGCCCAGGCGGGCGGCGCGGCGCAGGGCCGGCTCGGTGTTGCCGCCGATCCAGATGGGCGGATGCGGCTGCTGCGCGGGCCGCGGGTAGCAGGCCACGTTGCCCAGCCGGTAGTAACGGCCCTCAAACGAGGGGTCGTCCTTCGTCCACAGGTTCTTGATCACCTGCAGGTACTCGTCCATCCGCGCGCCGCGGTGGTCGAACGGCATGGCCAGCGCCTCGAACTCCTCCCTAAGCCAGCCGGTGCCGGCGCCGAGGATGAAGCGCCCGCCGGAGAGGTGGTCCAGAGTGGCCATGATCTTGGCGTGCAGCACCGGGTTGCGCATGGGCAGAACCAGCACCGTGGTGCCCAGCCGGGCCCGCTCGGTGACGGCGGCCACGAACAGGAGCGTGGACAGCGGCTCCAGGATCGGCAGATCGATCCATGCCAGTCGGCCCGAGGGGTGATACGGGTAGCGGCTCTCGTAGACGCGCGGGATGACGACATGGTCGCTCACCCACAGCGAGTCGTAGCCCAGCGCCTCCATCCGTTGCGCGAACTCGATCAGCGTGGCACGCGTGGCCTGCGGGCCGACATGGGGCAGGTGGACACCGATCTGCACGTCGCTCCTCCCGAGACGATAGTGTGGCCGTCACATAAGGGCACCGGTCGTCCTCTTAGCCCTCCCCCGGCCGGGCATGGCGCCGGCGCTCGCGCGCTTGGAGCGCCATCACCTCCTCGAAGGCGCGGCCAAAGATGGGCGGCACCGGCCACCCCTCCAGTCCGGCGTAGGCGTCGACCTGGGCGCGATGCGCCACCTCATGCTCGACCATCATCATGAGCACGCGCCAGCCGGACACGCTGCCGGGCGTGTCGATCAGGTCGATACGACGCGTCAACCAGACGTCCGGCGTGCCCTCTAGGCGGCGGTGGAACTCGGCGGCAGCCGCCTCCAGGTGTGGCACCCAGGTGGACTGCTCTTCTGGCCGGAACGGTAACGCCGGGAACAGCCAGCCTTCGCCGCGGTAGGCGCTGGCGAAGTACAGGCGCGCGCCGGCGATGTGGCCCACGAGCTGGCCGATGCCCCAGCCGGCCTCTCCCTCCCGCACCGGCGGGCGCCACTGCGCCGCGGCAGGCTGGGGCAGGGCGGCTACGTCGCGCGCCGTGCGCCGGAACACGGCGTCCGCATAGTGAAGGAAGGCGGCGATAGCGGTGATCATGGCAGCGCTCCGTTTGCCGGGCGGTGGCGTCGCGATGGATGATAGCAGGAAGCCAGACCCTGGCGCAGAGGTGGGCGCCGAGCGGGTTGTGGAAGGGGCGCTGCTGTGCCCACGCGCGTGGTCACGGTCTCGCTGGTGATGGCCCTGGCGCTGCTGGGCGACTCGTTGCTGTACGTGGTGCTGCCGCTGCAGGCGGCGACGCTGGGGCTCAGCGGCGTGCAGGTGGGCGTGCTGCTCAGCGCCAACCGCTTTGTGCGCATGGTGACCAACACCGGCGCCGCCCGCTTGCTGCGGCGGATGTCGGCCCGACCGGTGTTTGCCGGCGCCACCGTCCTGGCCGCGCTCACCACGGCCATGTACACGCTCACCCCTGCTTTCCTTCCCTTTCTGGCCGCTCGCTTGCTGTGGGGCTTCTCGTATTCGGCCCTGCGGCTGGGCTGCTTTGTGACGGTGCTAAGCGCGGCCACAGATCGCACCCGCGGGCGGCTGATGGGCCTCTACCAGTCCGTCTCGCGCGGCGGCAGCTTCGTGGCGGTGGTGGTCGGCGGCGCCCTGTTCGACGCGCTCGGCTACCGGCCGACCGTGCTGGCGATGGCCGTCGGCACCGCCCTGGCCCTGCCCCTCGCCCTGTGGCGCGGGCCGGTGGAGGGAAGCGGCCGGCCCGTACCGGCGTCGACTTCCGAGCCGCGCCAAAACGACCCTGCGCCAGCGCCGCCCAGATCCCGGCTGCTGGCCGTGAAGTGGTCGGCATTTGCCCTGTCCTTCGTGGCGCGCGGCGTGGTCACGGCCACCCTGGCGGTGTTCCTGCGGCAGGCGTTCGGCGAGCGGCTGGGGCCCGGCGGCGCGCTGGGGGTGGCCACCGTGGCCTCGTGGCTGGTCGGCGTGCGCTGGCTGGCGGAGATCGGCCTGGCCGCGCCGCTGGGCGCCCTCTCGGACCGGATGGGGCGGGCGCGGGCGGCCACCGCCTGGCTGCTGGTCGCGGCCGCGGTGACGCTGGTGCTGGCCCTGGTTCCGGTGCTGGGCGTGGCCGTGGCCGCCGCCGTGCTGCTCTTCGTGGCCGCCTCCGGGCTGGGGGCAACGCTCGACGCGGCGGCGGGCGACCTGGCGCCGCCGGGTCGCCGCGCCGAGGTCATGAGCGCCTACGCCGATTGGGCGGACCTGGGAGCGGCGCTGGGCCCGCTCCTGGCGCTCAGCCTGGCCGGCAGCCTGGGCCTGCGCCCGACGTACATAGCCGGGGCGCTGCTGCTGGGCCTGGGCGCGGCGGCGGTCTGGGCGACGTACCGGCCGGCGGCGCGGCAGGCGGACGCGCCGGTGGGCCGGGGCACCGTGACCGAGCGGTGATGGAATCTGCGGCCGTATTTACCTACCGTCGTGGCCGGAATACAATCGAGGCCACGCACGCGTGGTGAGAGCAGGAGCGTCGAACATGAGCCTGTTTGTGGTCCGACATCAGCACGCGGCGGAGCGCTGCCCGGCGCGCGATCCGCAGATGGGCGCGATGCTGCTTCGGCACATCGCCCCTGAGAACGCCCGGAGCTTTGGCCTCAACATCCACGGCGAGGCGGTGGTGGACGGCGCGCACACGCTGTACCTGATCGTGGACGCCCCGGAGCGGGGCGCCGTGGAGCGCTTCATGCAGCCCTTCGCTCAGGCCGGCAGCGTGGAGATTTTGCCCGCCTCCCCCTGCGAAGCCGTGGTCCAGCGCCAGGGGTGTGACGCCGCCTGAGCCGCCTGAGCGACGTCCTCGGCGCAGGCCTGCCAAGAGCGGCCAAGAACGGCGCTCCATGTCGGAGAAGGCCGCCCCGGTGAGCCCGTGCCCACTGGGCGTCACCCTGAAACCCCGGGGGTATCGCCCCTGCCGGTGATGAAGCCCGTCCCTCGTTGCTCCACGGTTGCTCCACGGCCCCTGCCCCGTGACCCCCACGTGCTCGGCCCCGGGCGGGACATTCTGCCCGCACCAGTGGGTGCGGGTCAAGGGGGGTGGACGGGATAGGGACAGCATAGCAGCGGTTATCGAACATGCACTGCCCTGCTTCGCAGGGTGATGACCGTACCACCTTGCCTGCATGAGGAACATATGTTCTAATACCCGTCGGCGGCCAACCCGCTCGCCGGCCCGGGTGCCGCTGAGAGCTAGGTGACGGGGTGTCGCGTGAGGGCACGTGGTGAGGAGCGCGGTAACGACGGCACGGCGCCTGCCGTCTCGATGCAGGTTGTGACGTGCCGGCGCTGCTGGGCGCCGCTTCTTGAGCACATCAATTACTGTCCCGAGTGCGGGCTGCGGACGGGCGCTGATTCACGGTTGCGGCGCGGTCTCGTGACCGTGCTGGTTCTCGCCGTCATCCTCTGCATGGCCCTGGGGGCGCTTCTGGACAACCTCCTGGCCGGGCTGGGCGCTTTGCTGGGTAGCTGGCTGTGACGGTACAGGTGGCGATGGAGGCACCGTTTGGTCGGCCATCGGTCCCTCATGCATGGCGATCCAGGCCGCGCGCAGGCCCTCCAGGAAGTGCCGGATGACCGGCGGCGGGACGGTTTGGACCATCCACTCCCAGAGGGGCAGCACCTCTGCCGGCACGTCCGCTTTCACCGTGCGTGGCGGTGGACCGTAACCGGTGATGAGGTAGCGCATGTCCACGCCGAGGGCGCGGGCCGTGCGCTCCAGGTACTCGACGTTGATGCGCTTGCGGCGGATGCCCTGTTCCACGAGCGAGATCCACGCGCGCTTGACGCCGGCCTCGCGCGCCAGGTCCTCCTGCGTCCATCCGCGCTCCAGGCGCAACGCGCGGATGCGGGCACCAAGTCCGGTCGGGTGGTAGAGCCGGCGGGATTTCCGTGGCGCCACTGTGTTGCCTCCCATGCGGTGCACACCCATCCTGGCACCGCGAAGGATATGCCCCAATGGCCGTCCCCGGCGTGCCGTCCCAGCCCGCCAGGGCGGCACAGTTCCAGGGTGCCGAGCTTCCTTCCCTGCCAAGCACGACCTCCACGGAGCATACCGGATGCACAAGACTACCACAATTGTAGCAACCTGTCCTGACATAAGAACACCGCCGGCGGTGCAGAGCTGGTGCGGCTCAGGTTGTAACCGAATCAAAATTTTGCTACATGAGTAGCATGAGTACCGTTGACCTGATCCGAGCCTGTTGTGAGCGGCAGCGGTGCATGGGCGCGTCGGACGAGGAGTTTGCCGGTCGGCTGGGGCTGTCGCGCTCAGGCTGGTGGGCGATCCGGCGAGGCTGGCGACGGCCGGGGGCGCGGGCGTTGTCCGGCATCCTCCGCGCGTTCCCTGACCTGGCGCCGGCGGCCGTGGCGTTTTTGCGCGACCGGGATGCTACGTATGTAGCGTCGCAACGATACAGTTGAATTTGGTGTGTACGCACGGAGCGCTACGATGCGGGACTGCCCACGTTGCCGGGGACGCCTGCGGATTGACCGTGAGTCGGGAGCGCCGCCGGGATGGAGCTGTCTGATTTGTGGCCGGTTCTATCGCGCTGATGGGCTCGCGGCGCGTGACCTTCAGCCAGAGCGCACGTCATCAGGACGGAGGCGCGCTGAGGGAACCCATCTTGTGCGGTCACCCAGTGGCAGCCCTCCTTCACAGAATCCCCCTTGACACCCCTTGACCGTATACCATCGGCATATTAGAGTTCATATGCAGCTCGAAAATGCTACGAATGTAGCATCTGGATGGACCGTATGGGTATCGGGGCGGCCCAAGCCGTGGCAGCGACCGCGCACGGGCCCGGGCGTGGTACGGCGGCGCAGGTGGTGGACGGCGCCGGCCGATGCAGACTGGCGGCTGGCGGTGCGGTCGGCGTGGCTGCGGGAGCACGGCGTGCTGGGCTATCGTGGCCGGCTGCGGGCACACCTGCGCTTCTACGGCGCGCCGGCCGCTGCCGACCTGGACAACCTGGCCAAAGGCGTGCTCGACGCCCTCCAGGCCGTTGGCTGGAGGGATGGGTTGGCGCCGGCGATGTGGGACGACCGGCAGGTGCGGTGGCTCCTGGTAGAGGCGCTGCCGGCGCAGGCGGGTATCGGCCCCGGTGTGGCGATCTCCCTGGCACCGTGGTCGGAGCGGGACAGCAGCTCCTGCGGAGCGGGGGCGCGGGGACAGCGACAGGAGGGTGTTGGTGACACAGAACCATCCACAGGCCCATGAGGGCGGGGAGCGGCGGTTCGACCCCGCGCGCTACCTGCGCAAGCTGGGCAAGGGCGACTACCTGGAGGTGAAGTGGCGGCTGCTCTGGCTGCGCACCGAGCACCCGGACGCGGTGATCGAGACCGAACTGGTGCGGCTGGAGAAGGACCCGCCCATGGCGGTGTTCCGGGCCAGGGTGGCGATCCCTGGTGGCGGCTCGGCCACCGGCTGGGGCCAGGAGGAGCTGAAGGACTTCGGCGATTACCTGGAGAAGGCGGAGACCAAGGCGCTGGGCCGCGCCCTGGCGGCGTTAGGCTACGGCACCCAGTTCACCGAGGACTTTGACTTCGCCGAGGGCGATCCCGCCCGCGTGGTGGACAGCCCGGTAGAGCGGGCCGCTTCGGCCCCACACCGGCCGTCAGCCCAGCCGGCCCAATCCCGGCCACCAGCCGTGCCGGGGCCGGCTCCTGCGAGGCAGGCGGCCTCCACCGCCGCTGCCGCCGCTGCCACCGCGCCAAGCGGGAACGGTGGACCGGTGCTGAAGGCGACCGAGCCGCAGATCAAGGCCATCTACGCCATCGCCCGTGGCGCGCAGGGTATGGACGACGCCGAGATTGAGGCGCTGTGCCGGACGCGGTTCGGCTGCGCGCCGTCCGAGCTGACGCGGCGGCAGGCCAGCGAGTTCATTGACTTCTTGAGGCGGTCGGAGGCCCTGGGGTAACCAGGGCCTCTTGTGCCGGGAGGGCGCCATGCACGTCCCAGTCACACCACACGTCCAGGAGGTACGCGCGGCGTTGCGCTGTGGCAGGAGCGGCTGCCCGTGCCGGGGCGGCGCCACGGTACATTGCCCCGTCCACGACGATGATCGCCCCAGTCTCACGGTCAACGCGGGCCGGGACGGGCGCTTGCTGGTGCACTGCCAGGCGGGCTGCGCCCAGCGCGCGGTGATCGACGCGCTGCGAGAGCGGGGCCTGTGGCGTGACCCACGCGCAAACGGGACCGGCGTGGGAACGGGCAATGGAACCCACCGCGGCGCCCACGGCGACAACCTGCGCACCCTCTACCGGCAGGTGGCGCTGTACCAGTACCGGGACGCCACCGGGCGGTTGGTGGCTGAGAAGGCGCGCTTTGAGGCACCGGGCGGCAAGAAGACCTTCCGCTGGCGCCTGCCCGGCGCCACGGACTGGAACGGGCTCCAGGGCCAGCTCCAGATGCGCGACCTGCCCCTGTGGGGGGCGGAGCAGGTGGCGTCCGCGCCGCCGGACCAGCCGGTGTACGTCTGCGAGGGGGAGAAGGCGGTGCAGGCGTGCCGTGACCAGGGGTTGCTGGCCGTCTGCCACGGTGGCGGCGCCGGCACTACGGACTTCGGTGACAGCCTGGAGGTGCTGCGCGGACGGGTTGTGTACCTGTGGCCGGACAACGACGAGCCGGGCCGGCGGTACATGGCCCGCCTGTACGCGGCGCTGCGCCCCATCGCGAAGCGGGTGGTCGTGCTGCAGGTGCCGGTGCGGGAGCAGGGAGATGATGCCTGGGACTACTTCAACCGCGACGGCGGCACCGTGGAGGAGCTGACCCGGCAGCAGCCGCCAGAGCGGCCCTATGTCGAGCACCTGGCGCACGACGCGGTGCGGGTGGTGCTGGCCAGCCCCGTAGGCCAGACCGTGCGCCTGACCTTCTCGGAACTGGAGAAGACCAGCCGCAGCTTCGACTGCGAGCTGGAGGTGGCGGTGAGCGGCCCGGCCGGAGGCCCGGAGCCATACTCCCAGCGCATCAACCTGATCAGCCTGAGCCAGAAGACGGAGCTGCGCCGGGAACTCGATGTGGTGTTTGGCAAGGACCATGGCTGGGCCAGCCTGCTCACTACGGCGTTTGCCATGGCGCGCGACGCCTATCTGAACCAGGACCGGGCGCGGCGGTACGCCGAGATCGTGGACCCCGGCGAGCCGCAGTACCTCTGCGAGCGGGTCGTGCCGGCCGGCGTGCCCACGATCTGGTTCGGGGACGGCTCTGCCGGCAAAACCTATCTCGCGCTGTCCCTGGGGCTGGCGCATTGCCTGGGCGAGGACTGGTGCGGCCTGCGGGTGCAGCGCGGCCGGGCCATGTTGATCGACTACGAGAACACCGAGGCCACCTTCCGCTTCCGGGTGCGGCGTCTGCTGCAAGGGCTGGGCTACGACGAGTCGGAGGACGTCCCCTTCTACTACTGGCCGGCGCGGGGTATCCCGCTGCCCGACCAGGTGGACGCGCTGCGGCGGGCCATCGAGCGGCTGGGCATCACGCTGCTCATCGTGGACAGCGTGGCGCCGGCGTGTGGTGGCAAGCCAGAGGAGGCGGAGCCGGCTATGCGCTACTTCAACGCGCTGGCCAAGCTGGGCGACCTGACGACGCTCAGCATCGCCCACATCACCAAGGGCAGCGACACGGAGAAGCCATTTGGCTCCGCGTTCTGGCACAACATGGCTCGCCGCACCTGGTACGTGGAGCGGGTGCAGGAGGAGGAGAGCGACCAGGTTGATATTGGGGTGTACCCGCGGAAGGTCAACGACGGGCGCAGGCCACGACCCATCGGCCTGCGCCTGCTGTTCTGCGGGGAGGAGGGGCTGGTGATGGTGGAGCCTGCAGAGCTCACGGAGGTGCCGGGGCTGGCGGAGCGGCTGCCGCTGCGTGACCAGGTGCTGGGGGCGTTGCGGGCGGCGCGCGAGCCGCTGTCAGCCGAGGAGATCGCCGAGGTGCTGCGGCCGAATGCCGGCGAGGCGGAACTCCGCCGGTTGGCGGACACGGTGGGACGGCTGCTCAGGCGGATGCGGGGTGGGGAGGTGGTGGCGGTGGGTGATGGGGGCCAGCGCGGGCGCGGGCACCGGCTCCGCTATGGCCTGGCCGCCTCGCCGGGGTATGAGGACCTGGCCGCCGCGGACCCCGGCGTTGCCGGGGCGGGCGACGCGGGGATAGAGGTGGCAGGATGACGCACGAGATCGAGTTGCCGCAGATCGTGCGGCGGGTGGCGACGGCGGAGGACGTGGCCATGCGCCCCTGCGACTACTGCGGTGAGCGGTTTACTGACCCTGCGGAGGCGGTGTGGGTGTGCTGGACGCCATCCAACCGGGAACTCCGCCATTGGGATTGGCGCACGTGCGTGTTGCTGGCGCGGGCCAAGGCGCTGATCGCGCGCCGCAGGGCGGATGAGGGCGAAGGACAAGTGGAGGCAACGGATGGGGCGTGACGGGAGCGTGCCGAATATACCCGACACGGGCTGTGAGTTCGCGCCGCGCTGCCTGGAGTGTAGGCTGCCGGTGTGCCGCTACGACCTGCCGCCCAGGGTAGCCGGCGCGCTGCTCCGCATGACGGTGCTAACGCGGTTCGAGCGCGAGGGTCTCACGGTTGAGGAGCTGGCGGGGCGGATCGGGGTGAGCCGGCGCACGGCGTTCCGCTTGAAGCGGGATCGCGCGCGGGAGCCATACCGCACGCTCCTGCAGTTGGTGCAGGCGGGCACGTAATGCGTGGCAGGAGCGTGGAGGACAGGCGTGAGGTCATCATGACGACGTTGCGAGAGTGGCAGCACACGGTGCATCAGGTGGCGCGGGAGAAGGGGTGGTGGGACCGGGAGCGATCCTTCCCGGAGCTCATCGCCCTCATGCACTCCGAGTTGTCGGAAGCGTTGGAGGAGTACCGGCGGGGTGGCGACGGGATGTGGTATCGGGCCGTCCCGGAGGGCGCGACCGGCAAACCGGAGGGCATCGCGGTGGAGCTGGCGGATTGCGTGATCCGCATCCTGGACGCCTGCGCGCAGTACGGCGTGGACCTTGAGGAGGCGTTGGCCCGCAAGGTGGCCTACAACCGCACGCGGCCCTACCGGCACGGGAACAAGCAAGCGTGAGCCAGGAGGCTGATCGATGGGGTCACTGGATGAGCGTGTGGCAGTAAACCAGGTCGGCACCTGCCGGTCGTGTGGCGCGCGGATCGTGTGGGGGATGACCGAACACGGCACCGCCATCCCGCTGGACCCACGCGTGATCACCATCATGGATGAAGCAGGGCGGATGCATCGCGGACGGGAGAGCCATTTCGCCAGCTGTCCACATGGGGCCGCACACCGCTCGGCCCCCCGGCAAGCCGGGGGACGCGGCTCCCTCGCGCGCGTGTGCAGGTGACAAGCAAGTGCGATCTGCCGCAGTAGTGGTGGTGGCAGCCATGACAGGCGAGGTGGGCTGGCATGAACGGGCATGACGCGGCTGCTCCCGCCCCGGCGCCGAGCGCGCGGCGTGGGGCAGCGTCACAGGCCGGGCCGGAGCTCCACAACCCCACGGCTCTGCAGTCCCGCCCAGGCCGCCCCGGCAGGGCAGGGTCGGGGCGGGGCGGCTCGGGTAGGGTGGTGCAGGGTGGCGCGCGGCAAAAGGGGCGGCTCGCGGCCGTCCAGTGGCGGTTGGCAGATGAGGTGGTGGCATTGGGGGAGGCATTGCGGGTGACGGACCGGCCGCTTGAAGCCGCCCACGCGCTGGTGGTGCTGGCCATGCGGGCCTGCCGCGAGCTCGGAGCCGCACAGCCCCGGCTTTGCCGGGGCGGTGTGGCGGTAGTTTCCGCGCCGCGAATGCTACGAACGAGGTAGTTACTATGGTACGTATGAATCAACGGCGCGCGGGGGCGGCTGAGCGGGGCCGGGTGCAGGCAGCGAGGGTAGTGATCACCTTCAGCGAGGCGGAGCGGGCGATGTTGTGGCAGCTGGCACGGCTGCGGCACGAGCCCAAGGCGGTGCGGGGGATCAAACCGCTTGACTGGCGGCCCAGGGATGGGCGCAGCGTGCTGGCGAAGCACTACGACGGCCTGCGTGGGGAGTACGCGGTGGCAAAGTATACCGGGGCGGAGTTGGACACGCGCATCAGCCTCTCCGGCAACGGCCGCCGCCACAACCTGGTGCTGCCGGATGGGCGCCGGGTGGACGTGCGGTACCGCAACCGGCGCGGCTGGGACTTCGGCCTGCGCGGGCTGGACCTGCGCGACTTCGGCGGCGACATCGGCGTGCTGGTCTGGCCCGCGCCTGAAGCCGGACCAGATGCGGTGGAACTGGCCGGGTGGTGCACACGCGAGGATTTCCTGCTGCACTGCCATCTCACGCAGTACGGGCCGCACGGCCCGCGCCTCTCCCTGGCGCCGATCTGGTTGCGGCCGATGTCCACCCTGCTCACTGTGCCACGGCCCGCTCCGGCCCCCACCCAGCTTGCCTTGTGGCAGGACCACGCTGCGGGAGGTGCCTCGCGATGAGCGAATTCGGAGATCCCGTGCCGAAGGCCGGGACGGGTGAGCTGGCCCCGGCCAGGCCCGGGGACACCCTGGAGGTGCGGATGGTGCCGGTGAGCGCCATTCGCCCGGCGCGGTACAACCCGCGAAAGGACCTCTCACCAGAGGACGAGGAGTACCAGCGCATCGCCCGCTCCCTGGACGAGTTTGGGTTGGTGGAGCCGCTGGTGTGGAATGAGGTCACCGGCAACCTGGTGGGCGGTCACCAGCGCCTGAAGGTGCTGCTGGCCCGTGGGGCGACCGAGGTGCCGTGCGCGGTGGTGCGCATCGAAGACGAGGCGCGGGAGCAAGCGCTCAACCTGGCGCTGAACAAGGTGTCCGGGGCGTGGGACCTGCCCAAGCTCAAGGACCTACTGGAGGAGCTGGACACCGGCGCCTTCGACCTGGAGATCACCGGATTCAGCCTGGACGAGGTGGAGCGGCTGATGACGCAGGTGCACGTGCCGCCCGCCGCCGAGGAGGGGCCGGGTGGCAGCGCCGGTCTGGGCGACCCGGTGATCGCCTACAACATCGTGTTCGATGACGAAGGGCAGCAGCAGCTCTGGTACGGCTTCCTCAAGTGGTTGCGGGTGGAGTACCCGGACCTGGATACGCTGGGCGCGCGCTTGGCGCGCTTCATCACGGACCACGGCTATGGCGCGTGAGACGAGGGGATAAGGGCGGCGCCGGTATGGTGCGGGTGAAGCACTACCTGGACGTGGACGTGCTCACGGAGGCGAAGCGGCGCATCCACCACATCTATGACCTGTTCGACAGTGTGGTGGTGATGTTCTCTGGCGGGAAGGACTCGCTGGCCGTGTTGCACCTGACCTGGGAGGTGGCGCGGGAGCGTGGCCTGGACCACGTGGATGTGGTGCACCGGGATGAGGAGCTGATCCCGGACGACGTGGTGCGCTTTGTGGACGAATACCGGCGGAAGCCTTGGGTGCGGATGCTGTACTTCGCGGTGCCGCTGCGCAGTCAGAAGTACATCCTGGGCGTGGTGCACGAGTACGTGCAGTGGGACCCCCTGCGCCGCCACGTGCGCCCCATCCCGGAGTACGCGATCACGCTGCCGCCGGGGGACGGGCGGGTGTTCGACGAGTTCAGCATGGACCAGTTTGTCGCCAGTTACTACAAGGGCAAGATCGCCTTCCTCACCGGTATCCGTGCCGCTGAGTCGCTGATGCGCTACCGCGCCTGTGTGAACAAGCTGAACGAGAACTACATCACCGCACCCACCCGCTACCGGCCGGACCAGCCGGTGGCGAAGAACGTCTCCCTGTGCAAGCCGATCTTTGACTGGGAGGAGAACGACGTCTTCCGCTACTTCTACGACCGTGGCATCCGCTACTGCCCGGTGTACGATGCGCAGCTGTGGGCGGGGGCCGACCTGCGGGTGGCCACGCCGCTGCACGCGGAGGCGGCGAAGCGGTTGCACCTCCTCAAGCGCTTCGCGCCCACCCTCTATGCCCAGATCATCGACATCTTCCCTGAGGTACGGGTGCAGGAGCGGTACTGGCATGAGGTGGACCGGGACGCCATCGTGGCGCGCTACGGCTCCTCCTACGCGGGCGTGCGCGCCTGGATTGAGGACCACATCACGGATGAGCGACAGCGAGCGCTGGCGCTTGCGCGCCTGGCGGACGTGGTGGTGCGCGCCAAGAAGACACCGGCCGCCTATCCGCCGCAGTACGTGCTCAAGCAAATGATGAGCGGCGCCTACAAGCGGCAGATTCTCCCACTCTCCAAGGAAGCACAGCGAAAGGAGGCCCGACGCCGTGACCGTGCCCGACCCGCAGCCCCAGACTCCTGAGGTGCATGACCCGATCAACCAGGTCGTGTGGCTCCCCACCGAGGCGCTCCAGCCGAACTGGTACAACCCGAACGTGGTCTTTGGCCCGGAGTTGCGGCTGCTGGAGCTGTCGATCCTGCGCACGGGCTGGGTGCAGCCGGTGTTAGCCACGCGGGCCGGCACGATCATCGACGGCTACCACCGCTGGCGGTTGGCACGGGAGAGCCCGCGCCTCCACGAACGGTATGGCGGCCGGCTGCCGGTGGCGCTGCTGGACCTGGAGGAGGCGGAGGCCATGCTGCTCACGGTCCGCATGAACCGGGCCAAGGGCAGCCATGTGGCCGTGAAGATGAGCGAACTGGTCAAGGCGTTGATCGACCGCCACGGCCTCGACCGGCAGCAGATCGCGCAGGAGATCGGCGCCACCCTGGATGAGGTTGACCTGCTCTATCAGGACGGGGTGTTCAAGGCCAGGAAGATCGCGGAGTAGCAGTACAGCAAGGCGTGGTACCCCAAGGAGGTGCGTGGTGGACGCCGTGGAGGCGGCGGGCGGGACGCGAGGGCGGGACGCGGGGATGCTGGTTGAGGTGCCGTACCGAGAGGTGGCGCCGTTTCGGACGGCGGCGGCCCGTGAGCGCGTGAGCCTGAGCGACACGCCCGCCACGCGCTGGTTCGTGTGGCGGGCGCCAGGTGCGGAGGATGAGACAGCGATCATCGGTTGCTGCGGCCTGCTGCTCCGTCCGGGCGCGTGGGCGCGCATCAAGGGGGTGTACGTGCGCCCCCCCGTATCGCGGGCAGGGGCATGGTGATGCCATGACGCGGGCGCTGATCGACTGGGCACGGGAGCGCTGCCTGAGTGTGCTGGAGGTCCTGGCCTACAATCCGGCCTACTACGAGCGCCTGGGCTGGCGCCGCGTGGGCCGCCCCCGCCCCAACGGCGCGGTGCGGCTGATGACCGTGCTGGGTTGACCTTAGGGTGACGCTGGGTCGACGCGGGGCGCACGGGACCGGATGGAGGAGTGGTGATGCGCGGGTACAACGGCTTTACACCGGCGCAGCGCCTGCGGGCGCTGGCGTGGCTGAAGGGCGAGTACGCGGCCGGCCGGCGGCGGCCGCCCACGCGCTGCGATGCCTGCGGCCAGACCGAGGGCATTATTGAGGCGCATAGTGAGGACTACTCGGAACCTTTCGGCGACCACATCGGCGCGTATGGACTGTGCTACCGCTGTCACATGGCGGTGCACACCCGGTTCAGGGCGTGTGAGGCGTGGCATACCTACCGGCGCCTGGTGGCCGCCGGTGCGCGTTTCCAGCCGTTTCTACGCCGCGATTGGGAGCGGTTCAAGGCAGAGCACCTTGGCGAGCGATTCACGGCGCCGGTGGCGGTGTACGGTGGGCCGCCGCAGCGGCGCGTGCTGGATGAGATCGACCAGTCCGGGCGCGCGCAGCGAGCGCGCAGGTTGGCCGGAGCTGCAGGGGAAGTGGCAACCCGCGGCCCGCAGCTCCGCTAGGAGCTGCTGCGCAGCTCCGGAGCGAGGCTGAGAGAGGGGTGGGGTCGGCATGGGCATGGCGTACACGCGCTGGCGGTGGACGGAGCGGCGGGAGCGGGCCGCGCTGCTGGTGGCGCAGGACCGGCTGCCGGACCACGCCATCGCGCGGGAGGCCGGGGTGAGCAAGCGCACCCTTGAGCGGTGGAAGTCTTGTGCCGAGTTCACGGCGCGGGTGGAGGAGCACCGGCAGCGTGCGCGAGCGGAGCTGGTGGCCAAGGGGATTCTCGATGCCCGCAACCGCGCCGAGGAGCTGAACGAGCTGTGGAACCTGCTGCGGGAGGTACGCCTGGCGCGGGCCAGGGACCCCATCATCCAGCGGGGTCCAGGCGGGCACACCGGTTTGATCGTGGCCAGGCCGGTGATGATCCGCATGGTCGAGCCGGGGCGCGGGCCTGACGGCACCGTGACCAACACGCCGCGCGGGGTGATCGTTTACGAATACGCCCTGGACACCGGCTATCTGCGCGAGGTGCGTGAGCTGGCCAAACAGATCGCCCAGGAGTACGGGCAGTGGCTCGGCAAGGGTGACGTGACGGTGATCAACGCGGTGGCGGCAGAGGCACGGGTGGAGCACCAGACGCGGGTGCAGGCGGTGCATCCGTTCGACTACGAGGAGTACGAGCGGTTGTGGCGGGCGGCGGCCAGGGCGGGCGCGCTGAGCGGGCCGGACGATGAGAAGGATGCCAGGGATGGTGACGGTGACGGCGGGGGAGATGGCCCGGCTGCGGGCCTGGCGTGATGCCCTGCTCCGCGAACGGGTGTTGGAGAACCCCTGGATTCCACACCGGCCGACGCCACCGCAGGCGGCGTTTCTCACCGTTCCCGCACGGGAGGCGCTGTATGGCGGGGCAGCGGGGGGAGGGAAGAGCGATGCCCTGCTCATGGCGGCGCTGATGTACGTGGACGTACCGGGGTACGCGGCGCTGATCATCCGCCGCAACTTGCAGGACCTGATCCTGCCCGGCGCCCTCATCCCGCGTTCCCATGAATGGCTGGGGGGGAGTGAGGCGCGCTGGAACGACAACAAGAAGCAGTGGACGTTTCCCTCCGGCGCCACGCTCACCTTCGGCTACTTGCAGAACCCCAATGACCACCTTCGCTACCAGGGTGCTGAGTTCCACTACGTGGCGTTTGATGAGCTGACCCAGCTGCGGGAGCATCAGTACCGCTACCTGTTCTCGCGCACGAGGCGTCTTGAGGGGATGGACGTGCCCATCCGGGTGCGGGCGGCCACCAACCCCGGCGGGCCGGGGCATGCCTGGGTGCGGCGCCGGTTCATCGAGGAGGGGCCGCGAGCCGGGCGCGTGTTCGTGCCGGCCAGGCTTACGGACAACCCGTACCTGGACCACGACCAGTACGTGGCGGCGTTAGGGGAGCTGGACGAAGTGACCCGCGCCCAGCTGTTGCACGGGCGCTGGGACGCCGGCATGACGGGGCGGCTGTTCCGGCGAGAGTGGTTCCGCACGGTGATCGACCGGCATGAGGTGCCGCGCGACATCACCCTGGTACGGTTCTGGGACCTGGCCGCCACGGAGGCGGGCAGCGGGCCGGATGGCGACCCCGACTGGACGGTGGGGGCGCTGGTGGGGTGGCACGCGGGGGTGTACTACCTGGTGGACCTGCGCCGGGTGCGCAAGAGCCCGATGGACGTGGAGGACCTGGTGCGGGAGACGGCAGCGGCCGACGGCCCCGGCGTGTACATCTACATGGAGCAGGAGCCGGGCGCCAGCGGCAAGGCGTTGATCGACTACTATGCCCGCCACGTGCTGCCCGGCTACCCGTTCTGGGGGGTGCCGTCCACCGGCAGCAAGGAGCACCGCGCCGCGCCCCTGTCCGCCGCCGCCGAGCGGGGGCACGTGGTGCTGGTGCGAGGTGACTGGTCGATCAGCGACTTCCTGGACGAGGCCGAGGCGTTCCCGTGGGGGGAGCACGACGACCAGATCGACGCGGTGAGCGGGGCGGTGCAGAAGCTGCGCGAGCTGGCGGCGGGCGCGGTGGCCGTGCCCCAGGCGGCGCAGGGCACGGCCTACACGCTGGGCGTCATCACCGGCGGCCGCCGCCTGCTCCGTCCATGACTATTCCCGGCCTGCCGCACCGCAGCGCAGGCACAGGCACCGGCCCCGGCGGGTAATGACGTTGGCGTCATCGAGATGCACCCGACGGCCGCAGTCCACGCAGGTGTAGGTGGGATCGCAGGCTGGGGCGCCCTGGGCGCCAGCATCCATGGCCCGCTCACGATACGGGCAACGGCCGTCTGAATGGGCCACCTTGCATACAGGACACATCTCCGCCGCGTTCACCTGTGCCGGCCCGTATATGCGTATTGCAGCACCAGAATGCTACAATCGCCGCAGATTGAAAAGGCTGAGGTGGGTCGGCAGTGGCAGCACGGCGGCGAGCCGGGGCCAGGGTGGCACCAGCGACGGGCAGGGCGGCCGGGGTGGAGGTGCCGCGGTCTGGGCCGGCGCAAACGCGGGATGTGCCGGTGATCGCCGGCGCCCGTGCCGCCGCGCTGGGGCCCTGGGCCGGCGCCGGCGCGTTTCCCTCCTTTGTACGCGACGCCAATCCCGACACGCTGACGTTTGAGCAGTACGACGAGATGCGGCGTGACCCCACCATCGCCGCCGGGTTAACCATGGTAAAGGCGCCCATCCTGGGCATGGTGCGCCGCGCGGGGGTGCAGTGTGATGACCCGGCGGTGGCGGCGGCGGTGGAGGAGGTGTTCCTCAAGAGCGGGCTGCTGTACCAGGCCGTGCGTGCCATGCTGAGCGCTGAGGAGTTCGGCGTGGCCTTCATGGAGAAGGTGTGGGCGCGCGAGGACCTGGATATCTGGTTTGGGCTGCCGGACCCGAACACGGGCGAGCCCGTGGAGCAGGTGGCGTTTCAGGGACCTGCCCTGGTGATTCGCCAGCTCAGGCACGTCAATCCGGCCACGGTGACGGAGATCCGGCGGCGGCATGAGCCGCGCGATGGCAAGCCGGGCGACGGCTCGTTCGACGGGTTCGTGCAGCGGGTGGGCGCGGATGAGGTCTGGGTCCAGCCACCCTACGCCTTCGTCTACAGCCGCAACCCGGAGTTCGGCAACCTGTGGGGGGCGCCGCGCACCAAACCGGCCTACCCCTACTACGTCTGGAAGCAGGTCATCCTCAAGTACTGGATGGCCTGGACGGAGAAGAAGGCGGTGCCGCCGCGCATCGCCCGCCACCCCGTGGGCGTCAACGCCCGCACGGGCCAGGACAACGCGGAGGTGGCGGTGCAGGTGGCAACGGCGGTGGACAACGTGGCCGCCGTCGCGCTGCCCTCCACCCGTGACCAGTCAAACAACTATCTCTGGACGCTGGAGGAGCTGTCCACCACGGACCGCACGGACGTGTTTGAACGGACCGTGCGGGCGCTGGACGGCGCGCTCTTGCGCGCCATCTTCGTGCCGGAGCGCTCGTTCTTGGAGGGGCAGTACGGCACCAAGGCGGAGGCGGAGGCCCATACCGACACGTTCCTGCTCACCGAGGACGAGCGCCTGGTGGACATGCTGGAGGCGTTTAGCCGCTACGTGGTGCAGCCGTGGATCGACTACAACTTCGGCCCGGATGCCGCCCGCGCCCGCATCGTCTGTCCTGGCCTGACGGACGAAGAGCGGGCACTGCTGAGAGAGGTGCTCATGGCGCTCCTGTCGGCACCGGCCATGCAGGAGCGTGTGGACCTGGGGGCCATCGCCGAGCGCTACGGCGTGCCGCTCAAACCGGCACCTGCCCCGACGCCGGATGCGGGTGCCATGGATGGAGGTGTGGGTGCAGGTGCCGAGGACAACGGTGCGGCGGGGCAGAACGGAGAGGAGAGCGGCCCGGCGGCGGCGCCGCCCAACCTGGTGCTCTCTGACGCGATGCAGGCGGTCGTATCGCTGGCGGCCGAGGTGGACCTGTCGCGCTACACCATCACCCCGGACGACTCTGCCAGCGGCTACCGCGTGATCGACCGCCGCACGGGCCAGCGCCTCATCGGCTTTGCCGCCCGGCAGGTGGTGAAAGCGTTCCAGAACGCCCAGAAGAAGGCGGCGGCGCAGGCAGAACGGGCGGCCCGGCAGGCGCAACGCGAGCGGGAGCGGGCCGCGAAGAAGGCGCAGCGGGAGCAAGAGCGTGCGGCCAGGCAGGCGGAGCGGGAGCGAAAACGGGTTGAGCAGGCCATCGTGCAGGCGGCGCGCGCCGAGCGGCGGGAGCTGGAGGCACGCACCCGCACGCTGGACCCAGACCTGGCCGAGCAGGTCATCCGCCGCGCCGGTTGGGCGGTGGAGGGTGACGTGGCGCCTGACCTCGACCAGGCGGTGCGGGCAGCTGAGGCGGTGGCCGCTGACAACCCGGACCTGATCGTGTCGGCGGTGCGCGTCAAGGGCGGCTTCGTCGTGGTGACCAAGGCCAAGAACGCGATCACGCCCAGGGGGCAGGGGCCTGCCAACGTGGCCATGGTTGACCTGGTTGAAGCCTCTCTCCCACGCACGTGGGATGCAGCGTTGGCCGCGCTGGCGGAGGAGGCGGGCGAGCCGGTGCAGGTGCCTGCGGACGGCCACGACGCCAACGTGCCCGGCGACGCCACGCTGGAGCTGTTCACCGAGGCAGCGCGCCGCATCGCGGCGTTCTTCGGTGAGCGCCCTGACCTGGACGACGTGGACGTCTATCCTGACTCGAACCCCGATGATCGGAGATCCCGTGCCCCTGGCCGGGAGGGCAATAGCGAGGACACGGCTGGCGGTGTGGACTGAGCATGCCCTACACCGGTCCTGATGACCCGGCAATCCCGGAGTACGTGCGCCGGCTGCCCCGCGCGGTGCGGCGGCGGTGGGTTGCGGTGTGGAACCGTGCCTACGCCGACTGCCAACGAACGCAACGTTCCCGTGCCCCTGGCCGGGAGAGGAGTGAGCCAGAGGACTGCGATAGCTACGCCTTCCGCGTGGCCAACGGCGTGGCGCTGGCCAGGCTGATGGCGTATCCCGAGCCGCAGACCGTGACGGTCCGGGGCGCCCAGGGTACCAGTGAGCCCATCGTGGCGCTGGCCAGCGGGGCCACCATCCGGCGTCGAGTGTTTGAGAGGTTTGCCTACGGCCCGGATGACATTGAGCGGTTGGCGAAGGAGATCGCCACGGTGCGGGTGGCGGCGGCTGAACAACGGCTGGCGGAGCTGCGCGCGGCGATGGGTCTGCCCGGCCGGGGGCGGGTGGCGATCAGCGATGAGGCGGTGCTCAAGGCGATCACCCGGGAGAGCCGCGACGCGGCGGCAGGGATCGTGATGACCCATAACCGTCAGCTCAGGGAGTTTTTGGCGCGCCAGCCGCGCGACCTCAGCCAGCGCGAGCTGGCGGCGCGGGTCCAGGCGTGGGAACGGGCGCGGGCGGAGTGGAAGGCGAAGCAGATCGCCTTCACCGAGGGCATGACGGCCCGCCACTAGATCGACCGCGAGGTGCTGACCCGGAACAGCCTGCGCGTGCGGGCGCGGGTGACGCCACAGCGAGCGGCTGAGCCCATCTGCGCCGGACTGGTGGCCCGTGGGTGGATGGAGCCGCATGACCTGCCCCGCCTGCCCGCCCACCCCAACTGCATCCACGGCCTGGAGTATGACACCCGCCTGCGCGCCGCCGTGCGCGCCCGCGCCCGCATCTGGCTGGGTGACTGGCTGCCAGGACCACGCGGGAGATTGTAAACCGATGCACGAAAAAACCGGACAGAAAACCGGACAAAACCGGACACGCCGGGCGCTGTCCGGTTTTTTCGTGAAGCGCTTCACAAAAAAACCGGACAAAAAACCGGACACTATTAAGAAAAGGCTGTCCGGTTTTTTGTCCGGTTTTGGCCCCGTGGGCAGGGGCTACTGCACCCTGCCCCA
>JBHOQW010000246.1:0-3049 GCA_042408665.1 Dehalococcoidia bacterium
GCGTGGGGTCGCCAAGGCGCCGGAAGAGGTCTCGGCAATCGTTCTCCCCCAGCGCTGGGCGCAAAAGGCCCTCCCATGACACGGTCGCCACCGCCAGCCCGGCGGCCGCCGCCGCTTGGGCCAGCTTCTCGGCGCCCTGCCCGCCGGCGGCGTCGGCGTCGAAGGCGATCGTCACGGTGCGGCAGCCCCGGCGGCGAAGTTCGGCCAGCACCTCGGCGGGAAGCCCCCCGCCGGCGCCTTTGGTGCAGGCATACGCTTCCAGGCCAACATGGCGGAGCACGCCGCAGTCGGACTCGCCCTCGCAAATCCAGACAGCTTCAGGAAGCCGCTCCGGCACCTCCGGCCAAAGCGGCGGCGTGGGAGAACCCTCCCACAAGCCCTTGGGGCCATCCTTGAGCCGAATCTTGCGTACGCCGGGGAGCGAAGGCCAGGTGAATGCCACCCCGCCGGGGATAGCCCGGGTGCCCCAGCGTTCCCATTCCGGCCAGGGCACCTGCGTGTGCTCCGTCCACCAGCGGGCGCCATCGACGATCGTCGCCTCCGCCGGGGCGTGTCCATTCTTTGCGGGCGACGCCGGGGCATGCCCGTTGCGGCTCGGCGGCGCCGGCCAGAGCTGAAGCTGCCGGAGCCGTTCGACCAGGTCTCGCTGCGGACAGCCGCCCCAGCATTTGATGAGGACTGTCTGCCCATCATCAGACAGGCCGATCGTGAAGGTGTGCCGGTTGCAGACAGGACAGGTGGCCCGATAGCGGCGTCCCTCCCGGCGGGCGGCACCCAACGCTTCGGCGATGGTGGCGGGGTCGAGGTTCATGACGCCCCCTCCTTGCCGTCGGCCCAAAGGCGCAGTTGCCGGCCCTCGCTCGGACGGGAGGTGTCGACGGTGTCGAGCTCCACCACCTTCTCGGCGTACGGCCACGGTCGCCAGGGGACGGGCTGCATCTGGTTGAGGGGGTAGTACATCTCGCCGTCGGCGGGCTGGTACCACCCAACCCGCCGCAGCTCGGCGATCGACACCCGCCGCATCCACCGGGGCTCCCGGTCGCAGCGCACGTAGAACCACCGGGCGCCGGCGGCTTCGGCCAGGTCGAGCGCCCGCATCGGCACCGACACGCACCGCTCCGTGCCCGGCTGGGTGCGCCAGGCGATGGCCAGCACGGGCTCGGAGTCCAGCGCTGTGACTTTACCGACGACACAGCGCCGGCCCCGTTTGCGCACAGCAAGCGCTAGCGGCAAACTGAAATTGGTCGAGTGCGTCACAACCGTCATTGCTGTCACCTCTGCTCGGCCTCGCCCGCCGCCACGGCCGCCACCGCCCGGCGGGCGAACGCTTTTCCTCACTGCTCGTCGCTTTCGGGCGGCGCCCCTCGCCCAGCGAGGTCCCACAACCCACGCCGGGCGAGCGCTTCTTTGAGCATTTGTCGTACCTGCGCCGACCTTGGGCGCTCTTCTGCCGCCGCCGCTTGTTCGATTGCGGCGAAGAGCTGCTCTTGCACAGCGATCGTGAGCGTGTGATAGCGCTGCTCCATGCCGCACCTCCTTGGTTTTGTTTCGTGCGGCACGAGCATCTCAGAGCGGGGGGTGTAGACTTCAAGCGCTGAAAGCAGAAAGTCTACACTTTTCGCCCTCCGTGCGCCGGGGGCGTGTGGGGAATGGCGGGGGTGAGGGGGGCGGTCAGGGCAGGGAGATGCCGAGCAGGGCGGCGTCGGCGAGCACCTGCCGGCGCACCATGGCTCGGTTCCGGGCGCCGGTGTAGCGCTTGATCTGTTCCCACGACTGCCCGAGCACGGCCCGTCGGAACAGCCGCTGCGCCCGCAGGCTCAGGTTGGGAATGCGGCGGGGCGGCTCCTTCCAGCCGGCCGCTTCGACCTGCGCTACCAGCGCCTCCGCCTGGGCGAGCACGCTTTCTCGGACTTCGTCCAGGAGCCGGTCCAGCCGCTGCGAGAGCGCCGATCGAGGTTCCTGCGCCGGGTCCCAGGTGAAGGGGAGCGGGCAACTGGGGAAAATCAGCGGCAGCGGCCAGACCACCCGCACCGGCGGGAGGTCAGCGTCGGCGGGAGCGGGCAGCGCCAGATCGTCCACGGCGGTGACGACCCCCGGGGTGGGCACCCAGTCCATCCAGGGGCCGGGGATGAGCCTCGCCCGCCGCCGCTCGGGCCGGGCGAGGCGCCACATCTGGTAGCTGTGCCAGACGTCGTTTTCTGGCCCGGTCGGCCTGGTCGGCAGCGGAAAGCTCCGGCAGAAGTCCACAACCATCCGCCGAGCGGCGGCCTGATGCAGCGTTCGCCACGCCTCGCCCGCCCACCACAGCACCGCCCGCCACCAGCCCCGGCCCTCCCAGAGGGCGTAGGCCGCCGCCGGGCGGGTCCACAGGCCGGCGTGGGGAGGATTCTCCGCCAATAATCCCCGCAGGTGCCGCAGACGCTCGGCCAGTGCCTGCACCCTCGCTCCCGCATCGGCCACCGCCCGGCGGCAGGCCCGGGCGTGGGAGGCTTCGGCTGAGGCAAGCTCCCCGGTCCAGACCAGGGGCAGCGGCGCCTGAGGAAGACGCTCCAGCGCCGCAAACAGGCGCCCGAGGTCCTCGACCACCGGCGGGTGTTCGTTCAGGCAGTGCAGGTAGGCCTGCCTGAGGCGCCGGGCCGATTCCGCCGGGGCTTCGAAGTCGGAAGTGGGCGTGAGGGGCATCGGTTGTCTCCCGCCCGAGACTCAGGGGGCAGGGCGACAGGCCCGGGCCGGGGCGGTGCGGCGCCCCGCTTGCGGCGCTTGGCCAGGACGCACCCGGGCCTCGGTGTGATTCTCGCACACCGGCCGGGCTCTCGGCACCGGGCAGCGGGCACCGGGCGCCGGCCCGGCGCCGCCGGATAGCCGGGTAGCCGGGGAGCCGGAGAGCCGGGGAGCCGGAGAGCCGGGGAGCCGGGGAGGTTACAGTCGCCAGGCGTCGGCCGGGGACGCTTTCTCGTGGGCCCGCTGGAGGTCGGCCCCCGCAATCTCTGCGTACCGCTGCACCATGGCCAGCGAGCGGTGGCCCAACAGCCGCTGGAGCGTGAGCACG
>JBHOQW010000150.1:0-8899 GCA_042408665.1 Dehalococcoidia bacterium
CAGCTGCTCAAACAGGCGGCCAATGACCGGGCCGCCCCCATCCTGGCGGCCATGGTGGCCGCCGTACTCATGACGATGGTGTTCAGTTACGTCGACCTTGGGCTGCACAGCGTGCGCATCACGGTGCTGCTGGGCTTTGCCTTGGGCGTGATCGGCCAATGGCACCGGGACGCCACCGCCGGAAAGGCGGCCTAGGGATACATACCGGGAGGATCGGCCATGCGCCTGAGCGCCGTGATCTGCACCCGCAACCGGCCGGACCTGATCGGGCAGGCGGTGGCCAGCGTGCTAGCCAACGACTACCCCACGTTTGAGCTGATCGTGGTGGACCAGAGCGATACCGATGCCACCCGCCGGGCACTGGCACCGCTGCAACCTACGCACCCCAATCTGCGCTACCTGCACACCACCCGGGTGGGGCTGTCGGCGGCGTACAACACGGCCATCGCCGAAAGCCGAGGGGAGGTGCTGGCCTTCACCGATGACGACTGCGTGGCACCGCAGGACTGGCTTCGCCGCATCGCCACGACATTCACCCGCGAGCCGGATGTGGACCTGATCTACGGCCAGGTCGTGTGCGCCAAGGAGCTGCGCGGGCGGGAGGGCGTGGTGCCGGAGCTGTGGATCCGGCAGCCGCAGCGCATCAGCCGCCGCCACGGCTTTCTGATCTACGGTATGGGCGCCAACTTCGCCGCCCGGCGACGGCTGTTCGAGATTGTGGGTGGCTTTGACGAGGCGCTGGGTGGCGGCGGGCCGCTGCGCTCCTCACAGGACTTCGACCTGCAGTACCGTGTCTACCACGCTGGCTTGGTGACGCTGCTGGCGCCAGAGGTGGTGGTGGTGCACTACGGCTGGCGCTCCCCAGACGACTGGCCGAAAACCCTGCTCGCCTACGGCGTCGGCAACGGCGGCTTCTTCATGAAGCACGTGCGCTGCCGCGACCTGTTCGCCCTGCGCCTGCTGCTCCGGGATCTCATCACCGTGGGCGGGCGCGATCTGGTCAAGGCGGCGCTCGGGCGCCCGTACGCCGGCGCTTACCTGCGCGGGTTGCTGCGCGGCCTGTGGGAGAGCTTTCGCTTCCCCGTCGACCGCACACGGCGCGTGTACGTCGTTGCCTGAGCGTGGCGGGGAGGAGGGAACGATGTTCGATTACCTAGTCGTGGGCGCCGGCTTTGCCGGCTGTGTGCTCGCCGAACGGCTCGCCGCCGATGCCGGCAAGCGGGTGCTGGTCGTGGACCGCCGCCCGCATATCGGCGGTAACGCCTACGACTATTACAACGCGGACGGCATCCTGGTGCACCGCTACGGCCCACACATCTTCCACACCAACTCACGCGAGGTGTTCGAGTACCTGTCGCGGTTCACCGCCTGGCGGCCGTACGAGCACCGGGTGCTGGCCAGCGTGGACGGGCAGCTGGTGCCGATCCCGATCAACTTGGACACCATCAACCGCCTGTACGGCCTGCAGCTCGATAGCTTCCAAGCCGCCGCCTTCTTGGCGGAGCGGGCGGAGAAGATCGAGCACCCGCGCAACGCGGAGGAGATGGTGCTCAGCAAGGTGGGCCGGGAGCTGTACGAGAAGTTCTTCCGCAACTACACCCGCAAACAGTGGGGCCTCGACCCCGCAGAGCTGGACGCCTCCGTCACGGCCCGCATCCCCACCCGCACCAACCGCGACGACCGCTACTTCACCGACACCTACCAGGCGATGCCGCTGCATGGTTACACGCGCATGTTCGAGCGGATGCTGGACCACCCCAACATCAAGCTCATGCTCAACACCGATTACCGGGAGATCGCGGGCTGCATCCCCCATCGGGCGCTGATCTACACCGGCCCGATCGACGAGTTCTTCGATTTCCGCTTTGGAAAGCTCCCATACCGGTCGCTGGAGTTCCGGTTTGAGACGCACGACACCCCGCGCGTGCAGCCGGTAGCCACCATCAACTACCCGAACGAGCACGCCTATACGCGCGTCACCGAGTTCAAGCATCTCACCGGGCAGCGCCACCACAAGACGACGGTGGTGTACGAGTACCCGCGCGCCGAGGGCGAGCCGTACTACCCGGTGCCACGGCGGGAGAACGCGGAGCTGTACAAGCGCTACCAGGAGCTAGCCGACGCGACACCCGGTGTGCACTTCGTGGGTCGGCTGGCGACGTACAAGTACTACAACATGGACCAAGTGGTCGCCCAGGCGCTCACCCTGTACGCCAAGCTCACCGGCCGCCGCAGCGCCCCATCCCGCGCGCCCGCGCCGGCCACGACGGGTGTGCCCTGAAGCGGCCGGCCCGGCTTTCGCCGCGGGGCCGCGATCGCGACCAAGCCGTCACCCGCCGGCCACCGAGACCGCGCCGCCACTCGTGTACGAGACAGGTAAGGCTTTTCGCACAATCAACCCGCAGCGCGGAGGGCCATATGCGTGCGATGCTTCAGGACCCCGGGGTGCCCACCGAGCCGCCCCAACCGACCATGACGCCGCGCGCCACGCTGCCGCCCGTATGGCGGGCCGCACAGCGCCTCGTCAGGCAGCCGTCGCTCGCCTGGCAGGTGCTGAACGCCCAGCTGCGCCTGGGCCGGCGTGCAACGGTGCCGCTGACGGTGCGCCTCATCGGGCGCGCGCGCGTGGAGGGCACCGGCCGGATCGCGTTCGGCGACCGCGTACTAATCACCGGCACCACGGTGCCGGTGGAGTTCGTGGCCTGGGCGCCGGGCCGTATGGCGGTTGGCGCGCGCACCTACATCAACTACGGCGTCTCCATCTCCGCCCACCAGCTCGTGGCGATCGGGGAGGACTGCCTCATCGGCCAATACGTGATCATCAACGACAACGACTACCACGACATCGTACAAAAGCGGCGCCTGCCCCCTTCCCGACCGGTGGTGATCGAGGACCGGGTGTGGCTGGGGGCACGGGCCATCGTGCTCAAAGGGGTCCGCATCGGCCATGACGCCGTGATCGGGGCCGGGGCCGTGGTCACGAGCGATATCCCGCCGCGTAGCGTGGCGGTCGGTGTGCCGGCCCGCGTGGTCCGGCAATTTTGACCGCTAACGGTTAGACAGCCATGAGAGAGGCGAGCGTGCCACACCACGTCCAGACCGCTCCCTCGGTGAGCGTCATCGTGCCAACGTACAACCGCCGCGCGCGGCTGGAGCGGCTGCTGCGGGCGCTTGAGGACGAGTACGCCGCCGGCCCCTGTTTTGAGGTGATCGTCATCGTGGATGGGGCCACGGACGGCACCGAGACGATGCTGGCGGCGCTGCGGCCGAGCTACCCCCTGCGGATCCTGCGGCAGCCCAACCGCGGGCCGGCGGCGACGCGCAACCGCGGGGTTGCTGAGGCCGCCGGGGAGGTGCTGGTATTCCTGGACGACGACGTCGTCCCCACCTCGGGTCTCATCCGCCGGCATCTGGCCGTGCACGAGCGCGACACGGCGGCCATCACCATCGGGCCGATGCTGGCGCCGCCGGATCAGCGGCTGGCCCCATGGCTGGCGTGGGAAGCGGTCGCGCTTCAGAAACAGTACGACGCCATGCAGGCCGGTCGCTTCGCGCCCACGCCGCGCCAGTTCTACACCGCCAACGCCTCCGTACGACGCGCGCACGTGCTGGCCGCGGGCGGGTTCAACGAGACGTTCACCCGTGCCGAGGACGTAGAGCTGGCCTACCGGCTGGCCGACCGCGGCCTGCGCTTCTACTTCCTGCCAGAGGCGGCCGTGCTGCACGAGCCGGACCGCACCCTGGCGGCCTGGCTGCGCGTGCCCTACGAGTACGGCCGGCACGACGTGCGCATGACCTGGGAGTGCGGCCGAGCGCACGTGCTGCCGCTGGCGCTGCGCGAGCTGGACCGGCGTCACCCGCTCAACCGGCTGGTGCCGCGTTGGTGCGCGGGTCGTCGGCGCCTGGCACGGTTTGTAGCCGGGGCAATGACGATGGCGCTGTGTGTCGGACCGCGCACGGCGCCGACGCGTTGGCAACTGGCGCTGTGCAGCGCTCTGTTCAACCTACAGTACTGGCGCGGCGTGGCCGACGCCGCCGGGCTCGGCGCCGGGTTCTGGGAGCACCTTGAGCGCCGGCGCAACGGCTCGGCCACCGTCGGCGCCGCCCCGCAGATCGGACGCACCGCAGATGTCGGCTGACTCGACCTTGCCCACGCCACACCCCACTCTCACCCTTACACCCCGGCCCTCAGCCCGGCCTTCGGCCACCTTCCGGCCCCCGGCATCCCAGGGCGGGACCGCTGTGGAAATCGGTACCGGGACTCAGCGGTCCCGTTCCGTGCTTCGGCCGGGGGCGAAGGTCGGTGAGGGTCCGGAGCCGCGGGCGGTGTCCGGCGCGCGCCCGTTGCGCATCGCGTTCGTGATGGAGCAGGTGCTGGGCCACGTCACCGTGGCCGACAACCTACGCCGCGCGGTGACGGCCCTGGGCGGTGTCGAGACACGCTGGGTGGAGACCACCCTCTTCGATCCATCCGGCCTGCCGGAGCGCATGCCCGGCCTGCCGCCGTTCGTGCGGGCGGGGATCCGCGCCCGCCTGGATCTACACCGCGCCCTGCGCGGCTGGCCTCCCGACATCCTAGTGTTTAACACGCAGAAAGCGGCGGCCCTGTGCCAGTGGGACATGGTGCGTACCCCCACCGTGCTCATGACCGACGTCACCCCGGTGCAGTACGACCGCCTGGCCGATCGCTACCGGCACACCCCGGACCGCGACCCGCTACTGCGTACGGTCAAGCACCTCGTCAACCGGCTCAACTTCCACCTGGCGGCGGCGCTGATTCCCTACTCCACCTGGACACGCGACTCGCTGGTGCACGATTACGGCGTGCCGGCGGAACGGGTGCACGTCATCCCACCGGGCGTGGACACGGCACGCTGGCGCCCGGCCCGGCATCGCCGCCGCTCCGATCGGGTTCGACTGCTGTTCGTGGGTGGCAATTTTGAGCGTAAAGGGGGCGCAGTGCTGCTGGAGGTCTTCCGCCACCTGCGGCTGCACGAGCAGGCGGAGCTGCATATCGTCACGCGGGAGCCGGTGCCGCAGGCGCCAGGCATCGTGGTGCACCGCGGCCTACACAACAACAGCCCGGAACTGCTGGCGCTGTACCAGCAGGCCGACGTCTTCGTTCTGCCCACGCAGGCCGACTGCTTCTCCCTGGCATCGATCGAAGCGATGGCCGTAGGTCTGCCGGTGATCACCACCGCGATGGGCGGCATCCCCGACATCGTGGACCACGGCCGCACCGGCTACCTGCTGCCGCCGGGTGACGGGCAGGAACTGGGCGCGGCCCTGCAGCGCCTGCTCGAGGACGCCGCGCTGCGTGCGGCCATGGGCCGGGCCGGGCGCAAGCGGGCGGTGGCTCGCTTCGACGCCCGCGCCAACGCCCAACGGCTGCTGGACCTCTGTCGCGCGCTGAGGGCAAACGGTGGCCGCACCCGCCGTCGGCCGCACGTACCCGCCGACGCGATGTCACCCCGCCTTACGTGCCCGCCGCCCCCGCCCGGCCGGACACGGCACCATGGGAGGACGTGATGGCCACGTACATCCTCGGCATCAACTGTTACACCCACGACTCATCGGCGGCGCTGCTGCGCAATGGCCAGGTGGCGTTTGCAGCGGCGGAAGAGCGGTTCTCGCGCGTCAAGAAGGACAACTCCTTCCCGCGCCGGGCGATTCAGGCCGCGCTGGACTCCGCCGGTATCCGCTTTGCCGACCTGGACGCCGTCGCCTTCGGCTGGAACCGGCCCGGCCTCACCCCGCTGCACACCCTGCGGTCGGCGCTCCTGGGCCGCATCCAGCCGAGCCTGCGCTACACGGCCGGCTCCCTGTACGGGTTGGTGGGCGAGCTGTACCACGGCAACGGGCTGGGCGCGTTGCGCTGGTGGTTCGGCCACCTCCCTAAGGAGCGTATCTACCACATCGACCACCACGAGGCCCATGCCTGGAGCACCTACGCCGTATCCGGCTTCGATGACGCGCTCGTACTGGTGATGGACGGGCGCGGCGCGTTCCAGGCAAGCACTATCTATCACGGCCGCAACGGGCGGCTCCGGCGCCTGCGCGTGTATCCCTGGCCCAACTCCATCGGCGCGTTCTACGAGGGGTTCACCGACCTGCTCGGCTTTGAGCGCCACAGCGACGAGTGGAAGGTGATGGGCCTGGCAGCCTACGGCCGTCCCACCGTGCGCCTGGACCACTGCCTGCACGTCACCCGCGACGGGTACATGGTCAACGGCAGGGTCATGTGTGGCCGGCACCCCGCCGACATCGCTCCCCTGGAGCGGCTGTTTGGTCCACGCCGCGACCCTGAAACACATATCGTCGAGGAGGACAAAGACCTTGCCGCCTCCGTGCAACAGGCCACCGAGGAGGCGGTGTTCGCGCTCGTGCGCGAGGGCATCCGCCTGACGGGCAGCCGCAAGCTCTGCCTGGCCGGCGGCGTGGCCATGAATTCCAAGGCCAACGGCAAGCTCCTGGCCTCCGGGTTGATCGACGACATCTTCATCCAGCCGGCCGCCACCGATGACGGCACCGCCATCGGCGCCGCCATCGGCGTGTACGCGGCCCGCGGGCAGACGGTGCCTCGCGCCGTGATGGACCATGTCTATCTCGGCCCCGAGTACCCTGACGTCGAGATCGAGCGCACGGTGCGCGCCTACAAACTGCCGGTCATGCGCGTGCCGGACATCGCCGAGACGGTGGCTGCACTGCTTACTAAAGGGTTCATCGTGGGCTGGTTCCAGGGGCGGATGGAGTTCGGACCACGGGCCCTGGGCAACCGCTCCATTCTGGCCGACCCACGCGACGTGCGCATGAAGGACCGGGTGAACGAGTGCGTCAAATTCCGCGAGGGATGGCGGCCGTTTGCCCCCTCCTGCCTAGCTGAAAAGATGCACGAGTATTTCCGGCCGGCCTACCCTTCCCCGTTTATGATTCTGACCTTCGAGGTGCGGCCCGAGAAGCGAGCCGAGATCCCGGCCGTCACGCACGCGGACCACAGCGCGCGGGTGCAGACGGTGGAGCGGCGCGTCAACCCGCGCTTCTGGGAGCTGATCGCCGCCTTCGCGCAGCGAACGGGGGTGCCGGTAGTGCTTAACACCTCGTTCAATTTGCGCGGCGAGCCGATCGTCTGCACACCCAAGGACGCCATCCGTACCTTCTACTCGTCCGGCCTGGACTTCCTGGCCCTGGGCGACTACCTGCTGGCCAAAGATCCGGCCGCCCTGCGCCAGGCAGTCACAACGGTGACGGCTGTCGACGGGGCGGCGGCAACCCAGCGCCCATCCCTTGCCACCGGCCTCTGAGCCTGCCTGGAAGAAGGTCCGCCATGCACACGCCACACGGCCACAAGGTGTTGTTCCTTGTCACCACCGACCCGGTGGGCGGCGTCGGACGGGTGGTGGCCACACTCGCGCGCGGGCTCAGGGAGCGCGGCTGGCACACCCAGACCGTGTTCCCGCAGGCCTCCGTCACCGAGGACGCGCGGGCCTGGTGGCGGGCGCAGGGGGTGAGCATCGAGGCACATCCCACGGTGCCGCACATCCTGGCCCCACACCGATGGCGTGACCTCCCCCGGCTCGTCGGGTTGGTGCGCGCAAGCGGAGCCGCCGTGGTGAACCTGCACTACGGCGGCGGTCACATCTCCCTGAAAGACGTGCTTGCCGTGCGGCTGTCTGGGGTGAGGCGGTGTGTTGCCAGTGTGCACCACCCCGTCACCTGGCAAGTAGCCGGCGAGCGGAAGCGGCGCATGACGCGCCTCGCCGGGATGCTCTGCCACGCGGTGGTGGTCAACTCACGCGCAACCGCCGCGGTGCTCCGCCAAGCGGGGATACCGGAACACAAGGTTCATCTGGCTCCATGCGGGGTGTCACAACCAACGAATCGGCCCAGCCGCGACGAAGCCCGCCGACGACTGGGATTGCCCGCGTCCGCGTTCGTGATCAGCACGTTGGCCCTGCTCGTGCCGGGGAAGGGGATCGCGGACCTGATTGAGGCGGTGGCACGGATGCCGGACCCAGGTGGCGACATCCGATTGGTCGTGGCCGGCGACGGACCGGCACGACGCGAGCTAGAGCGCCTGGCGGCATCTCGCCTTGCCGAGCGAGCGACATTTCTTGGGCGCGTTCCCGATACGGCCGACGTCTACGCCGCCGCCGACGTCTTCGCGCTGTCCTCCTACCTGGAGGGTTTTGGCCTGGTGTACATCGAGGCCGCCCTTCATGGTGTGCCGAGCATCGGCACCACCGTCGGCGCCGTGCCGGAGACCATCTGCGACGGGGAGACGGGACTCCTGGTGCCGCCGGGTGACGTCGATGCGCTGGCGATCGCTATCACCCGCCTGCGAGATAACCCGGACCTCTGTCGGCAACTCGGCGCCGCCGCCCGGGCACGTGCCCTGGCGCGGTTCACGGACGCCGCTATGATCGAGGCGTATCTCCACGCCTTGCGGCCACGTCGTGAGCGCCGAGGTCATCGTCCGAGTGCTGCCCTGCCCAGCGGGCCAGCGTAAATTACAGCGGACCGGTGGAACTATGCGATGGCGTGCGCTGCTCATCTTCGCTTTCGGGGTCATCGTGGGGCTTGGGATCGCCGGCCTCAGCGGCCGTCGCCTCGACTCGCCCTTCGGCCCGGCCAACCATGCCCGTTCGCCAGAGGAAGCCACCGCACACCCGCCGGCTGGAGCACAGGGGCCTGAGGACGCCGGCGTCGCGCCGACTCCGTCACATACGCACCCGGAACACGCCGCGGGAGAGGGCGGCACCTGCGGGCTGCCGCAGGCGGCGTTCTGCGATACGTTTGACTCTCCCTCCCCCGGCGGCCGCGCCGGCGACCTCGACGAGCGCAAGTGGTCCTTCGCCCGCTACGGCAACGGCATCAACCCCCCCCAGGGCGACGTCAACGT
>JBHOQW010000250.1:0-4683 GCA_042408665.1 Dehalococcoidia bacterium
TCCTCCACGGTGAAGCTGGCCACCGCGCTGCCGTGCACCACCGCCTTCTTCAGCACCGCCGGCGTGATGTCCCCCTCGTGCTGGGCCAGGTAACCCAGGAAGCCGCCGGCGAAGCTGTCGCCCGCACCCGTCGGGTCGCGCACCTCTTCCAGCGGGTAGGCGGGCGCCACGAAGTACTCGTCGTCGGTGACCATCACCGCGCCGTATTCGCCCTTCTTGATCAGCACCGCCTTGGGCCCCAGTGCCAGGATGCGGCGGGCGGCGGTGACGATGGAGCTGGTGCCGGCCAGCATGCGCGCCTCCGACTCGTTGATGCTGACCATGTCCACCATGCCGATGGTCTCCACCAGCTCCTTGCGCGTGGTGCGGATCCACAGGTTCATGGAGTCCAGCATGGTGAGGCGTGGGGCGCGCACCTGGCCCAGCACCTCCTGTTGCAGCGCGGGGTGGATGTTGGCCAGAAAGACGAACTCGCTCTCCGCGTATCCCTCCGGTAGGCGTGGGTGGAAATCGGCGTACACGCCCAGGTCGGTGAACAGCGTGTTGGTGGCGTTGAGGTCGTAGTCGTAGCGGCCGCCCCAGGTGAAGGTCTTGCCCTCGGCCACCTGCAGGCCGCGCAGGTCCACGCCGCGCTCCCGCAGGAAGTCGTAGTCTGCATGGCGGAAGTCCGTGCCCACCACCGCCACCAGGCGCACGGGCGCGTACAGGCTGGCGGCCGCCGCGAAGTAGGAGGCGGAGCCGCCCAGCGCCCGCTCCACCCTGCCAAACGGCGTCTCGATGGTGTCGTAAGCCACGCTGCCCACGACCAGGATGCCCGCGCGCGTCATGGTTCTTCCCTGTCTCTTCTGATCATCGCGCACCCGCTAGCGCGGTGTTGGTCGCCTCCGGTCAGGATGCCGCCACACCCAGATAGCGCCCGACGATGGGCGCCAGGTCGCGTTTCACCTGCTCTGGGATCAGCTCCGGCGCGGTGATGATGGCGCCGGCCAGCGCGTTCGGGCAGGGGCAGTCGCGGCGGGGCAGGCGCGCCGCCGCCAGCCGCACCAGGCGCTTGGACGTCTCCACGTTGCGGCGCAGGTTCTCCAGCACCAGGTCCACCGAGACGTCCGCCTCGACCTCGTGCCAGACGTCGTAGTCGGTCACGCAGGCGACGGTGACGTAACAGATCTCGGCCTCGCGGGCCAGCTTGGCCTCCGGCAGGGCCGTCATGCCGATCAGGTCGGCGCCCCAGGCGCGGTGCAGGTTGCTCTCCGCCCGCGTCGAGAACTGCGGTCCCTCCATCACCACGTAGGTGCCGCCGAAGTGCGAGACCGCGCCCGCGTCCAGCGCCGCCTGATGCACGACGGCTCGCAGGTTGGGGCAGAATGGGTCGGCGAAGCCGACGTGCGCCACCAGGCCGCGGCCGAAGAAGGTATTGGGGCGGGCGTAGGTCTTATCGATGAGCTGGTCAGGGATGACGAAGTCGCTCGGGCGCAGCTCTTCACGCAGGCTGCCCACGGCGCTGATGGAGATGATGTACTCCACGCCCAGCGATTTGAGCGCCCAGATGTTGGCCCGCTGCGGCAGCTCCGAGGGGGACAACCGGTGACCCACCCCGTGCCGGGGCAGGAAGGCGGTCCGCACTCCCTCCAGCGTGCCGATAGTGATGGCGTCAGAGGGCTCTCCGAAGGGCGTGGCGATGCGCACCGTCTCGATCTCGGTGAGGCCCTCCATCTGGTAGAAGCCGCTGCCGCCGATCACGGCCAAGGTCGCCCTGCTCATCCCTGCTCACCGTCCGTTGCGCGCACCAGGGCGCGCAGACTCATCTCGTAGGGTGGGCGTGCCACGCCCCGCTCCGTGATGATCGCCGTGACGTACGCCGCCGGCGTCACGTCGAAGGCCGGGTTGAGCACCTCCACCCCGTCCGGCGCGATGGGCACGCCCTGGAGGCGGGTGACCTCCTCCGGGCGCCGCTCCTCGATCGGGATCGCGTCGCCGCTGGCCAGGGACAGGTCGAGCGTGCTGGTGGGCGCCGCCACGTAGAAGGGGATGCCGTGCTCCCGGGCCAGCACCGCCACCTGGTAGGTGCCGATCTTGTTGGCCACGTCGCCGTTGGCGGCGATGCGGTCCGCCCCCACCACCACGCAGGTGATCAGCCCGCGGCGCATGAGCGCCCCCGCCGCGGTGTCCGCGATCAGGGTCACGGGAATACCGTCCCGCACCAGCTCCCAGGCCGTGAGGCGTGCGCCCTGGAGCAGGGGGCGGGTCTCATCGGCCACCACGCGCACCTGCTTGCCGGCCTCGCGCACGGCGCGGATCACGCCCAGCGCCGTGCCGTAGCCGGCCGTGGCCAGGGCGCCGGCGTTGCAGTGGGTGAGCACCGTGGCGCCGTCCGGCACCAGCTCCGCGCCCAGGCGGCCGATACGTCGGTTGGCCTCCACGTCCTGCATCTGGATGGCCATCGCCTCAGCCAGCAGGCGGGCGCGCGCCTCATCGGGGGTGCGGCAGCCGGCGGCCACGGCGCGCATCCGCTCCACCGCCCAGAACAGGTTCACGGCCGTGGGCCGGGTAGCACGCAGCAGGGCGATGGCCCCTTCCAGGTCCTCCCGGAACGCGGCCATGTCGCGCGCCTGGCTGGTGCGGGCGGCCAGCGCCACGCCGTAGGCGGCGGCCACCCCGATGGCCGGGGCGCCGCGCACGCGCATCTCCTTGATAGCGGCCGCCACGTCGGCCGCGTCGGTGAGCTCCAACCACACCTCCTGCGCGGGGAGCCGGCTCTGGTCGAGTAGCAAGAGGCGGCCGTCCGCCCAGCGGATGGGCTCCACCCCGAGGAGGTGCGTGGGGGACGAAGAACCGGTCATCGCTGCTCCGTGGTCGGCGGGCGGGCAAAAAAATCGCTTCCCGTGATGGCAGGAAGCGCTCGAAGGTCCACTCTCATCTTCCCCCGGCCACCGGCGGCCAGGGTCGGAATTGGCACCGCTTCCCCGGCGAGACCGGGGCCGGTTGCCGGGCTTCAAAGGGCCGGTCCCTCCACCACTCTGGATAAGAGTTGTGCCCGTATACGGTTGTGCGCGTAGAAGCGAACCGCCGCCCTCCCGTTCGATGGTCTGCTCGGATGGTAGAGGGCGCGGATCGGGGTGTCAAGGCGGCGACCGTGGGGCGCCCGGGCGCCGATCAGTAGGCGACCAATGCGGTGAGCTCGTAGCCTTCCAGCGCCTTGCGCCCGTGCAGGTTGGTGAGCTCGATGACGAACAGAAAGTGCGCCACCGTGCCGCCCACCATCTCCACCAGCTTGGCGGCGGCGCGGGCGGTGCCGCCCGTGGCGAGCAGGTCGTCGACGACCACCACGCGCTGACCACGCTCCAGCGCGTCCTGGTGGATGTCGAGCTGGTTGGTGCCGTACTCCAGCGAGTACTCGATAGACATGCGCGCCGCCGGCAGCTTGCCCGGCTTGCGGATCGGCACGAACGGCACGTTTAAGGTGCGGGCCAGGGGCGCGCCAAAGATGAAGCCGCGCGATTCGATGGCCACGACCCCCTCGATGCCGGTGTCCCGCGCCACGCGCGTGAACTCATCCAGCACGTAGGCGAAGGCCTGCGGGTTCTTGAGCAGCGGCGTGATGTCGCGGAACAGCACGCCGGGGATGGGGAAGTCCGGAACGTCGCGGATGAACTGCTTCAGGTCCATAGGTGCTCTCTCGCGTTGCGCCGGCAGCCCGGTGCCGGGCCGCCAACGCATCGTCATGCCAGCGCCGGGCGCCGCTCTCGCCAGGGGTGGGCGGCCTCAAAGGCGGCGCAGGCGCGCAGCAGGGTGATCTCGTCCCCCCAGCGACTGACCAACTGCACGGCCACCGGCAGCCCGGCGCGGGTGAACCCGCAGGGCAGCGCGGCCGCCGGCTGGCCGGTGAGGTTGAAGGGCGCGGTGTACGGGAAGGCGCCGCCCAGCGGGTCTACCTTCTGCCCGGCGATGGTGTCCGGACGTTGGCCGATGGGGAACGCCGCTACCGCCGTCACCGGGGTGAGGAGCAGATCGTAGTCCTCAAAGAAGCGGCGCATGGCGGCGCGGAAGCGCTCCATGGCGCGCAGGGCGCGCGAGTACTCGGGCACCGTCAGCTTGGCGCCGGCCTCCAGCGTGGCGCGGGTGTAGGGGGCCAGCAGGTCCCGGTGGCGGGCCAACAGCTCCTCCCCCACCGTGTACTCGTCGCCCAGCATGATCGTCAGCCAGGTGGGGCGCGGGTCTTCGGTGTCCGGCCCGGCCTCCACCACCTCACAGCCCAGCTCGGCGAACCGCCGGGCGGCGGTGGCCACCAATTCGGCCATCTCCGGATCGCAGGGCGCGTTCCACGGCCGGGACCAGAAGGCGACCCGCGCGCGGCCGAGCGGGGCGGTGAGCGCCTCGCGGAAACGCGGCGGCCGTTCGGGCAGAGAGGTGGGATCGCGCGGGTCCGGGCCGGCGATGGCGTCGAGCATGAGGGCAGCGTCGGCCACGGTGCGGGTGAGCGGGCCGGTATGGGAGAAGAGCGGCATCCCGCTCATGCCGCTGCGCGCCACCCGGCCGTAGGTGGCCTTGAAACCGAACACGCCGCAGAAGGCGGCAGGGATGCGGATCGAGCCGCCGCCGTCGGTGCCGACGTGCAGGGGGCCGAGGCCGGCCGCGGCCGCCGCGGCGGCGCCGCCGCTGGAGCCGCCGGGGGTGCGCGCGGGG
>JBHOQW010000252.1:0-83053 GCA_042408665.1 Dehalococcoidia bacterium
TGCACCGTGCCGTCGGTTGCCAGCGACACCGCGGCAGCGATCCCGACCATAGCGTAGCCAGAGGCAGGGTTCGGCGCCTTCTGATAGGCGTAGCCCGCCCGGCCGGCCAACTTCGGCAGGCGGATCTCCGTCAGCACCTCACCGGGCTCCACGGCCGTGGTGAGCATCCCCACGAAGAACTCGTCGGCGCTCACCGTCCGCTCACCGCGTGGGCCGCGCAGCACCAGCGTTCCGCCCAGCGCCAACACGACGGCCGGCAGATCGGCGCCGGGATCGGCGTGCACCAGGCTACCGCCGATAGTGCCGCGGTTGCGCACCTGCACGTCGCCGATAGCGGCGGCCGCCTCCGCCACCAGCGGCAACTCCCGCCGGAGCAGGTCCGAGGTCTCCAGCATGTGATGGGTGCTGAGCGCGCCGATGGCGATGCTTCCGTCGCGCTCCTGGATGTAGGCCAGACCGGGGATGCGGCCGAGGTCGATCAGCACGCCTGGTTGGGCCAGGCGGAGCTTCATCAGGGGGATAAGGCTGTGGCCGCCGGCCAGCAATTTGGCGTTGTCGCCGTGCTGCTGCAGCAGCCGGATCGCCTCATCGAGCGTTGTCGGTGCTTCGTATTCAAAGCTGGCAGGGATCATGGTGCCTCCTGCTCAGGGGGCTGCACCCGCCCCGCCGCCGGGCACGGGTGCGGCCTCCCACCTCGTCTCATCACCTGTGCCTCGCTCAGCGCGCGCCCTGCGCGCTCTGGATAGCCCGCCACACCTTCTCCGCCGTGAAGGGGATGTCCAAGTGACGGATACCGAGCGGCGCCAGCGCGTCCATCACGGCGTTGGCCACCGTCGGCGTGGCGGCGATCGTGCCGGCCTCACCGATGCCCTTGGCGCCCAAGGGGTTGACCGGCGTGGTCGTCACCGTGTGCGCCGTCTCGAACCGCGGCAGCATGTCGGCCGTGGGCACCGCGTAGTCCATGAGCGTGCCGGTAAGGAGCTGGCCGTTCTCTCCGTACACCACCTGCTCGGTGAGGGCCTGGGCGATGCCCTGCACGAGGCCGCCGTGCACCTGCCCCGCCACCAGCAGCGGGTTGATCACCGTGCCGCAGTCGTCGACGGCCACGTACCGCGTGAGCTTCACCTCACCGGTGTCGCGGTCGATCTCCACCACGGCCGCATGGGTGCCGAACGGGAAGGTAAAGTTGGGTGGCTCAAAATAGGTCTTGGCCTCCAACCCCGGCTCCTCACCCGGTGGCAGGTTGGTGGCGGCGTAGGCGGCGTTCACGACCTCGGCCCAGCTCATCGCCCGCTCGGGTGAGCCCTTCACCTGCACCTTGCCGTTGACCAGCTCCAGGTCCTCCTCGCTGGCGTCCATCAGGTGCGCGGCCAACCGTTTGACCTTGTCGCGCACCTGGGCCGCCGCCCGGTACACGGCCGAGCCGCCGACCGCCAGCGCCCGGCTGCCGAACGTGCCCACGCCGTGGCTCACCACGGCCGTATCGCCGTGCAGCACCACCACGTCGTCGATAGGGACGCCTAGTTGGTCGGCCGCGATCTGGGCGAAGGCGGTCTCCTCGCCCTGGCCGTGCGGCGAGGCGCCGGTGTGCACCACCACCTTCCCGGAGCGCTCCACCTTGACCATGGCGTACTCCCAGCCGCCGGTGCCGGGCATGGCCGCCGAGGGCGCGAAGCCGCAGATCTCCACCCAGGTGGAGAGGCCGATGCCCATCAGCTTCCCCTCCTGGCGCTTGCGCTCCTGCTCGCGACGCAGCTCCTGGTAGTTGAGGATCTCCAGACAGCGGCGGGTGGTCTTGTCGTAGTCCCCCGTGTCGTAGACCAGGCCGGTGGCGGTGGTGTAGGGGAACTGCTCCGGCTTGATGAAGTTGCGCCGGCGCACCTCCACCGGGTCCATATTCAGCTCACGCGCCAGGAGGTCCATCATCCGCTCGATGTAATAGGTCGCCTCCGGCCGGCCGGCGCCGCGGTAGGCGGCCGTCGGCGTCTTGTTGGTGAAGACGCCGGTGATCTGGATATCTACGTTGCGGATGTCGTACACGCCCGGCGCCATCAGGCCGGAGAAGGTGGGTACAAGGGCGGTGAACACCTGCAGGTAGGCGCCTAGGTCGGCCACGATGCGCGCCCGCAGGGCGAGGATGCGTCCGTCTCGGTCCGCGGCCAGTTCGTATTCCGCCACCTGGCCGCGGCCTTGGGTCATGTTCTGGAAGTTCTCGGAGCGCGACTCGACCCATTTGACGGGTCGAGCGAGCCGGCGCGAGGCGAGGATCGCCAGCACGTCCTCGGCGTACAGCTCCAGCTTGGCGCCGAAGCCGCCGCCCACCTCCGGGGCGATGACGCGCACGTTCTGTTCGGGGATGCCGAGCAGCGCCGCGAAGTTCGCCTTGGAGAGGTGCGGGATCTGCGTCGAGTACCAGACGGTGAGCGTCTCCTGCCCGGGGCGGTAGTCGGCGATGATGCCGCGCGGCTCCATCGGCACGGCCATCAGCCGCTGCTCCACCATCTTTTGCTTGATCTTGACCGGTGCCTGAGCGAACGCCTGTTCGACATCACCGGCCTGCTGCACCCACATGTAGGCGATGTTGCGGTCGATGTTGTCGTGCAGGCGGGGGGCATCCGGCTCCATGGCCTTCTCGGGGTCCACCACCGCCGGCAGCGGCTCGTATTCAACTTCGATGGCCTCGGCGGCATCGCGCGCCTGATAGCGGTCCTCGGCGATGACCACGGCGATGGGATCGCCCACGTGCCGCACCCGGTCCTTAGCCAGCACCGGATGCGTTGGCGCCTTCTGCGGGTCCACCGGCACGCCGGGCAGGGTGGGGATGGAGACGTCATCCGCCGTCATCACCAGGAGCACGCCGGGCATCGTTCGCGCCTTGCTGACGTCCACCCGGCGCAGGCGCGCGTGCGCGTGCTCGCTGCGCACGACCGCCATGTGGGCCATCCGCACGAGTTGGATGTCGTCCACGTAGGTCGCGTAGCCGGTGATCAGGCGTGGGTCTTCGCGCCGCTTAACGCGCTGGCCAACCAGTTTCGGGACTTCTGCTACGGTCATGGCGTCGGCCTCCCTTCCACACCGCCCGCCACGGCTCCGCCGGCGGGCGGAAGCGCTGCGCTGAATATGTAGACCCCAACCGAAGCAGCTATTCCGCCGGCGTGGCCGCCGGTGCCGCCTGCTGCACCGGTTCGCCGCGCAGCTTGCGCGCGGCGTACAGGACGGCGTTCACGATGTGCTGGTAGCCGGTGCAGCGGCACAGGTTGCCGTGCAAGGCGTGGCGCACCTCGGCCTCGGTGGGGTTGGGGTTGCGCTGCAAGAGGTCCACCGCCGCCAGCATCATGCCCGGCGTGCAGTAGCCGCACTGCAACCCGTGCTCCTCCCAGAACCCCTCCTGGATGGGATGCAACTGCCCGTCCTTGGCCAGACCCTCCACGGTGAGCAGCTCGTGGCCGTCTGCCTGCACGGCGAACACGGTGCAGGATTTGACCGCTCGCCCATCAAACAGGATGGTGCAGGCGCCGCACTGGCTGGTGTCGCAGCCGATGTGGGTGCCGGTCAGCCCGAGCACGTCACGCAGGTAGTGGACCAGCAAGAGCCGCGGCTCCACCTCGCTCTGGTACTGTCGCCCGTTCACCGTTACCGTGATCGCTCGCTTGGCCATGGTGACCTCCTCACCGTCGTGTCGCCGGGTCCTCCTGATGTCGAAAGGTGTGGCCGTCGCTATCGTCCGATCTTACCCTCCATGCACTTGAAGAACTGGCTGATCATGAGCTTGGCCGTCACGCCGAGCAAGCGCTGCCCGACACTGGCCACCTTGCCGGTGACATCCGCATCACCGCTGTAGGCCACGACGGTGCGGTTGCCGTCGGCGCTGAGCGTCATCACCCCGCTGCCGCGAATGTGGCCGATGGCGCCGCCGCCGTCCACGCTCATGCGGTAACGATGGGGCGGCTCCTGATCGGAAAGGCGGATCTGGGCCGTGCCTGAGCCGGTGATCGGCCCGACCTTCACCCGCATCGCCACTTCGTACAGATCTGGACCGATCTGCTCGAACGTTTCTTTTCCGGGAATGCATTGCGCGATGATCGCCGGGTTGAGCAGCGTGTCCCACACCGCCTGCAGCGGCGCATCGAACGTGTGGCTCCCTTCGAGGTGCATAGTCCCCTGCTTGGCTCTAGCTCGTTACCCTGCCGCCGTTCATCGGGACAATTGTACTGTGTGCCCTACTCATGTACCCCCTACCGCTCGACGCTGGCGAGAGGAGCACCGCAATCGGACGTGGTGCTGGGTCAACAGAGGTGCCGGTGGTGCCGTCGGCAGGTAGCGACCATGCTAGCACGGTCGGTCCGCGTGTCAACCGCGCTTGACCGGCCGCCATCCAGGCCGTACCGTGACCGCGCAGAGCGGTCATCGGGGTGGTGAACCACATGCGGTTGGCGTTGATCGGTCAGGCGGCGTTCGGTGAGGCGGTGTTCAAAGCGCTGCGCGAGCGTGGAGAAGAGGTGGTGGTGGTGTGCGCGCCGGAGCCGGCGGCGGGTGCGCGCCCGGACCCGCTACGGGCGGCGGCGGAGGCGGCCGGCGTGCTCGTGCTTCCCACGCGCGGCCTGCGGCGCGATGAGGCGGTGGTGCAGCGCTTCTTCGCCCAGCAACCGGACCTGTGCGTCATGGCCTACGTCACGGATATCATCCCGGAGCGGGTGCTCTTCGGCCCACCGCTCGGGACCATCCAGTATCATCCATCCCTGTTGCCGAAGCACCGCGGTGCCAGTGCCATTAACTGGGCCATCATTCAAGGCGAAACCAAGACCGGCCTGACCATCTTCTGGCCCGACCGCGGCATTGACACCGGTCCCATCCTCCTGCAGAAGGAGGTAGAGATCGGACCGGACGACACGGTGGCCTCTCTATACTTCAACAAGCTGTTTCCTCTCGGTGTGGAGGCGCTGGTGGAGGCCGTGGAGCTGGTCAAGCAGGGCAAGGCGCCGCGCATCGAGCAGGACCACAGCCAGGCCACGTATGAGCCCATCTGCCGCGATGAGCATACCTGGATCGCCTGGGACGCGGACCCAGCACAGGTGTACAACCTGATCCGCGGCGCCAACCCCACGCCGGGTGCCAACGCCACCTTCCGCGGTGCCCAGGTCAAGATCTTCGACAGCGTGCGCACATCCGCCCCCCGTTCCGGCGCCCCCGGCGAAATTCTTGACATAACATCAGAGGGTCTCATCGTGGCGCTGACCGAGGGCGCGCTGCTGGTCAAGCGCGTGCAGGTGCCCGGTCAACCGAAGGTGGCGGCGGTGGAGTGGGCGCGCGTGGTGGAAGCGCGGCCCGGAGAGCGGTTCGCGGGGGCTGCGCCTCAGGGTGGCCCGTCATGAACCTCGTCTCGCCTGCCGATAGTTGAGGTGAGGCCCGCCTGGCCGCGGGCGTAGACGGCGATGGCACCGTGAGGGCAGGCATGACACACACCGCAACGCTTCCAGCCACGGCCCGCATTCTCTTTCTCGAGTCCCCGCACCACGAGGCCAGCGCGGCCGCTCAAGCGTTGGAGCGAGAACAAGCAACCGTCCGCCGCGTGCGGCCGACCGACGAAGCGTTCCCGTCGCCCGCCGGTATCGACCTAATCCTGGTGCGCGTCGTGGCGTTGGACGAAGCCGCGCGGCGGGTGGTTCGGCAGCTCCGTGAAGCCTACCCCGGCAAACCGATCGCGCTGTGGTCCGCTGACTCCCCGGCCTACCTCGGCGAGATCCTCGGTGCCGGCTTTCACGTCTGGTTGCCGTGGGACGCCGCCGCCGCCGCGGTGGTGGCGCTGGCCCGCCGGCTCACGGAGCTGGTCAACACGGTCACCGCGGTTGCGGCACCGCACCGCGTGACGGTGCGCAACGTCACCGTGGACTTCGAGCGGTGCGAGGTGACCGTGGAGGGACAGCCCGTGGCGCTCACGCCCACGGAGTTCCGCATCCTCGCCTACCTCGCCGGTCGGCCCGGCCGGGTGGTCGCCCACGCCGATCTGTTCCGGGAGGTGCACGGCTACGAGGCGAGTGAGCAGGAGGCGAAGGATATCCTTAAGGTGCACATCTGGCGCCTGCGCAACAAGCTGAACGCGGCGGGTGCGGAGCCGAACCTCATCGTGAACGTGCGCGGGTTCGGGTACTTGCTGGAGCGGCGCGGCCAGCGCACACGACCCCGTCCCCGGGACGAGGCGCCGGCGTGAGGCCGCTTCCGGTGGCCGCCGGGCACGCGCGTCCGGGGAGCGCCGTTACCGGACGTGGTCTTGTGCCTGCCGTGCGCGCCAGCGGTGGTAGGCGGTGAGCGGTAGGGCGCCCGCCCGGTGCAACGCAAGGATGCGGTTCAGCTCCGCCCTGACGGCCCGGCGCAGCTCCTCGGGACCGCCGTCGTTGTGCAGGACGAAGTCGGCGGCCGGCGCGCGTAACCGCCAGTCGCGCTGGCTGGCTAGGCGTTTCTCAATCTCCTCGGCGGGGAGGTTGTTGCGCGCCGCCAACCGGGCGCGGGCCGTCTCTGGGTTACACGTCACCAGCCAGACCTGATCGCACCAGGCCGCGTAACCCGGCTCGATCAGGTTCACCGCCTCCAGCACGGCCGGCTGGTGGGCGGGCAGCGTCGCCCGCCACTCCTCGATGGTGCGACGGATAAGGCCGGTGATGTCGCCCATGGCGCGCGTCAGCCGACGCATCGCCTCCGGGTTGCCGAACACCTTGCTGCCCAGCGCGCGCCGGTCGATGCTGCCGTCCGGTCCCACCACCTCGGGCCCGAACTCGGCCACGACGCGCGCGAACCCCGGCGTCCCCGGCGCGTAGAGTTGGTGCACGAGGGTGTCGGCATTGCCGTGCACACCGCCGAGCTCGACGACCACCTGACACACCGTGCTCTTGCCGCTGGCAATGGACCCAGTAACCCCGATAACGAGCGCCATACGCCTCCTCACCTGCGCGTTCCCGGGTGATTGTGACCGATCCGCGTGTTCGGCCAAGCACGCCACAGCGCGGCCAGGGGCGTGGTTCTGGCCCGGTGGCGGTACACCGCGGCGGCGGGGCCGGGCGGCCACGATGCCGGCCGTGGTACCTCCGGCTCAACGCCGAGGGGCGGTGCTCTGCGCGGCGATCCCTTGCTGAAGGGCTCGGAGGAACGGCGCGGTGCCACGGGAGAAGGACGGCAGCGCGTAGCCGACGGCGTGCCCGTTCCGCAGGCGCACGGTGACTGTCTGCTGGAGGCGCCCCCTGCGCACGTCGATGTCGGCGACCTCCGACAGCGGGATGCTGCGCACCGACCGGCCCCGCCACGGGCGCCGCAGCCCGCCGCGCTCGACGGCGATCAGGCGCCGGTCCGTCAAGCCCAGCCGCCGATAGGGAAACCACAGGTCGGCGTTGGCGACCGCCAGCAGCCGCTCCCCTGGCACAAGTTCTGGCTCGAACAGGGCCAGGTACCGGCGCGGCATCGGCATTCCGTTACCCCCGATGGGTTGGTCCCCTTGACGCGGCAAGTCCAGGCAGCTCACCGCGCGAGCCAGGGGTGAACCGCCTGATCGAGCAGGAGCGCGGCGAAGAGCGCTGCCAGGTACACGATGGAAAAATGGAAGAGGCGCATCACGGGGTAGGCGTCGCCGCGACGCACCAGTGCCAGCGCCTCCCGAACCAGCACCGCGCCCAGCGCCACGGCCGCGGCGAGGTACAGCGGCCCTGCCCCGCCGGCGAGGCTGGGCACCAGTGACACCGGCACCAGCAGGAGGCTGTAGGCCGCGATCTGCCGCCGGGTGGTCGATTCGCCGCGCACCACCGGCAACATCGGCACCCCCGCTGCGGCATAGTCCCCGCGATAGCGAAGCGCCAGTGCCCAGAAGTGCGGCGGCGTCCAGAGCAGGATCACGGTGAACAGGGCCACCGCTTCCAAGCCCAGACTGCCGCGCACCGCCGCCCAGCCCACCAGCGGCGGCACCGCCCCGGCCGCGCCGCCGATCACGATATTCTGCACACTGTGCCGCTTGAGCCAGGCCGTGTACACGAACACATAAAACAGCAGGGCACCGGCGGCCAGCACGGCGCTGAGCAGGTTGGCGACCGTGGCCAGCACCAGGAAACCCACCACTCCCAGCGTGACGCCGAACGCCAGCGCGCGCGCCGGGGTGACCTGTCCCCGCGGTAGGCTGCGGCGGCGCGTGCGGTGCATCACCTGGTCGATATCGCGGTCGAGGTAGCAGTTGATAGCGTTGGCACCGCCAGCGCACAGCGCCCCGCCGACGACCGTGGCCAGCACCAACCAGGGGGCCGGCAGCCCGTCGGCCGCGCGCACCATGGTCGGCACCGTGGTCACCAGCAGGAGTTCGATGATGCGCGGTTTGGTGAGCGAGAGATAAGCCCCGAGTGTGGCGCGCCAGCGGCCGGGCGCCGGCTCGGGCCTGCCCAGGCTTGGCTCCGGTGCAGCCGGTGTATCGGGTACCCCGGGCCCCCGGTCAACCGACGCGGGTTGCGCGCGCCCGGCGGCGTGGAACGCCAGCGCTGCCAGGGCTACGAGCAGGCCCCACACCAGCGCGGCCAGGCTGAGGTGGGCAATGCGTATCGGTGGGCTGAGGCGCAGCCAGACATTGCCCGCGCCGACCAGCACCTGTGCCAGGTACACGGCCGTCAGGGTGGCGGCCACCGTGCGCACCGCGGGGTGGCGGCCCGGCGTGCGGAACGCACGCCAGAGCAATACGGCGATCAGAACGCCGGCACCGGCGGCCACCAGGCGGTGGAAGGCGTGGATGTCGGCCATGCGCTCCCCGGCTGGGAACAGCTCACCGTTGCACAGCGGCCACCCACGGCAGGCCAGGCCGGCCCCTTTGCCCGTGACGTATGCACCGGTCAGCAAGAGAAGATACGTCACCACAGCGGTGCCCCCGGCCAGCAGGGCGAACCCTTCACCGAGGGCGGGAAGGGCACCGCGCCGGCGCAGCACGGGCGCGAACGCCCCAACCGCTGTGGCGATCAGGCAGGCAAACACGGCCATCGAGGTGGCGAGGTGAGCGGCGACGATCGTCGGTGGGAGTTCATGCAAGACCGTGATGCCGCCTAGGATCACCTGCGCCACCAGGAAGGGAAGGGCCAGCAGCGCCGGTCGCAGGATCGAGGGCTGGTGCCGGTAGGCGCGCCACGCGCTGACCACGGTGGCCACGACCAATACGGTGACGGCCGAGGCGAGCAGACGATGGCTGTACTCGATCAGGGTGGGGCGATTGAGCGGTGGGATGACATGGCCGTGGCACAACGGCCAATCGGGACAACCCAGCCCAGATCCGGTCACCCGCACTGTGGCGCCGGACACGACGAGCAGCCATGTGGCGAACACCGCCGCCAGCGTCAGCCGTTGAAAGCGCGTCATGGTCGCCCCCACGAATGGCCTTGCCCTGATGGGCATCGGAAGCGGACGGGGCGGTGCGTTCTCAGCGGTGTGCTCTCAGTTGGCCTCGAGCGCTCGGGCGTTGATCACCCAGGTCTGTGCCCGCGAGCTGACACCGCGCGCACCGCACGTGGGGAGCAGCAGACAGAGGGTGCACGCCACCGCCTGTCTTCGAGTCTATCCACGGGGACGCGCGGGCGCAATCGCCCACCCGTGCCCCGCCGAGGGCGATGCCACGTGCGCGCGGTGGGGGCTGGATCGTAAGCGGCGGGCGGCCATACTTAGGAGGCAGTGCGCCATGCGCCTGAGGTCGCAGCGCAGGGATACGGGGCGACGCAGGGTACCATCGCGGTTTCCGTGGGGGACCATCGGTCGGTCCACCGCGGGTGGATGACGGGCATGCTCGTTTGCTTGACACACGCCGGGTGCCTTCTTACGATCGGCACACGGCCGAACGCATAGGCGACGAGGCCTGGCGAGCTCCCCCTACCTTAGCGTCACCCTCGTCCCACTGATGAGCGTGTGAGGCGGCCCCCACGCGGCGGCCGTTGTTCTGCCAGTCACCAATGCGCATCGGAGGGCCCATGGGAGCTCCCGCACGACTTCGCCTGCTCCTCCGGACGGTCACTCTGGCCGCGCCGGTGCTCGCCCTGGCGAGCGCCTGCCGCACCGAAAGCCCGCTCAGCACGCTGACGGATCGCGGCGAAGTGGCCGAACGGATCAACAACCTCTTTTTCCCGGTCTTCTGGTTCGCCGTCGTCCCGATCTTCGTGGTGGTCGAGGGATTATTGCTTTACGCCGTGCTGCGGTATCGGCAGCGACCGGGCCGGGAGGCCCTGCCCCAGCAGGTGCACGGCAACACGCGGCTGGAGGTCGGGTGGACCATTCTGCCGTCACTGATCCTGGCTGTGATCGCCATCCCGACGATCAGGACCATCGTTGATCTCTCGCGCAAGCCCGATAACCCGTTGGAAGTCCGCGTTATCGCCCATCAATGGTGGTGGGAGTTCCAGTATCGCGACCCATCCGACCCAAACAAGTCCGTCTACGTCGCCAACGAGATGCATATCCCAGCTGGCCGCAGGGTGTACGCCACGGTCGAGTCGGTCGACGTGATCCATAGCTTTTGGGTGCCGAACCTCTCGGGTAAAATGGATGCCGTCCCCGGTAAGCAGAACCATGTCTGGTTTTCGGCCAAACAGCCGGGTGTGTATCAGGGCCAGTGCGCTGAATTCTGTGGCGACTCGCATGCCTTGATGCGCTTCGTGGTGATCGCGCAGCCGGAGAGTGAGTTCAACCAGTGGTTGCAGGGGCAGGCGCGGCAGGCGCGCACGCCCACGGGCGGCTCGGCGGCACGCGGCTTTGAGGTCTTCATGGGCAACGCCTGCATCGGTTGCCACGCCATCGAGGGTACCAACGCCCAGGGCCGCATCGCGCCCAACCTGACGCACTTCGGCAGTCGGCTGACGTTGGGCGCGAACCGGCTGGAGAACACGCCGGAGAACGTGGTGCGCTGGATCAAAAACCCGCAGGCGGTCAAGCCGGGGGCAAAGATGCCCGCGTGGGAGGGCGTGCTGAGCGAGGAGGACATCAAGGCGATCGCGGACTATCTGGAGAGCCTCAAATAGCCGAGGGACCGGGGAGCGTACCGTTCCCCGCCATCTCAACGAAGCGACAACCCGGTTGAGGGGGTTGGGCGATGGCGACCATCCAGCAAACGGCGGTGCCGACGCTTCTGCGGCGGCCGACCAGCACCGAGGGCTTCTGGAGCTGGCTGACCACGGTCGACCACAAGCGGATCGGTATTCTCTACGGCGTCACGGCGTTCATCTTTTTCCTGTTGGGCGGCATCGAGGCGCTCCTCATTCGCCTGCAGCTCGCACGGCCCAATCTCGATGTCCTCACGGCCGACCGCTACAACCAGCTCTTCACCATGCACGGCACCACCATGATCTTCTTGGTGGTGATGCCGATGAGCGCGGCCTTCTTCAACTTCCTTATCCCCCTCATGATCGGCGCGCGAGACGTCGCCTTCCCGCGCCTGAACGCCCTCAGCTACTGGGTCTTCCTGTTCGGCGGGCTGTTCCTCTACGCCAGCTTCTTCTTCGGCGGGGCGCCCAACCAGGGCTGGTACGGTTACGCGCCGCTCACCGCCAAGCTCTACACTCCCGGCCACGGTGTGGACTTCTGGGCACTTAGCCTGCAGATGCTGGGCATCGCCTCGCTGGCTTCGTCGTTCAACTTTATCGTCACCATCTTGAACATGCGTGCGCCGGGCATGACGCTCCTCCGCATGCCGGTGTTCGCATGGATGACGCTGGTGGTGGCGTTCTTGCTTATCACGGCCATTCCGCCGATCTCGGTGGGCCTCTTTGAGCTGATGTTCGACCGCTTCTTCAACACGAACTTCTTCAACGTGACGAAGGGCGGCGACCCCATCCTTTGGCAGCACTTGTTCTGGCTCTTCGGTCACCCGGAGGTGTACATCCTCATCCTGCCGGCGATGGGTATTGTGTCCGAGGTGTTGCCCACCTTCGCACGCAAGCCGCTCTTTGGCTACGCGGTGGTCGTTTTCTCTGGTGTTGCCATCGGCTTCATGGGATGGGGCGTGTGGGCACACCACATGTTTGTGGTCGGCCTCGGGCCGGCGGCGAACGCTGCCTTCGCTACCTCGACGATGCTCATCGCCGTGCCCACCGGGGTGAAGATCTTCAACTGGCTTGGCACTTTGTGGGGTGGCTCGATCAACATCAAGACGCCGGTGATGTTCGCCATCGGTTTCGTGGCGATGTTTATCATCGGTGGCCTCTCCGGTGTCACCCACGCGATGGTTCCGGCTGATACCCAGCAGAACGACACGTATTACATCATCGCCCACTTCCACTACGTCCTCTTCGGTGGCGCGATCTTCGGTCTGTTCGCCGGTATCTATTACTGGTGGCCGAAGATCACGGGCAAATTGCTAGATGAAGGCCTGGGCCGCCTGCACTTCTGGCTGATGCTGATCGGCTTCAACCTCACGTTTGGCCCCATGCACATCGTGGGGCTGGAGGGGATGCTGCGACGCACGTTCACCTACCCGGAGGGGACCGGTTGGGACTTCTGGAACCTGCTGGAGACGATCGGCGCGTTTGTGATCGCGGCCTCCATCCTGGTGTTCATCTTCAACGTGATCAAGACCGCTCGCAGCCGCGAGCGCGCCCCGCTCGACCCGTGGGACGCGCGCACCTTGGAGTGGATGACGCCGTCGTCGCCACCGCCGCACTACAACTGGGATGAGATCCCAACGGTGCACACCCGCGACGAGTTCTGGCACCGCAAGTACGGTGAGGATGAGAGCGGCCGGGCCGTGCCGCGGCCGGAGTACCGCGCGGTGGCGGTGGCCGAGAGCGGGCACGGCGCGCACGGTCACGGCATCCACATGCCTTCGCCCTCATACTGGCCGCTGGTCACGGCCGCCGGTCTGCCGATCATGGCCGCCGGGCTGCTTATCACCACCGCCAGCGCGGTGGCCGGGTGGGTGGTCGTCGGTGTGGGCGCCCTGGTGCTGCTGGCCGGCGTCTTCGGCTGGTCGCTGGAGCCGATCGCTGAGGAGTAGAGCAGGGGGCGCCGGAAGCGAATCCGTGGAGCGTGGTTATGGCTCTGGAGCATGCCGCAAGCGCGCATGAGATGGAAACCAGCACCGGGCTGGACAACCGCAAGCTGTTCATGTGGTTGTTCCTGGCCTCGGATTGCCTGTTCTTCGGCTCGCTGATCGCGACCTACCTGCTGTACCGCGGTCGGGATCAGGCGCTGGGCATGCCGGGCCCGCACCCGCACGAGATTTTCGACATCCCGTACACCTCCGTTAGCTCGTTCGTGCTGCTCATGAGCAGCCTGACGATGGTGCTGGCGCTGGCCGCCATCCAGCGCGGCGATGTGCGCGGCCTGCGCATCTGGCTGCTGGCCACGGCCGGGCTGGGCATGACCTTCCTGGGTGGCCAGGCCTATGAGTTCACCACCTTCGTGCACGAGGGTCTCACACCGAGCACGAACCTGTTCGGCAGCTCGTTCTTCGTGCTCACCGGCTTCCATGGGGCACACGTGGCCGTGGGGGTGTTTATCCTGCTGTCCATCTTCACCATGGCCTCCATGGGCCGGATCCAGCAGAAAGATAGCCTCACGGTGGAGATCGCCGGCCTGTACTGGCACTTCGTGGACATCGTGTGGATCCTGATCTTCACCCTCGTTTACCTGCTGCCGCAGTGAGTGGACGGGACAGGAGTGGAGGTATGACCGCTACGCGAGAACAGACCGCCGTCGAGCGTCGCGTTGAGCACCCCCATCCCGGGCCGCGCGCCTATGTGCAGATCGCGATCATCCTAGCGGTGCTGACGGCGATCGAGGTCGCGCTCTCCTATCTCGGCTTTGTCAAAGCGCTCACGATCACCGGCATGTTGATCGTCATGGCGATCAAGTTCGCGCTGGTCGTGATGTGGTACATGCATCTGCGTTTTGACAGCCGGTTGTTCAGCGTGATGTTCGTCGGCGGGCTGGGGCTGGCGCTGGCGGTGTTCATCGCCGTGCTGACCATCCAGCGGGTGTTCTTCGCGTAGCGGCGCCTGGGCTTGCCGGGGTCCGGTTCCTGCCCGGATGGAAGGACGAGGCCATGTCCTGGCACGTGCATCCCGACGTCATCCTGTGGATCGCGCTGATTGAGGCCGCCTATCTGTACGGCCTGCGTGCGGTGGGCAGCCCGCGCGGCCTGCGCGCCTCGCCCGCGCAGGTGGCGTGGTTCAGCCTCGGGGTCGCGGTGCTCTACATCGGCGCGGGCACGCCGATCCATGACATCGCGGAACAGCGCCTGTTCAGCGTGCATATGGTGCAGCACATGCTGTTCACGCTGGTGGCGCCGCCGTTCCTGCTGCTCGGCACGCCGGACTGGCTGTTGCTACCGGTGCTGGAACGGCAACGGCTGCGGCGTCTGGCGCGCTTCCTCACCCGGCCGGCGGTGGCCTTCACGCTGTTCAACCTGGTGACCGCCGTTACCCACCTGCCGGACGTGGGCGACGCCGCTTTGCGCCACCACTGGTTTCACTTCGTCCTGCATGTGGTGCTGCTTGGCTCGGCGCTGCTCATGTGGTGGCCGGTGTTGAGCCCCACGGTGCTGCTGCCGCGCCTGTCCGAGCCGCTGCAGATGGTGTACCTGTTCCTGCAATCGTTCGTGCCCACCGTGCTGGCGTCGTTTATCACCTTCTCCAGCACGGTCTGGTACGAGTTCTACGCGCAGGCGCCGCGCCTGTGGGGCATCAGCGCCATCGAGGACCAACGCTACGCCGGGCTGATCATGAAGCTGGGCGGGGGCGCCATCCTTTGGCTGGTTATCGGCATCATTTTCTTCCGCTGGGTCGCCCGCGAGGAGCGCAAGGAGCGCGCGAGCGCCACCGAGCTCCGCTGGGAGGACGTGGAGGAGGAGCTGCGTCGGATGGGGCTGACCAAGCCGCCGAGCCGGCGGGCTCGCTAGCGGCTCGACGTTGAAGAGCGAGGGGACGCGGCCCGACCGCGTTCCAGGGGGGTGTGCATGCGCGAACGGTTGGTCCTGCCAATCCTGATCCCGGTCGCCGCAGCGGGCGTCATCGCTTTGCTCATCTTCAGCGCGTCCCGCATCCTCCTGGCTATGGATCCGCGGTACGCGGTGCCCACGGCCCTGATCATCGCGCTCGGTATCCTGGGCGTGAGCACGCTCCTAGCGGTGGGGCCGCGCATCAGCAGGGCGCTCCTATACCTGCTCACCGCCGTCCCGGCCTCAGTGGTGATCGCCGTGGGGCTGTACCTCGCGGTGCGACCGGGCGAGGAGGCGGCGGCAGGCGGCGGCGGTCCGGCACCCGTTACCACGGTGGTGATGACGGCCACGGACAACAAGTTCTCCTTAACCGAGATCTCAGTGCCGGTAAACACGGAGATTACATTCACCCTGGATAACAAAGGCCAGGCGCTGCACAACTGGCACGTTCTCAATGTTAAGGATAAAGACGGAAAGGATATCACCACCACGCTGCTGGCCGGCGGCAAGAGCGAAACCATCAAGTTCACCATCGCGCAAACCGGCACGTTTGACTTCCAGTGCGACGTTCACCCGGTAGAGATGCGCGGCAAGCTGACGGTGGTAGCGGCGGTCGCGCCGGCAACCGGAGGGGCGCCAGCGGCTGGGGCCGGACCGGCTACGGGCGGCGGCGTGCCCGCGGGCGGCACCGTCATCGTCGCCACCGACAACAAGTTCGATAAGACGCAGCTCACCGTCAAAGCCAACGAGCCGGTCACGTTGACCCTCCAGAACAAGGGCTCAGCCATCCACAACTGGCACGTCCTCAACGTCAAAGATAAGGACGGCAAAGATATCACCACGAACCTGCTTAGTGGTGGGCAATCCCAGACGATCACGTTTGTCATTGCGCAAACGGGGACATTCGATTACCAATGCGATGTGCATCCCGTGGAGATGCGCGGCAAACTTACGGTCCAATGACGGAGCGACCGCCACGCGGCCTGCGCGGCTGCCCGCTGCCCTGGGTGGGCCTCGCGCTGGCCATCGCGCTGCTCGCCGCAGGCTGTGCGCGGGGTCAGACCGAGCTTCCAGGCACGCTGCTTGACCGGACGCCCGCGCCGGACTTCCGGCTGCTGGACCAAGCGGGGCGCGAGGTGACGCTCTCCGGCCTGCGCGGACACGCGGTGGTGTTGACGTTTATGTACACGATGTGCCCGGATTTCTGCCCGACCACGGCGGAGAAGCTGCGTCGCACCTGGGAGCTGCTCGGTCCCGATGCGGCGCGGGTGCGGTTTGTCGCGGTCAGCGTCGATCCGCGCGGCGACACCCCCCAGGCGGCGCAGGAATTCTCAGCCCGCCACCGGCTGCCGGACGAGGTCTGGCATTACCTGGTCGGCACCGAGGCGGAGCTGGAACCGGTGTGGGCGCGGTACGGCATCGTCAGCCTGCGCTCGCCGGTGAGCACGATGCCGGCAGCGGTCGGGCACACCGAGGCGCTCTATGTGATCGACCCTGCAGGCCGGGAGCGAACGCTGCTGCGCGGCGACTTCGACCCCGCACAGCTCGCCCAGGCCCTGCGCAAACTGCTCAAGTGAGAGGCGTTCGATGGAGAGTCGCCCCTTCAACCGGTTGCTCGTGGCCGGTGGCATCGTGACCGCGGCGATCGGCGTCTACTTTGCCTCGCAGTCCTCGCACGAGATTCGATTGGACAGCGTGGCGTCGATGGTGATTATCGGTGTGGGCGCGCTGGCGGCGATCATCGGGCTTGGCAACCTGCTGCAACCGGAGGCACCGGCTCCCCCGGAGGAGGAGCTGAAACGTGAGGTGCTGCCGGCGAGCATGTTGCCGCTGGTGTACGGGGCCTTCATCGTGGGGCTGTCGCTGATCGCGGGCCTGGTCGCCGGTCACTTCCTGGGCCGGAACGCCGGCTTCCTCACCTTCATCTTCGCCTTTGTCGTCACCAATCTGCTCTTCGGGTTGCCCCTGGCCATCGCCCGTCCGTCATACCGCTAGGGCAGCGGTGTGACCGATCGGCGAGCGCCCGCCTATATGCCGCCGCCTCGCAGGAAACGGACGACCGCCGCGAGCGGCTCTGCGGCGGCCAGGCGGGCGCGGATGCTACCGGCGATGGCGCGCACCGCGCCCGGGTTGCCGGCTAGGATCGAGCCGCGCCAGCCACGCAACGTCGGCGGCAGGCCACGGCGTGCGGGCCGGGGCTCGAAGGCGTACAGCTCGGTCCACGGCCTGCCCCAGCCGCGGTGCACCAGTACCGACCCACCGGCCTCTCGCACGATCGCCGCCCCTGCGGCCACGTCCCAGATCTTCGGTTGCCAGAACAGCCCGTACTGGAGCACACCGGCGGCGATGAGCGCCAGCTCCAGCGCCACGCTGCCCAGGGTGCGCACCTCGCCGAGCCGTGCGGGCTGCCAGCGGAGAAGGCGCAGCTCGCGCCAGTAATGGGCGGGCAAGGTGGACAGGCGGCGGCGCACCGGCTCCGCCTCCTCGATCACCCGCACCCGCTCGCCGTTCATGGCCGCGCCGCCACCCAGTCGGGCGTGCACGGTGGCCTGCGAACCACCGGGGCCACAGGACATATAGATTGCCCCCACGACGGGCCGGCCGTACCAGAGCACTCCGATGGAGACCGCCCAGAGCGGCAACCCATTGATGAAGTTGGCGGTGCCGTCCAGCGGGTCGACCACCCACACGAACGGTGCGCCCCGAGGCGGCTCAGAGCCTTCTTCGCCAAGCACGCCGTGCTCCGGGAAGCGGGCGCGGATCTCCTCGCGCAGGAACCGCTCCACCTCGCGGTCCGCCTCCGTGACCGGGTCCTGGTGGCCAGGGCTCTTGTACTCCACGGCCAGCGCCGAACGGAAGCGCTGCCAGAGGCGCTCGCCGGCAGCCCCGGCCAGCTCGACGGCCGCCTGCTCCACTGCGACGAGTTGTGCGGGCTCCAGGGTGGTGGGCATCGCACCCACGGGTGGGCCAGACCGGTTCATATGCCCATGGAACCACGACCAGCCGGTCTGGCGCCAGCGTTCCTGGGCGGAGGGCCTGGGCGGCGCCCTCCCGGTCTCCGACGGTCCTCCCTACAGGGACATCTCGGGCACGTGTGCCGGTACGTGCAGGCGTGCGGCCGTGCGGGCGAGGACCTCCTGCACGCTCGTGCCGGGCGCCAGCTCGCGCAGCACCAGGCCCGTGGGCGTGACCTCGATCACGGCCAGGTCGGTGACGATCAGGTCCACACAGGCGGCCGCCGTGAGGGGGTAGGTGCACTCCGGCAGGATGCGCGGCTCACCGGACTTGGTGGTGTGCTCCATGGCCACGATCAGGCGGCGGGCGCCGGTGGCCAGGTCCATGGCGCCGCCGATGGAGCCGCCGCCGCGCGCGGGGACGACCCAGTTGGCGAGGTCGCCCCGTTCGGAGACCTGCAAGCCGCCGAGCACCGCCACGTCGATGTGGCCGCCGCGGATCATGGCGAAGGACTGGTCGCTGCTGAAGAACGACGCGCCGGGCAGGATCTCCACCGGCTGGCCGCCGGCGTTGATCACGTCCGAATCGAACAGAGCATCATCTTCGATGATGCGGCCGTAACCGAGGATGCCGTTTTCGGCCTGGAAGATGACCCCTGGCGGCGCAAAGTTCGCCACCAGGGTGGGCAGGCCGAACCCGAGGTTCACCACCATGCCGGGCTGCAGCTCGCGCGCAACCCGGAGGGCGATCAGCTCCCGTGTGAGCGGCATAGGGGTCTGCTCCAGGAACGAGGAGAGGGCATACGCCGGACTCCACACGCACGGCCGGTCGTCGATGCGGGCGCCAGCCCGTTCACGGCCACCAGCGGATGGGCACCGGGTCGCAGCGGACGATGCGGTCCACGTAGATGCCGGGGGTGACCACCTGCTCTGGGTCCAGCTCCCCCACCTCGACGATCTCCTCCACCTCCACGATCACCAACCGCGCGGCGGTGGCCATGGGGACGTTGAAGTTGCGCCCGGCGGCGTGATAGACGAGGTTGCCGAACCGGTCCGCCACGCGCGCCTTGAGCAGGGCCACGTCGGCGGTGAGGGCGTACTCCAGCAGGCAGGGGCGGCCGTTGAAGACGCGCACCTCCTTGCCCTCGGCCACCACGGTGCCGGCACCCGTAGGGGTGTAGAAGGCGGGGATGCCGGCGCCGCCGGCGCGGATGCGCTCGGCCAGCGTGCCTTGCGGCACCAGCTCCAGCTCCACCTCCCCCCGCCGCCACTGCCGCTCGAACTCGCTTTGCCGGCCGCCGGATGCACGGATGGCGAAGGAGGCGATCATCTTCTTGAGCTGCCGGTTCACACACAGCGAATCGAGCTCATCGCCCAGGCCGATATTGTTGGCGATACCGGTGATGTCGCGTACCCCCTTGTGCACCAGCGCCCGAATCAGGTTCGTAGGCGAACCAGCCGAGGCAAAGCCGCCGAACATGATCGTGGCGCCGTCGGGGATATCGGCAACCGCCTCGTCCGGCGTGGCCACGACTTTGTCGCGCACGCGGGCTGACTCCTATATTTGGGGTGGGATGCCGTGCGATCATAGGAATGGTGCGTGGAACCGGTCAAGGGCAGGCCGCCCGTCGACTGCCCGGCTCGGATGCCCCGACCTGGATCATCGCTATACCGGCCCGAGCGGCCTGCTGGAGACGACCACCGACATGCAGTCTCGTAACCTTTTCCCGGTGGATCTACCGGTCCCAACCCTTCTCGAAGCCGCCCCCGACGCGATGATCATCACGGACCACGACGGCCGCATCCTGCTGCTCAACCGGCAGGCCGAAGTACTGTTCGGTTATGACCGCCACGAGCTTATCGGACAGCCGGTTGAGGTGCTGATCCCGGAGCGATATCGCGGCCCCCACCTCGCTCATCGCGCGATGTACGCGGCCGCTCCGCGCACCCGCCCGATGGGTGCTGACCTGGAGCTGTACGGGTTGCGCAAGGACGGCTCGGAGTTTCCGGTAGAGGTGAGCCTTAGTCCGGTCGCGACCGACAACGGCACGGTGGTGATTGCGGCGGTGCGCGATGCCAGCGAGCGCAAGCGCGCCGAGGCGGAGCGGGAAGAGCTGTTGCGTCGTGAGCGGCTGGCGCGTGCGAAGGTGGAGGCGGCCCTACAGCTGCGGGATCAGGTACTGTCCACCGTCAGCCACGACCTTGGGCAACCGCTGGCCGCCGTACGTATCGGCGTGCGCATGCTGCGCCGGTTGGCCCAGGCCGGACAGCTCACCCCCGAGGCTATGGCCCAGGTCGAGTTGATCGAGACGGCGGCCAGGCGTATGAGCGTGATGATCGATGAGCTGCGGGACATGGCCCGGATCCAATCCGGCCGGTCGCTGGAGCTAGAGTACCAACCGACCGACCTGGTGGCATTGGCGCGCCGTGAGGTGGGGCTTTGGCAGCAAATGACGGCGCACCACCGCATCACGGTCGATACCGACCTGACCGAGCTGGTGGGCGAGTGGGACGAGCGCCGTCTGGAGCGTGTGCTGTCCAACCTGCTCGACAACGCGATCAAGTACAGCCCGGAGGGCGGAGACATCGTCGTCACGGTGCGGCGGATCCCCCCGGACGGCTCAGCGTGCTCGTGGGCAGAGCTGACGGTGACCGATCAGGGCTTGGGCATTCCCGCCGACGATCTGCCCCACATCTTCGACCGCTTTCATCGGGCACGCAACGTCGTCGGTCGGGTGGCGGGCACCGGCTTGGGGCTGGTGGCAGCTAAGCAGATCGTGGAGCAGCACGGCGGCCAGATCACCGTCACCAGCCGGGAAGCGCAGGGGACCACGGTTACCGTTCGCCTGCCGATCACCGTTGAGACGGTGGACAATTGACGGCACCACGGTCGCGCTCATGGGTTGCTATCGCGTGCGAGCGCCGTGCCGGGCAAGCCACGCGATCCGTCTGGCTCTACCGCTATCGGCGTTGTCCCGGTACTATCTCCCTCAACCGCTTCTGCCGCTGTGGAGGTTCTCGCTGCGCCGAACAGGGGCCTATCACCCATCAATACATCAGGAGATGCGACATGGCCACCAGCCCAGCGCTGCCGCCTGCCACACCGGATGAGGCGCGTCGCCGGTTTGTCCAAGCACTGCACACGCTGGCAGATCACACCCGCCGCATGGCAGCCGAGCCACCTGACAGCATCGCTGAGGCGGCCGATATGCTCCGGGAGGTGGCTGAGGATGTCCATGGCCTGGCGTTTGTCCTGGCCGACTGGGTGCGCCTGGTGGCACCGAGCGAGGGGACGAACGGGCGCTAAGCAGGGTGCCGCTTCGGACCGCTGCCGACCACGGTACCGACAGGCGTGGCCGGACAGGGCGGGCCGCCATATGCGATTGGGCTGGACCCCGTCGGCCCCGGCCCCCCGGCTTCGCACCCCGGCATTGCCGGGGCGCACGGGGGCTCCCCCGTGCAAAGCCGGGGGAAGGGGAACCCCGTGCGTCCCTCAGGCTGCAGCCGGTCCCCCGGCCCGGCCGGGACCGGGCCGCCCCGGGGTGCTGTGGGAGTTCCGGCCGAAGCCGTGGGTTCCTTCGGCTAAAGCTGGAGGGGCGGATCTCTGTGCGGCTGAGCGGCGGTTCAGGTGGAGCGGGAGATGGGATTCGAACCCACGACCTGCTGCTTGGGAAGCAGCCACTCTGCCACTGAGTTACTCCCGCCGGTACCACACATATTATAGCATCTCTCCATCCCGCGGCAACGCCCCACCGGTCCCGCCGCGCGCCGCGTGTGCCGGATAACCGGCGCGGCCGCTCAGGGCCGGCCATGGGCAGACCGGGATCCTGGCGGCGTGATCGTCGGTCAGTCGCCGGCGACCGAGGGACATGGCAAACCCCTGCTGAGTCACGCAGGCGGCATCCCATCGGCACCGGCTAACCGGCCGCGTCGCTCCGGTGGCCAGTACCGGTACCAGACACGGCCCAGCACCGCGCGCCTCGGTACTGGACCGAAGTGGCGGCTGTCGGTGCTGCGCGTGCGGTTGTCCCCCAGCAACACCAGGTCGCCGTTGCCGTCCACAGCCGCCACCCGCTTCACGGTGAGGCCGCCCGGCACGGCGCTGACACGGGCCAGCACCACGTCGCCGGGGCGAGGCCGCCGCCGCAGGTAGGCGAGTTGGCTGACCAGGACACGGTCGCCGTCCCGAAGGCAGGGCTCCATGCTTGGTCCGGTGATCCGCACCCGTTGGACCAGGCGGCTCAGGATCAGGATCACAGCGGCGCCGGTGACCGTGCCGAGCAGCGGCCACGGTGCGCGTGGCACTCCCTCTACTCCTTCTGCAAGGGTTTGCTGTTGGAACTCGCGATCTATACTCTACGGGGACTGCCTAGGCGGAGCCCAACATCACCAAGAGCGCAGGAGGCAAGACGTCCATGAAGCTCGTCGATCGCGCGATTAGCCTGCTGGACCGCGTGAGCCCGCCGCGCAGCGCGCGCGCCCACTGCGACATCCCGTGCGGCATCTACGACCCCCACGCCGCGCAGGTCGCCGCCCTCACCGTGATCCGCATGGTCCAGCTCATCGAGGCGCTGCCCAGGCCAGCAGACGGTGCGAGCAAGGCGGAATGGGACCTCTACAACGCCCAGATCGCCCGCTACACCATGGTCAAGGAGGAGCACGCCAAGCTCTGCGAGCACGAGCTCGTGATCCTGTGGACCGATTACTTCAAGCCGGAGCACCTTGAGAAGTACCCAAACCTGCATGACCTTTTCTGGAAGGCCACCAAACTGACCTCCACCGTTAAGCAAACCATCAATATGGAGGCCTCCCAGCAGTTGCTCGCCGCCTGCCAGGAGATCGCCGAGATCTTCTGGGACTCTAAGGGGGTCAAGACCCGCCGCCAGCCCACGAACCAGACCGCCGGTGGCGAGTTCGTCTACCCCGTTGCCGGCTGATCCCGCCAGCCGGCGTCCACGCCGACGCGGGCGGTCGCCTCCGGCAGGCCGCCCGCGCGGTCCCCTCTCGGTGCGGAGCCCAATGACCGCCCGATGGACCGCTACAGCTCGGAATCGCGCGCGATACGCCGATATGGGCGACGCACGGTCACCCGGCTCAGCCCGCCCTCCTGCGATGGCGCGGCAGGCGGCAGCTCGCGGCCGGCGCGTGGGATGCGCAGCGTGGCCGGCACCTCTTCCTCACTGACCAGGCGCGCGAACTGCTCCATCGGCAGCGCCGGGTGGATCTCGTAATTGACGTTGCCCCGCGCCGCCTCGCGGATCAGCACCCGTGCCACGGTCTCGATATCGGGCGCTTCCAACAAGACGAGATAGTCGTACGGGCCGAGCAACGCGTAGCTGGCCAGGACGCGAGCGCCGGCGTCCTCCGCGCGCGCAACGGCTTTCTTGTGTCGTTCGGCCAGCCCGTCCAGCGTGCGCCGCTTGCCCGACTCGGTGGCCCGTCCCAGTGCAACGAAGATCGGCATCGTGTATCCTCCCGCTACGGCGCTCGCAGCCCGGCCGGCCGAGATGGGGCCGTGCCTCCCGCCGCGTCCTGCCCGCGTCCGTGCCGCCGCAGAAGCGCGCCCGCCGCGGCCAGCACGGTTCCCGCCAACGCCGCGATCAACCCGGTACCGAGCACCGTCATCGCCACATCGTGCACGACGCGGTCGATCACCGCTTCCGTCACATCGTTGGTCCCGGACAGGAGCAGCGCCACGCCGGCCCACACACCGGCCGTCAGCAGGACGGCAAAGATCGCCCCTGCCGCCACGGCGCTGCCCACCGCTACCGCCATGCGCCAAGGCCCCGCCACCACCGCCAGCGCTACCGCCAGGACGGTCGCCACGGCCAGCGCCGCCGTCCGCCACCATACCAGCCGTCTATGGCTCGGGGCGGAGAGCAGGTTCAGGGTGTGGTCCAGGAGCCAGACGCGGGTGAGCGGTGTAGCCGAAGAGCCGGCGCCCGCAGTGCCGCGGAACGCCACGCTGCCGGACCGATACACGGCCCGCGTCATGGCGGCCACGACCGCGCCGCGCAGGTGGTCACCGCCGGCCTGCGCCGCCTCGGCCGGCACCTCGACGGTGAGCGGCAGCCCCGGCACCGGCACCGGCCCGGCATCCGCCGCCGCGGCACGGACGGCCTCACCGTGCACCCGCAAGGCCTGGTCGAGGTCGGTGAGGGCGGGCAGCGTGGCCGCCAGGGTACGCACTGCCGCGCCGCGCCCCGTGATGATGGCCAGCCCGTGCAGCGTCACCAGGCCGGCTGTGACCAGCACCAGCAGCACCCCGAGCAGCGGTGCACGGGCGCTTCCCGCCGGGACAGGCCGGCGGGACATCCACACCACCACCGGATCGCGACCGGGGCCGACGCCCTGCGCGGGAGGCTGGCGCACAGCGGCCCGCTCCTTTCCCTACCCCGATATCGGCCCGCGTGCTATTCCGCGATCACCCACGTGCCAGCCAGACGGTCATGCAGGGCACGGCGCTCCCGGTCCTTGAGCAGCAGGGCGACGCTCACCACGGGCAGCACCAGTGCCGCCGCCGGCGTCAGCAGCAGGGGCAGCGGCAGTTCCCGTGACCGGAGCCACCACGCGGCCGCCCCACCCAGCGGTGCGAGCACCAGCGCCAGGTTCTCCGCCGTGTAGACCACCAGCCGTACCAGGGCTCGGCCCAGCCCGGGCGCGGCGCCGCCACGACTGACGACCCGCAGGTTCATCGCCAGCTTGCCGATGCTTTGCCCGTGCCACGACCAGCCGACCAGCGTCACCAGCGTCCAGACCGGCACGACCATGCCCGCGACCAGCAGCGCCGCGTAGAGCGCCCGGTCCGGAGGATCGGTGCGGCCCATGTCGCTCGCTACCAGCAGCAGCAGGCCGGCGGCCGAGATGAACACGCACGCGAGAATGAACGTCACCAGCCAGTCCAACAGGTAGGCTGCCAGGCGACTCCCCAGCGGGGCCGGCGCAGCGGCCGGGGCGGTGGAAGGGCGGTCGACGACGGTCACCGAGGTCCTCGAAGGCAGGACAGCTGCCGTGCGGGGGTCCGTGGGCCGATTATAGCATGGTTCCCCGCCCCGTCCGGCACCGGACGGGGCGGGGTGGGCCGCCTTCGCCGTTGCTCCCGCAACCGGGCCCGGGGCCGTTCAGGAGGCCGCGGCGGCCTCACGCGGCCGCTCAGTCCCCGTGGCGCCGTCGCGCTGGTCGATGGGCACGTACTCGCGGTTGAGCTGGCCGGTGTAGATCTGGCGCGGCCGCACGATCTTCTGTTCTGGGTCCATCGTGGCCTCCAGCCATTGGGCCAGCCAGCCCGCCGTCCGCGGGATGGCGAACAGCACCGTGAAGATCTCGGCCGGCAGCCCCATCGCCTCGTAGATCAGGCCGGAGTAGAAGTCCACGTTCGGGTAGAGCCGGCGGCTGATGAAGTAGTCGTCCTCCAGCGCGATCCGCTCGATCTCCAGCGCGATCTCGATCAGCGGGTTAACCCCGGTAACCTCGAACACCGCGTTGGCGGCGTTCTTGATGGCGCGGGCGCGGGGGTCGTAGTTCTTGTAGATGCGGTGGCCGAAGCCCATCAGGCGTCGCTCCCCGGCCTTGACCGCCTTGATGAATTCTGGCACCCGCTGGAGCGACCCGATCTCGCGCAGCATCCGGAGCACCGCCTCATTGGCGCCGCCATGCAGCGGGCCGTAGAGGGCGGCAATACCGGCGGCGATGGCGGAGTACGGATCCACCTCCGTGGAGCCGACGGCGCGCACCGCGTTGGCGCTGGCGTTCTGCTCGTGGTCGGCGTGCAGGATGAAGAAGACGTCGAGGGCGCGCTCCAGCACCGGGTTGGGCTGGTACTTCGCCTCGCTCATCTTGAACATCATGCTGAGGAAGTTGCCGGTGTACGACAGGTCATTGTCGGGATAAACATACGGCAGGCCGCGCGAGTGCCGGTAGGCGAAGGCGGCGATGGTGGGCATCTTGGCGATCAACCGGTGCACCTGGATCTCGCGCGAGCGCGGATCGTGGATCTGCTTGGCGTCCGGGTAGAACGTGGACAGCGCGCCCACCGTGCCCAGCAACATGCCCATGGGGTGAGCATCGTGCCGGAAGCCGCGCATGAACTCCTTGATGTTCTCGTGTACAAAGGTGTGGTGGGTGATGTGGTAACACCACTCCTCGTACTGCTTCTTTGTGGGAAGCTCGCCGTGAATGAGGAGGTACGCTACCTCAAGGAAGTTGCTCTTCTCGGCGAGCTGCTCGATGGGGTAGCCGCGGTACTGGAGGATGCCCTTCTCGCCGTCGATGAAGGTAATACTGCTCCGACACGTGGCCGTGTTCATCAACCCCGGGTCGTAACTCATCAACCCGAAATCGTCCGGCGTGGCCTTGATCTGGCGCAGATCGGTGGCGCGAATGGTCCCGTCCGTGATCGGGAGCTCGTAGGACTTGCCGGTGCGGTTATCGATGACAGTGAGCGTGTCCTTGGTCATCTCCACAACCTCTCACCCGCCGCCGCCCAGCCGGCGCGGCCCGGCGGCGCGAGCCCTAACCCCGCGGGCACGTCAATGGTAGCAGAGATGTGCACCTGGCGCGCCTCCGCTCCGGCGCCGCCGACACCAGCCGGGGGCCCATCCGCCGTTACCGCGGCGGCTCAATGGTGATGTTGCCGGCGTTGAAGTCGCTCAGGTTGAACTCGGCCTTGAACGAGAGCGCGTCGTTGCCGCTCTGATCGGCGGACAGGGTGATGCGCACCGGCCACCGTTCTTTCTCGGTAAACCACAGGTTCATCTCAATCCGGTCAAACAGCGTGGTTAACGTCGACGAGTTGCCCTGCAGTCCCATCCCAAGCTTGTTCAGGTCGCTGCCGCTCAGCCGGTAGCGGACGGTGTCTACCCCGCCCACGCGTTCCCGCGTACCCCGCACGCCGCCTCGCTCCAGATCGGCCGGGCTCACCCGGCAGAAGTCCTCGGGCTTGAAGCTGGGCGTCTCCGGGCTGCTCGGATTTTTCTCCCAGGGGCCGTTCCCCTGCCGAGTCCACACGTCGTTGCCGATACTGACGACCTCAAACGTCTGCCCACCGGCCTCTACCTTGCTCTGGAAGCGGTCCGGCGTCACCGCCGCGCCGCTGAGCTTGACGTCCCCGCCGCCGCCCACACCCGCGGAGGCTGGCAGCTTGATCGAGACCGTCCCTGTGTACCGGTAGCTCTTGAGGTTGGCCAGACACGACGTTCCGGTCGGAACCTGGGCAGCGTCGGGCGTCACCGGCGCCGCGGCCTGGGCGGCCGGTGACGGTGAGGCAGAGCCAGCCCCCTGCCCCGCCCCGCGGTCCTGCTTGTCGCCACCACGGGAACAGGCGATGAGCAGGGTGAGCACCAGCGCCGCGCCGCCGACCAGCCATGGTCTCGCTCGCATCCTTCCACCTCACTGCCGACGGCCACCGATAACCCGCCGGCCCTCGGCCGGCCGCCGCGTTTGCTCCCATGCTACGGGATCACGCCCAGGCTGTTCTCCGCCTTGAGCGACATTTGCGGTAGTCTGCAGGCGAATGGCTGAACGGTACGGTCATGCGTGCGCTTACGCCCCTCCTGTGGCTCATGCTCACGCTCGCGGCGGTGGCGTGCCACCGCGAGCGGCCCGCGCTGCGCATTGAACAGCTCCCGGGCACGGGGCCGCTGTCCGTGGCCGTGCCGAGCGGCTGGCGCGCCGTCTATGGCGACCTTCTCACCGCCGCTCACCCGGATCGGGTACAGCTCCTGGAGATGAGCACCACGGCGGACGCCGCCGCCGCAGTCGCCGGAGGCCGGGCACGCCTCGCCCTCGTCCGCGCGTCGGACGCGACCGGGCTGGCCGTCGAGCCGTTCGCCACGGTGCCCCTCACCCTCCTGGTACCGTTCACCTTCCCGGTCGACGACGTGCGCCTGCACCAAGCTCGCGCCCTCGCCGCCGGCCAGATCGGCGACTGGCGCCCGCTGGACGGCCCGGCGGTGCCGGTACGGGCCGTGCTCTGGGGAAACGACGACGACGCGGCCGCCGCCGCGGCCGTGCTTGGCCTCCCACCCGTGGCGCCCGTGGCCGCGCCGGCAGAACGCCTGGCCGCGGGTGGGCTCGCGCTGCACATGGGCGCGCCTCCCTCACCGGCGCTCAAGCCGTTGCGCGTGGACGGACGGTTTCCAGATGAGGACGGCTACCCCCTGCTCGAGCGGCGCGCGGTGGTCGGCAACGTTAACGACCTTCCCGTGGTGCGCGCCGTCGCCGCCCTCCTGCGTGCCCAGGACCAGCGCCGGCAGCCGCGCGTGGTGCTGGACGCCGTCGGGGACATCATGCTCGACCGGAGCGTCGGCCAGGCCATGCGCGAGCGCGGCATGACCTACCCCTTCGAGGCCGTGCAACCGCTGCTCGCGGGCAGCGACCTGCGCTTCGCTAACCTGGAGCTGCCCCTGACCGAGCGCGGCGCGCCGGCCGCCAAGCGGTACGTCTTCCGGGCGCCGCCGGCGGCGGCCGCCGCCTTGCGTGGCGCCGGCTTCACGCTCCTCTCGTTGGCGAACAACCACCTGCCGGACTACGGCCACGAGGGCCTGCTCGACACGCTGGCCGCGCTGGACCAGGCCGGTATCGCCCATACCGGCGCCGGCCGCTCCCAGGAGGAGGCCCACGCCCCGGCCGTGGTAACGGTGAATGGGCTGCGCATCGCCCTGCTGGCCTACGTCAACGTGCCCGATGATGCCGGTAGTGGCTTCTCCACCCGGGCATGGGCCGCCGGGCCGGCCACGCCCGGGGTGGCCTGGGGCACGGTGGAGGCCGTGCGGCGGGACGTGGCGGCGGCGCGGGCGCAGGCCGATCTGGTGATCGTATCCATCCACGCCGGGTTCGAGTACACAGCGGTGCCGAACTCGGTGCAGCGCGAGCTGGCCCACGCCGCGGTCGATGCCGGGGCCACGCTGGTGCTGGGCAGCCACCCGCATGTCCTTCAAGGGGTGGAGTTCTACCGCGGTGCGCCGATCGTGTACAGCCTCGGCAACTTCGTGTTCGACCTGGACGACGACGATCGGCGCCAACCAGGGCTGCCCTCGGTGCTCTCCGCCGTGTTGCGCGTCACGCTGGACCGCTCGGGTGTGCGTGCGCTGCGGTTCTTGCCCGTGGTGATCGACGAGCGGGACGGCCGGCCCGTGCCGGTGAACGGACCGGAGGCGCGCTCGGTGCTGGAGCGCCTGTACCGGGTCAGCGCCGCGCTAGAAGGTGAGTGAGGCGACGAGCCTCGTGGCGCGGGTCAGTCGGAGATGCGCTGCGGGTTGCGCAGGTAGTCCAGGCTGCGACGGTACCATTCCTCGCTGATCTTGCCGCTCGACATCAGGTAATTGAGCAGCGTCTCCAGGTCCAGCATCGGGATGAGGCGGATGTTGTGCTGCTTGAGCCGCTCACGCCCCCCCTGCCGCCGATCCAGCAGCACGATGGCATCCCGCACCACGAGACCCCGGTCACGGAGCTGCTGCGCCGTCTCGATGATGCTGGTACCGCCGGTGATCAGGTCGTCGATGATGAGCACGGTTTGACCGGGCACGTAGTTGCCCTCGATCACGCTGGACCGGCCCTCTTTGGTGGGGTGCAGGTAGATCATCGGCACTTTGGAGACCAGCGAGAACGCCGTGGCCAGATGCAGACCGCCGAACGGGACGCCGGCCACCAGACTGAAGGGCGAGATGCCGGGATGCAGCATGCTGAGCAGCGTTTCGGTCTCCTCTTTCATGACGCGGGCGATGCGCCGCAGGGTTAACGGCCGGCTCACCAGCAGGCGCAGGTTGACGTACACGGGCGAATGCAACGTGCGGCCAATGTTGAAATCCCCGAATTTGATCGCACCGAGGTCCCACAGTTCTCGGGCCAGCCACAGATTCCCCGCGTTGCCGCTGCCGCGTGCCATCCCCTTCACCGTCCTTACCGTGTCCAAGGAAACAAAAAAGGCCCCGTCCGCTGGACGCAGCCTTGACCAGGAGCACTATACATTATTCCGCATCGGCACGGGCCCCACACCCGGGGAGCACCCACCGTGATGGCTCGCTTTGCTGCAACCTACCCTCTACGCTGAGCCGTGGAGCGAGGCCCGCCGCCGGCGCCCTGCCCAAAGGCAGGGCTTACCTGTCAACCTGCCAGACCCTCCACAGGGCGTGCAAGCGCATGGCTCCCTCCGCTCAGCATGCCGGGATCGCCATGAGGCCGCAGTCCGGCCTACCCGCACGCTAGCATCGGTTCTAAAAGCTGTCAAGTACCCTGTTCCGATCGCAGAACCCGTTCCCAACCGGCACGCAGGTGGCCTTTTGCCCGCAGGTAGGCTGCCAGCGCCTCCTCCAGCGGTCGCAGCGGGGGGATGCCGATGGCGCGCAGCCGGTCGTTGGCCAGCACGGAGTACGCCGGTCGCGGGGCGGGGGCCCCGTATTCGGCGGACGAGACGGGCGTGAGCTGGGCGGGTGTGTCCGTGAGCCGGAAGATCAGGGCGGCGAAATCGTGCCAGGAGATGGTGCCCGCGTTCGTGATGTGGCAGACACCGTACGCCTCGGTGCGCGCCAGGCGCACCAGGGCGGCGGCTAGGTCGGCCGTGGCCGTCGGGCCAAGCACCTGGTCGTTGACGACGCGCAGCGGCCGACCCTCGCGGGCGAGACGCAGCATGGTCTCCACGAAGTTGCCGCCCTTGCCCGACGCGCCGGCCACGCCGTACAGCCCCGAGCTGCGCACGATGTAGTGGCGCGGGTTGGCCAGTGCCACCAGCCGCTCGCCGGCGGCCTTGCTGGCGCCGTAGGCGTTGAGCGGGCCTGGCCGGTCCTCCTCCCGATAGGGGCGACGGGCCGTGCCCGAGAAGACGTAGTCGGTGCTCACCCACAGCACGGCCGCGTCCACGGCGGCCGCCCACCGCGCCACCAGCCACGCCCCGTAGGCGTTGACGTGAAAGGCCACTGTCGGGTCGCGTTCCAGGTCGTCCACGCGGTGCGCCGCCGCCAGGTTGACCACCAGGTGCGGGCGGGTCGCCTCCACCGCGGCGCGCACGGCCGCGGGGTCGGTGACGTCGCAGTCGCGGTGGCTGAGGGCACGGACCTCGGCGTCCGGCCAGGAACGCACCAGGTCGTGACCGAGCTGGGAGCGGGCGCCGAGCACCAGGACGCGCACGCTAGCCGGCCTCCGTCCGGCCCGGGCGTGGCCGCTCGTCCATGAGCATCCGCAGGAGGGCCATCCGCACGTACAGACCGTTCTCCGCCTGACGGAACACGGCCACGCGCGGGTCGGTTAGGTACTCCTCGGGCAGCTCCGGGCCGGCCGGCAGCGGATGGAGGATCACCGCGTCGTCTGGGAGCGCCGCCAACACGTCTGCGGTGAGGGTGAAGCAGCGCTCATCCTCGCTGGGGCCGTACAAGTGCTGGAGGGCAAAGTGGCTGAACTGTCCGGCCACAAAGTATAAGACGTCCGTATCCGCCGCCGCCTTGCGCAGGTCGAGGCCGACGTCAAACTGGAGCGCGTCGCTGCCAATCGCCTGCTGGATGTTCTCCGTCACCTTGAGCACGGCCGGCGAGATGAAGTGGAAGCGCACGCCCCGGTACCGCAGGGCCAGCAGCTTGACGAACGAGCGCATGGCCGGCCAGCGCCAGAAGCTGGTGTCCCCCACCAGTGTGACCCGCAGCCCGTCCGGTGGGCCGCGCCGCTCGACGATCGTCACCAGGTCGAGCAGCGCCTGCGTTGGGTGTTCGCCCTCCGGCTCGCCGCCGTTGAACACCGGCATGGCCGCCACCCTGGCCGCGCGGGCGGCGCCGCCGGCCTGCTCCGCCCGGATCACCAGACCGTCGAAGTGCCAGGCGTTAAGGATGCGCACCGTGTCCTCCACGCTCTGCTCGCGGGCCTGCGGCGACAGGGTGCTCGGGCGCAGCTCACGCACGCGCCCGCCCAGGATCTCCATCGCCTCGGCGAAGGAAGAGGCCGTGAGGAGGCTTTCCTGATACAGCAGAATAGCGAGCTTGCGCCCACGCAGCGGCTCGCCCGTCCCGACGAGCGCCGCGCGTTCCATGCGCTGCGTCTCGGGGATGAGCTCCGTCTCGATCCAGCGGCGGTCGAACTGCGCGACCTCAAGCACGTGGCGCATGCGGCGGCTCCGCCCTCCTGTGTTCTCAGTTCCGGCTGACGACCATGGCGATGCCCTGGCCACCGCCGATGCACAGCGTGGCCAGGCCGAGGTGGGCCGCGCGCCGCCGCATCTCGTGCAGGAGCGTCACCAGGATGCGCGCGCCGCTGGCGCCGATCGGGTGCCCGAGGGCGATGGCGCCGCCGTTCACGTTCAGCTTCTCCGGGTCGAGGCCCAGCTCCCGCTGTACGGCGATGCTCTGGGCGGCAAACGCCTCGTTGGCTTCCACAAGGTCGAGCTGGCGTATGTCCAGGTCGGCGCGGGCCAGCGCCTTACGCGTGGCGGGTACGGGACCGATCCCCATGATCTTGGGGTCCACCCCCGCCGCGGCCCAGCTCCGGATGGTGGCCAGCGGCTCGAGACCCAGCGCTGCGGCCTTGCGCCGGCTCATCACCACCACGGCGGCGGCGCCGTCGTTGATGCCGGAGGCGTTTCCGGCGGTGACAGCACCGTCTTTCTTGAAGGCCGGCCGCAGGGTGGCCAACCGCTCCAGGGTCGTGTCCGGGCGGGGGTGCTCGTCGGTGCTGACCACCGTCGTGCCCTTGCGTCCCGGTACTTCGACCGGCACGATCTCGTCGTTGAAGCGGCCGCTGCGGATGGCCTCGGCGGCGCGGCGCTGGCTCTCGGCGGCGAAGGCGTCCTGCTCGGCGCGTGAGATCTCCCACCGTTCGCTAATGTTCTCCGCCGTCACCCCCATGTGGCAGTCGGCGAAGGCGCACCACAGGCCGTCCAGGATCATGCTGTCGAGGACCTGGTCATGCCCCATGCGGTAGCCGAAGCGGGCCTTGGGCAGCAGGTAGGGGGCGGCGCTCATGTTCTCTTGGCCGCCCGCCACGACGACCTCGGCGTCGCCGGTGAGCACCGCCTGGGCGGCCAGCACCACGGCCTTCAGCCCGGAGCCGCACACCTTGTTGATGGTGGTGGCCGGCACGGTCTCCGGCAGTCCGGCCGCCATCGCCGCCTGCCGCGCCGGGTTCATGCCCAGGCCGGCCTGCAGCACGTTGCCCATGATCACCTCATCCACCTGCTCGGGTGCGACCCCGGCCCGGCGCAGTGCCTCGCGGATCACCACCGCGCCCAGCCGCGGCGCGGGCATCTCCGCCAGGGCGCCGCCGAAGGCGCCGATGGGCGTGCGCACCGCGCTGACGATCACCGCTTCATCTTGACCGGTCATGCCCGTGGTCCTTTCGTTGGGGGTAGGGGTTGCCCGCCTGTATGGTAGCGAGCCGCCCGGTCGTGGTCGAGGCGTGGCGTGGCGAACGGACAACTTGTTCGCCGCCACCGCTTGCAAGCGCGCGGCCGACGGGCCAAACTGTTACATAACTGTAGCCCCTGCCGCTTGGCAGGGCTTCCCCGTCGGGCTTAGCATCAGAGCAGCCGATGCGCAGCGTGGTCGATATGTCGTAGGCGACAGTGTATCGGGAGGAGGCACCAATGGCCCGATTGATCATCGCGAACCGGCGTGGGCACCAGACCATTGAGTGGGACCCGGCGGTGGACACCGACGAGAACCGCGCCGCGATCGCCGAGGCGGAGCGCATCATCGAGGAAGCGCGCCGCCACGGCTGCCGCGTGTCGCGCAAGGTCGGTAACCAGCACGTGCTGGACGATCGCCCGTTCGACGCCACGGTTGAGGAATACCAGATCATCGCCCCCATCGCCGGTGGCTGATGCCCACCGCCCGCGGCGATGAGTCCATCCCGGCGGGAGGGCGTACCTGCCCGCGACCGCTGGGAGGCTCCTGCCCACCATGTGCCGGGGAGAGGTGTGCACCGTTGCTGGGCCTGCTCCGCCGTCTGTTCCGGCCACCCGTCACGGCACCGCCGTCCGAGTCACGGGAGCGGCTGGAGCTGCCCTGGACGCGCGGCTGGTACCACGTGCCGCGGCGCAGCGCCGGCGCCGATTTCCGGCGGGAGGACTACCGCACGGCGCGGGCCAACGCGCGTGAGGTGGCGCGGCGCACGCTGGGCGACGAGCTGTGGGAACAGCTCCAGCAGCAGGGCTACCTGGACGTTCCGTCCAAGCGCTTCCCGGGCGTCACCTACCGGCTGCGCGTGGGCCTGCGCATTGAGGTGCGCTGTGCGCCGGGGGTGCGCTGCCCGTGGCGCTTCAACTACCTCTGCATCAACCCCACGTATCCACTGCCGGAGGAGGAGTTCTTCGCACACCTCTACCTGTACGTGCGCGATAACGAAGACGAGGTAATCCGGGTAGCGGCGCCGCAGCCGTGGGATCAGCCGCTCGGCCGCACGTTCTAACGGCAGGAGGGCGTCCCATGCCCGCGGCGCACACGCCCCAGCTCCGGCTCGCCGAGGTGGTCGCCGCCCTCTCCCTGGCCACCGACCTGGGCATGGGACAGCCCATGGAGCAGGCGCTACGTACCTGCGTGCTGGCCATGACCCTGGGGCGGGAGCTTTGCCTGGACGGCGCTATCCTCTCCGATACGTACTATTTAGCGCTCCTTCGTTTTATTGGTTGCACGTCCGATGCCCATGAGGCGGCGGCCGCCTCGGGCGGCGACGAAATCGCGGACCGCGCCCTGGTGGCACCCGTAGTCATGGGCGACGCAAGGGAGTTCCTGCACCATTACCTCCCACGCTTTGCGGGCGACCGCGCCTTACCGGTCCGGCTGGTCCTGCTGGCACGCGCGCTGGCCGAGGGTACGGACCGGGCGAGGCGCACGATCGCCGTTCACTGTCAAGTCGCTCAGATGTTGGCCGCGCGACTCGATATCCGGCCCAGCGTGGCGCAGTGCGTCGGCGCTCTCTTCGAGCGCTGGGACGGCACGGGCATCCCGGGCGATCTGGCTGGAGACGCGATCCCGATCCCGGCACGGCTCGTGTCCGTGGCTCGTGATGTCGATGTGTTTCACCGGATGGGCGGATGGGCGCTCGCCACCACGGTCCTTCGCCGGCGCCGCGCCACAGCGTACGATCCCGCCGCTGTCGATGTCCTGCTCGCGCACGGCGAGCGATGGCTCAGGGAGGCCGGTGCGGAATCGGTATGGGACATGGCGCTTACCGCTGAGCCTTGGCCGCCGGTGATGGTCGGCCAGTTGCGGCTCGAGGGGCTGCTGCACGTGCTCGCCGATTTCGCCGACCTAAAGTCACCCTTTACCCTGGGCCACTCCGCCGGTGTAGCCCGCTTAGCGGAGAGCGCGGCACGCTGCGCGGGATTAGGCGAGGATGAAGTGGTAGATGTGCGTCATGCCGCGCTGGTGCACGACCTCGGCCGCGCCGGCATCCCCAACGGCATTTGGGACAAGCCGAGCAAGCTCTCCCCCGCTGAGTGGGAGCGCGTCCGCCTGCATCCTTACCTCTCTGAGCGTATCCTTGCCCGCCCGTCGGCGCTTGCCCACCTGGCGCCCCTGGCGGGTGCGCACCACGAGCGCATCGATGGCTCTGGCTACCACCGCGGCAGCCCCGCCGCCCTGCTGCCGATGACGGCACGCATCCTGGCCGCCGCCGATGCCTACCAGGCGATGACCCAGGACCGTCCCCACCGGCCGGCCCTCAGCCCCCACGCCGCGGCGGCAGCGCTGAGAGACGAGGCGCGTGCGGGCCGGCTGGACCAGCGGGCGGTGCATGCCGTGCTTGAGGCTCTCGGCCTCCACATTGGGACAGCGCGTCACGCCTGGCCCGCCGGGCTGACCGAGCGCGAGGTGGAGGTGCTGCGGCTGATCAGTCGCGGCCAGCCCAACCGCGCCGTCGCGCAGCGGCTCGGCATCTCCGCCAAGACGGTCGGCCGACACGTCGAGAACCTCTACGCCAAGATCGGTGTCTCCAGCCGTGCCGCGGCCGCCCTGTTCGCCATGGAGCACGACCTGCTCGGCGCGTGATGCCGAAAAAAATGGGGCGATCGCCGCATGTGTGACGCGGCCCCTCGGCGCATCCTGCTCCTATGGCGCCACCCTAACACGGGATGCTGCAGCTGCCTGCGGATCAGCGGCCGCTGGACGGTGTGTGACGCGCGTCCCGTCGCGACCTGGGGGCACCATGGAAAACGATGCGCGAGGAGGCCACATCATGCCGATCCCTGCACCGAGCAAGGGCACGATACCGGTCAATGGGGTGGAGCTGTATTACGAGCGGCGAGGCAGCGGTCCCTCGGTCCTGTTCATTCCCGGCGCAACCGGCGACGGCGGACACTTCCAGCACGTGGCCGCAACGCTGGCGGACGAATTCACAACCGTCATCTACGACCGCCGGGGCAACTCGCGCAGCCCCAGGCCGGCGGGCTGGCACTCCACCTCGACCGATGAGCAGGCAGACGACGCGGCGGCTCTGGTGCGAGCCCTGAACCTGTCCCCCGCGGCCATATTCGCCACGAGTAGCGGCGCCGTCATCGGTGTGAATCTGTTACTGCGACATCCGGATGTCCTTCGCGGCGCCATATTTCACGAGCCAGCACTGATCGCGGTCTTGGCCGACCCACAGGCCATCTGGGCGGAGATCCAGCCAGTGATCGAGCAGGGCATGACGGCAGGTGGGCCGCGCGGCGCGGTTGAAGCCTTCGTGCGCCGAGTGGCCGGTGACGCCGTCTACGAGGCACTGCCGGACGATCTGCGGGAGCGCATGCTGAACAACGGGGATGTTCTGCTTCAACTGGAGATGGCGCCGTTCGGCCTGTACCGGCCGGGGACCGCGGAGCTCGCGTCGGTCACCTGCTCGGTTGCGATCCTGGCGGGAACGGAAAGCCCACCGTTCTTGATCGAAACCGCGCGCTGGCTGGCGGCGGCCCTCAACGTCCCACTCGGGATACTGCCCGGCGGTCACGCGCCGTACTTTGAGCGACCGGACGAGATGGCAGCAGTGCTGCGACCGCTACTCAAGCTCATGGTCTAACGTCGGCGAGCCGGGTGAGTCGGAGAGATAGCGATGAAGCCGTATCCTTTGTTGCATGAGACCACGGGCGCGGGCCAGCCGATCGTCCTGGTCCCGGGCGGCCTGAGCGGCTGGTTGTCCTGGATCCCGTTTGTTGAGGTGCTCGCAAAGGACCGGCACGTCGTGCGGGTGCAGCTGCGCAGCGTCGAGCTGGCCGAGGCGGGCAGGCCCTTCCCGCCCGACTACGGCACACCAAGCGAGTATGAGGCCCTGCGCGCCACCGTCGACCTGCTGGGCCTGGACCGCTTCCACCTTGTCGGCTGATCCTACGGCGGGCACGTCGCCCTGGCCTTCACGCTCGAATACCCGCAGCGCGTCCGCACCCTCACGGTGATTGAACCACCGGCCGTCTGGATCCTGCGCGAGACCGGCCACGCCGCCGAGGCGCTCGGCCGCAGTGAGGCGTACGATCGGTCGGTAAGCGGCGGGCAACTCAGTATCGACGACCTCAAGGCCTTCCTGCTTCGAGCCGGCCTGGCCAAGCCCGATGAGGACGTTGAGACCATGCCCGGCTGGCCGGTCTGGGTGCGCAACCGGCAGGCGCTCTCGATCAACCGCACCATCTGGGACTACACGGCCTCCCTCGCTCAGCTACGCGCGCTTGACGTGCCAGTCCTTGCCGTGAAGGGGAGCGAGACGACCGAAGACCTGGCCGCGATCGTTGCCGATCTCGCGGCAGTCGTGCCTCATGGGCGCGTGCTCACGCTTCCCGGCGGACACGCCTGCCACCTGGAGAACATGGATCGCTTCCTGGAGGAGCTGACGAGGCATATCACCCTTGGTCCTCAGTAAGGCGACGCGAACACAGTGCACGCGGGCGCCTGCTCGGTAACGGCCTCCGCGGCTGACCTGGACGCGCTCGTTTGGGGGCACTGACGGGATCCCACCCTACGGACGCTCGTCCCGGCGGCGAAAGAGCTCCGTGGATCCCGTGCGGGCCACCAGTTCGTAGCGCTCGGCCAGGAGCCGCTCCAGGCCCGGCAGGCGGCGCCATTCGCCATGCTCCCAGACGATGAACCGAGGCGGCCGCGCCCGCAGGGTGCGCAGCACCTGCTCCTTGGCGCCGGGCACGTAGGCCGTGTGGTAGGAGGTGACGTACGGTGTCGGGTTCTCGGCGCCGCTCAGGGCGTACAGCCAGGGGAACTCGCCCCAGATAAACAGGGTGCGTTCCCGGTCGGCGCGGATGAGCGGGGCGAACGCCTCCTGGGTGGCCACACGCCAGTCAAAGTACACCGCAAACGTCGCTCGTTCGCGTCGACCGCTCAAGTAGGCCGCCAGGTTGACGTAATAACCCGGCCGCACCATCGGGTAGGAGAGCCAGAAGCGGTTGAACGTGGCCCCAACCAGCAGGGCCGCGCAGCAGGCGACCGGACCCAACGTACGTGCGGCCGAGGGGTCACGCCTCGCTGAGGCGAGCAGCACCGACGCCAGCGCGGCGGATGCCGCCGCCTGCACGAGGTAATGCCCGTACCAGCGGCCGGTCAGGGTGGTGCCGGTCACGGCGCTGGCCAGCCACAGGGCCAGCACCTCCCCAGGGCCGAGGCGACCACGGCGGGCCGCCACGAGCGCTCCGCCCAGGGCCACGAGCGCCGGTAGCAGGACGAGCACGCGTGTGGGGAGCGCCTGGCCGGCACCCGCGGCCAGGTACCCGCCGTAAAAACCGAACATGGCACGCAGCCCCGCCCCCAGGGCCCCCTGAGCGACAAGCAGGACGCCCACGGCCGTCGGCAGCAGCAGCCAGCCGCCGAGCAGCGGCAGCGCACGTCGGAGGCCGCCGACAAGCAGGAGGGCCACGCCCAATGCGACCGCGTCCAGCGCCGTCACCTGCTTGAACAGAAAGGCCGCGCCCAGCAACACCCCGGCCGCGAGCGTGGTCCGCGCCTGACCCCCGCCCGGCACGCCGGACAGCACGAACGCCCAGGCCACCGGCGCCGCGGCGAACAGCTCCGTGAGCGCCAAGTTCCCCTCCAGAAACGGCGTCGATACCGCCAGGGCAAACAGCGTCGCGGCCGCGAGGCCGGCGCGGGGCGAGCGCCACCGCCGGCCGAGTACCGCCACCGCGGCGGCGGCAGCCGCGGCCCACACCGCCGCGACCAGACGCAGAGCCACCATCGAGGGGCCGGCCGTTGCCAGGACCGCCGCGTACAGCCAGTAGATGAGCGGCGGCTTGTCCTCCCACACCGTGCGGTAGAGGGTTCCGCCGTGCAGGAGCTGCTGGGCGACGGCGGCGAAGATACCTTCATCGGCGTAGTGGTGCGGTTCGACCAAGGTCGGCAGACGCAGGAGCAGGGTGACGGCCACGACGATCAGTGGGAGCGAGGGCAAGCGGCGGCACCCGGTCATGGGCGTATCCTTCTGGTGTCCCGAACGCCGGCCCACCCCGCATGGGCAGCGCGGTGGTGACGGCTCTGTGGTAAACTCGATGCAAGAAGTCAACAATCACGCACCGAGGGGCGCGATATCCGCAGGAGCGAGAGCGATGGCCTTCAAGAACCCCGATGAACCGTTCACGCGCATCACCGTCCACGAAGCCAAGGAGATGCTCGAGCGCGGCGACGTGCAGCTCATCGACACCCGCAACCCGGACGAGCACGCGGCGGGGCACGCGCCCGGCGCCAAGCTGATCCCGCACATGAGCGTGCCCGCGCGCATTCACGAGCTGGACCCGAACAAGGACATCCTGTTCATCTGCAAGAGCGGCTACCGCAGCGCGCTGGCGTGCGAGTTTGCCGCCGCGGCCGGTCTGACGCGGATCTACAACGTCGAGGGTGGGCACGACGCCTGGGAGGCGGCCGGCTACCCGATGGAGCGGTAGGGGACGACGGGCGGCTCCAGTCCGGAGCCCCCCGCGCTACTCCCGGCGCCGATACAACGTGAAATCCTCGATCTCGATCTCCACGGCGTAGTCGCGCTCCAGCCGAGCGGCCACCCCGGGCAGCAGGCGAGTGGCCCAGGCGGCGGTGTCCAGCCGCTGACCGGTGATCCATTCCGCCGCCCCCTCGTTTCGCTGCACGATGAAATACACCGGCCGGTTCCGGTCGATCTCGTCCAGGAACTCATCCAGCCACCGGCGCGGCGCCCAATTGGACATAAACGGCAGCGAATAAATGAACCGGGAAGCGCTGGCCCGCCCGCTCAACAGGTAGATAAGGGGCTCGTAGCCGAAGACGTAGATCGTCTCCTCGGGCTGCGTATGCGCACGCACGTAGTCCGCCACCTGGACGTCGGCCAGGTAGGAATAGGTTCCGTCCGCGTAGGGACCGAACTGATTGTCGTAGGCCAGCCGAGCCGTCACGCTATCGTTGCGGTGCAAAAATCCGTCCCACTGATCGTACGCCCGCTCCGTGACCGCCGGCGTGAGCGCCAGCATCGCCGCCAGCAGCACCGCCTTGCCCAGCGTAGCGAAGCAGGCGGGGTGGAGCCGCTCCAGATAGGCGAAGGCGCGGTCCCACGCCCACCCGGCGAGCATGGCCAGCGCTGGAAACAGGGCCTGCCAGTGGTACCAGAAAAACTTCTGCTGGACGGCGATCCCTAGAAATGCGACCAGGACGGCCACCGCAGCCGCCCGCGCGGAGCGGTCGCGCGAGACAAAGAACGTCGCGAACATGCCCGCCAGCGCCGGTAGGACAAACACCGCGTGGGAGAACGTGAACAGGGCGAGCGAGTCGCGGACGTAGCTGAGAAAGGTGAAGAACGTTCTCTCGCGCGGGGCAAACGGCCAGCCCAGGCGCGCGTAGCCGGCGGCGAAGCGGGTGGCCTCCAGGTAGGCATGCAGGGCGTGCCCTGCCGCCAGGTAGGCCAGGAGCGCCGCCTGCACGGCGAGAAAACCGATGGCTGCCCACACCGCCCAACCGATCAGGCGTCGCCGGCCGGCACGCTCCAGCAGGGCATCGGTGCACACAAAGGCGGGTACCAGCGGCGCGGCGGTAAACCGGAGCTGGAACACCACCCCGGTGAGGGCGCCCGCGACTAGCCAGCACGGCCACCGCCAGCGTCCCCGTGCCAGGCTGAGGAGGAGAGCCAAGGTGAGCGGCAGTGCGGCTAGCCCGTCCGGCTGCGCCAGATACCACCAGCCCTGGGTGGTGAAGTAGACGGTGCCCATCAAGGTGGTGCCAAACACCGCCGCGCGCACGCTCCACAGACGGCGGATGAGGAGAAAGAGCGCAGCCAGCGCGGCGCCGGTCCACACCAGGTCGAACAGCCGCACCCGGACCATCAGGGGCCCGGGCAGGCGCAGGGCCAGGGCGTAGAGGAGGTAGATGCCGGGCGGCTTCTGGTCCCAGGCGTCGACGTAGGGATGGCCGCCACGGTTGATCACCTGGCCGATTGTCGCGAAGATGGCCTGGTCAGGGCCAAACGGAAAGGCCAGGGTGGGCAGGGCCAGGAGTCCCACGCCCAGGAGCACCGGCACGAGCGCCCACCAGCCGCCAGACGCGCCGCGGGCGCGCGGGTCGTTCACCGTTGGGGCGGCAGGAACACGCGCAGGGATGCCCGGCGTGGTCACGGCGGTGTCTGACACGGGATGGGCGTTCTCCACCTGACAGGGTTGTCATGATGCACGATAACACATTCACCGTCCGCTCCCCGCGGCTCCACCCGCGCCTGGCGCGGACGGCGCCCCTTGCACTGGCGATGCTCGTCCTCATTGTCGCCGCCTGCGGCGGTCGCCTGCCGGACAAGGGCCGCATCGTGGCCGGGCCGGGCGAACCGCTCGTGCTCGGCGTGGTCACCGCCTTGAGCGGGCCGACCGCGGCCGATGGGCAGGGCATCGCCCAAGCGGCCCGGCTGGCCGCGGAAGAACGACCGACGGTGCTCGGCCGCCCGGTGCGCCTGGACGTGCGGGACGGCGGTTGCGACCCAGCCACGGCCGAGGCGGCTGTCGGCGCGCTGCTGGAGGAGCCAGGGCTCATCGGGGTGGTGGGGCCGGTCTGTTCCCCGGCCTGTGTGGCGGTGGAGCCGTTCCTCTTCCAGCGCGCGACCGTGATGGTCACCCCGCGCTGCACGGATATCGCGGTCACCCGGCAGGGATACGAGGGGGTCCTGCGCACCGCCTATACGGACGCGCTGCAAGCCGTCGCCCTCGGCAAGGTCGCGGACGACGTCCTGCACGTCCGCCGGGTGTTCCTCGTCCATGACGGGACGATCTACGGCCGAGGCCTGCGCGATGTGGTGAAGCTGGTGTTCGGTGAGGGGCGACTGGCCGGCAACGTGGAGGTGCTGCCCGGCACCGAGGACTACGGCCATGTGGTGCGCAGCATCGCGCGCGCCGGCGCCGGCCTGGTCTTCTACGGCGGCTACTCGGAGGAGGCGGCCCGGTTCGTGACCCAGCTTCGCGCCGCTGGGCTCATGCTACCGGTGGTGCTGCCGGATGCCGCCCTCGTGCCGCTGGGGTTTGTGGCGGCGGCGGGCGCGGCTGCGGACGGCGTCTACATCACGGAGACCGTGGCGCAACCCGGCCCGGCATACGGCGCGTTCGCGGAGCGGTATCGGGCGCGGTTCGGCATGCCGCCGGGCCCGTTTGCGGCGGAGGCGTACGACGCCGTGCACCTGCTGCTCGACGCGGTGGAGCGCGCGGCCGAGCACCGCGGTGATGTGCTGGTCATCGACCGCCGCCGCCTGCGGGACGCCGCCCACCACACGGACCGCATGGGCGCCAGCGGCCGCGTTCGCTTCCTGCCGCACGGTGATCGCGTTGAGGGCGCCGCTGTGCGCCTGTGGCAGGTGCGCGATGGCCGGCCGGTGCTGGTGCAGGTGGTTGACGTTTCGGAGAAGTGAGCGTGGTGGCGCGTGTGTTCCTGTTTGATATCGACCTGACCCTGATCCGTACCAACGGCGCGGGTAGCGCGGCGATGGAGGCTACCGTGCGCGAGATGCTCGGCGTGCGCGACGCCTTTGCCGGCATGCGGTTCGCCGGGCGCACGGATCGGGCCATCCTTCGCGAGGCGCTCACGCGCTGTAGTCGGTTGGACGACGGCTTCGACCGGTTCTGCGTCGAGTTTGAGGCCCGCTACCTCGGTCACCTGCGCCGCGAGCTGGCCGCGCGCAACGGGGTGGTGCTGCCCGGCGTGCCGGAACTCCTCGACGCGGTGGCAGCGCTGCCCGGTGCCCGGCTCGGGCTGGCCACGGGCAATTTCCGCCGTGCCGCCGAGGCTAAGCTGCGCCATTTCGGCCTGTGGGGGCGCTTTCTCGACGGCGGCTTCGCCGAGGACGGTGAGGAGCGGGCGGACCTGGTGGCCGCAGCGGTGGCACGGGTGGGTGCGGGCGCGCCGCACCCCTCCACGGTCTACGTGATCGGCGATAGCGTCCACGACGTCCAGGCGGCCAAGGCGCACGGCCTGGTGGCGGTCGGCGTCTGCACCGGTGAGTGCTCGGCCGAGGAGCTGCGGGCGGCCGGAGCCGACGTGGTCTTCCCAGACCTCTCCGCGACGGATGAGGTCCTCGGCCGGTTGCTGCACCTCGCGCCCGGCCGTTCAGCCCCCGGCACGGCGCCGGCGTGAACGGCATAGCTTGCGGTGGCTACGTCGTCCGCCGCCGGAGCCGGATGAGCCAGGCCCCACCGCCCGTCACCCCGGCAAGGATGAGCCAGGCAAGCAGGCCGGGGACCGCGTCACCGGTCACGGTGCCCGCCCCCACGCGCGGTGCCCCGGCCGGTGCGGCCTGGCCCGCCCCTGCCACCGTGAACTGCACCCGGTCCTGCACGGAAGGCGATAGCGGCACGTGGTCCGTACGCGTCAGCACCACCCACACCGTGTGCACGCCCGGCGTGAGGTTGCTGAGCGGCACGGTGAGGTCCGCCGTGTGGATGATGTCCGCCCGCCCCGTCGGGATGGGCTGGCCGGGCTGGACCACGGTGGCGGGGTCGACGTCGATAAAGATGTGGTAGTGGAAGGCGTCCGGGTCACCGGCGCTGGCGGGCTTGACCGTGACCCCGGTGATCGCCACGGTGAGGTTCACCGGGGGAGCCACCGTGGCACCGTTGGCCGGGGCTGTGATGCGAATGGAGCCGGCCTGTTGCGCTTGGGCGCTGGTCACGGTCAGGCTCCAGGCGAGGACGGCAAACGCGAGCAGGCCGGTAACGGAACGCATGATCGCACGTCTCCTCTCACGTCACGGTGGTGGCGCGCTGAACGTCGGCCAGGCCGGACGCGGCTCCGCGGGCATCGGACGGGCCTGCGCTCAGGCCGTACCGGGTGCCGGCTGCTCGGCCTCGTGCGTCGCCGGTTCAAACCCCTCGTCGAGGAGATCGTCCTGGCCGTGGCCCGTAAGCCGCTTCCAGGCGAAGAAAGCCCCCACTGCGAGTCCGGCGATGATGAAGAGCCTGCGCATTGGAACCTCCCAGTCCGCCGTGGGCACGGCTTTCCACCGCCGTGCACCTCGTGCCATCCTAGCACGCCGCTGCCCGGCGGACACCATTCGAGCGGGGAATTGGGGCGCGGACAGGACGGGCGGGCACCATCATGACGTGGGCGGCTCCTCGGGCGGCGCATCCAGGGAGATGATGCCTTTACGGATGGCGTAGCGAATAAGGTCGGTGGTGCGCTGGGCACCCAGTTTGGCCATGATATGCGCCTTGTGCGCCTCCACCGTTTTGACGCTGAGGAACAGCTTTTCGGCGATACTCTGGTTGGGGTAGCCCTCGGCGACCAGTTGCAGGATCTCCCGCTCTCGGGGGGTGAGGCTGTCGGCGGCATCGTCCGGCCGCTGGGCGCGGATGAGCAGATCGATGGGGCTCCGGCCGTCGGCCAGGGCTGCGCTGATGTACGGATTGCCGCGATGCACGGCCTGGATCGCCACCAGCAGCTCCTGCACGTCGGATCGCTTCAGCACAAAACCGGCCGCCCCTGCCCGGAGCGCCTCGATCAGCCGCTCCTCGTCGGCGTAGCCGCTCAGCACCAGGACGCGCACACCGCGCACTCGTTGCGTGAGCTGCCGTGTGGCATCGATGCCGTTGAGACCGGGCATCGCCAGATCCATGAGCACCACGTCGGGCTGCAACTTCTCGGCCAGCTCGACCGCCTCGCGCCCATCACCGACGTCGCCCACGACCTCCACTTCGTCGTGCGTTTCCAGGAGCAACCGCAAGGCCTGGCGCAGCACTGCGTGATCGTCGGCGAGCAGGACACGGATCCGATGTTTCGAGCTATCCTGCATGGCGGCGAGCGCGCGTCGCGCGCGCTCCCGGTGCGTCGCCGGCTGCTCAACCATCACGCGTATTCACCGCTAGGGGCCGCTACCGGGAATATTGCGAAACTCCGTGTCAAGGTTAACACGGCATATCAGAGTCCGACAAGGCGATTGACATCACGGACAAGTCACAACGGTCGACGCGCGGAACCGGTTCGGTGGCCAACCAACGTCGGTTCCGTGGTGCGAACGACGATCCCGCGGCCGGCGTTTACCGTGGCGAGCGCCGCGCCGGGCGGCACGGGGGGGTGATGTCACAGAAACGTCCGCAGTTAGGCTGGTACGATCGCCGCGCCGCCGCCTACGACCGCACGCGACCGGACTTGCCGGGCGAGCGGGAGTTCTACCGCCACCTCGCACGGACGGCGCACCCGCCGCTGCTGGTGCTGGCCTGCGGCACCGGCCGGATCGCGCTGGCCATCGCGGCCGTGGCGGGGCCGGTGGTGGGGCTGGACCGGTCGGCCGCCATGCTAGCGGTGGCGCGGGCGGCGGCGAAGGATGTCCCTTTCCTGCACTGGGTGCGCGGCGACATGCGCGCCTTCGCCTTTCGCTGCCGGTTCGGGCTGATCTGCATCCCGTTCCGCAGCCTGCAGCATCTGCTCACCGACACGGATCCGATCGCTGCTCTGCGCTGCTGTGCCGAGCATCTCCAGCCGGGCGGTCGACTGGCCTTCAGCCTGAGTAACCCGCAGCCCCTGCGGCGCCTGCTCGCACGCTTTGCCCCGGCGGGGCAGCGGCCCTCCGCTTCGTCGGCGTTGCGCGGCGGGCATCCACAGGCGCCGGTTCGGTACCGGGAGCCGGACGAGGTCCGCGCCCTGCTTGAAGCCGCCGGCCTTGCGGTCGAGCGGAGGGACGGCGGCTTTTCGGGGGAGCCGTTGACGCGGCGCAGCATGGAACAGGTGTGGGTAGCGCGACGGCCGGCCTGAGCGGCGCTACACCTCGGAGAGAGGGTAAACCAGGAACAGCAGGTCGTGCGGGGTGCCGTCCGGTCCCACGAGGTGGTCGGGGATGGTGGCCACCAGGCGAAAGCCGATCTGCTCCACCGCCTCCAGCGCGCCGCTCTGGGCGCGGGCCACGATCTCGGCCTCGAGCTTGGCCAGACCGGCCGCGGCCGCGATTTCGCACAGCTCTACCAACAAGGCGTAAGCCAGGCCACGGCCACGGTAGGCGGGCGCCACCACCACGCGCACCTCGCCCAAGTGGTGGCGCGCGCCGTAGCCGCGCCGGTGCAGGGTGGCATCGGCGACGATCCGGTCATCGACCAGGGCCACCAGGGGCAAGACGCGGTCGTAATCGAGGTCTACGGTCCAGCGGCGGATCACCGCGGGGTCGGACACGTTCTCCCGCAGCCACCACCGGTCCTCAGCCGGAATCCCGCGGAAAAAGGCGAGGAGGGCGGCCTGGTCCGTGGGCCGTAGGGGACGCACCGTCACCGTCGTCCCGTCGGTCAACGTCACCGTTTTCGGGTACCCGTCCAGCAAGACGCGCGTTGGCAGCAGCTCTCCCATGGCAGCCCCTGATTGCTACACGTCACCGCACCGTGCATCGTGAAGCGGTGCACAGGCCCTTGACACGGCGTTAACGTGTTTGTAACATGTGCGCGCAATCACAAACGAGTGCCCCCGCTGGGCACAGGGCCCGGCCGGTCCACCGGGCGTAAGCTCCCCGCCCCGATCCGCCGGCGGCCGAGGCGAAGCCGCCGTATCCCGTGTCTCGCAGCAACGTGCCTGCTGCTCTCCGGGCCGAGATGGGCGGCAGGCCGTGGTGACGAGGATAGAGGAGACTGTCCATGCAGGTTAGTGCGCCGCCCCGCGTCTGCCCCCGCTGTCGTGGCTCCATGGTAAACGAGCGCGACCTCTACGGCGCCTACAGCAGTTGTATCTGCTGCGGGTACGTGCACGAATGGGTCACCTCACCCGCTATCGATCTGCCGGTGGAAAGCGAGGGGCCGACCCGTCAGCGCCGTCGTCAGCCGTCCCACGGTAAGCTTCGTCTCTAAGCGTAAGCGTCGCATCGGGCGCGGCAGGGCATCCTCCGTGGTCCTGCCGCGCCGTGGCGCTTGGCCAGCGCGGCGGCCACCGGCACGGCCGCTTACAAGATCTTCTCCATCACCACGACGTCCACCCAACGGCCGTCGAGCAACCCCTGCTCGTGGTAGGTTCCCACGGTGCGGAAGCCACAGCGGCGGTAAAGGCGCATGCCGGCCTCGTTGAACGGAAACGCGGCCAGAACCAGCTTGTGGTAGCCGATCTCCCGCGCCCGCTGCTCCAGCGCCGTGAGCAGCAGGCGGCCGATGCCGCTGCCCCGCCGTTCGCGCGCCACGTAGACCGAGATATCAGCGACGGAGTCGTAGACCGCTCGTGGGTTGAACACGTTCAATGAGGCCCAGCCCACGACCTGGCCCTGCTCTTCCGCCACCAGCACACGGTGGCGCGGGCTGCGCGCCACCAGCCACGCCGCCCGCTCGCCAGCGGTGCGCAGCTCCGTCTCCAGTGTGGCGATGCGGTCCTCGATGCCCTGATTGTAAATGCGCGCGATTGCCTCGGCGTCGGCTACGGTTGCAGCTCGCACCCGTGGGCCGCTCCCCGTTTCACCCCCCGACACGTTCCTTGACCCTCCTCGGTGGAACTGATAGAGTGGCGCCACAACTGCATAGTATCGTGGCAAGGGTGTCCCCTCGGGGACTTAAACGGGGAAGCCGGTGCAAGTCCGGCGCTGTCCCGCAACTGTAACTCCCTGCCCAGGCAGGGGGAAGCCAGGTCGCCGGCCCTTGCCGGGATCACAGCCTTCGAGGAAAGGCGCGGCGATCCGGGCGCCGGGCGGCCGGCGTTCCCCCGTTGCACCCTCCACGCGAAGGCTGGAGGGCGTTTTCATGACGGCCGCACCTGAGGAGGCCCCCAGCAGAGCCGGGGTGTCCTCTCTCCCCCACAACGGCGCCGCAGTCCTCCGGCCAGCGGCCCTGCCGCTGGCGGTGGCGATGCTGCTGCTGTGCACCGTCACCGTCCTGGCGCTGTTTGCCGGGCCGGTGCGCGTGGCCCCCAATGCGGTCCTGGCCATCCTGCTGGCGCGGCTCACCGGCATCCACGTGGGCACCTGGCCCACCGGGGCCGAGCAGATCGTGTGGCAGATCCGCGCGCCGCGTGTGGTGCTGGCCGGGATGGTCGGCGCCACGCTGGCCGCCACGGGTGCCGCCTACCAGGGCGTGTTCCGCAACCCGCTGGCCGAGCCGTATCTCATCGGCGTGGCGGCGGGCGCCGGTCTGGGCGCGACGATCGTTTTCGTCTCGCCCCTGTCGGGCGCGTGGCACGGCCTCAGCCTGGTAACCCCGGCCGCCTTTCTCGGCGCGATGGCGGCCGTGCTGGTGGCTATGGCCGTGTCGCGCGCCGCTCGCCTCACCTACGGTGTTGGTCTCGTGCTGGCCGGCGTGGCCGTGGCGGCGGTGTGCAACGCCGTGACCTCCTTCCTGCTCATGGCCCATAACGCCCGTCTCGCCAGCGTGTTCGCCTGGCTGATGGGCGGTTTTACCGCCGGCACGTGGAGCCGCGCGGGGCTGCTGGCGTTGTACGCGTTGCCCTGCCTCTTGGTCCTCGCCCTCCACGCCCGCCTGCTCAACCTCCTCCTGCTCGACGACGAACAGGCCCGCCACCTGGGCGTCCACGTGGAGCGGGTGCGGCTGGTGGCCCTGATCGCGGCCTCGCTGGCCGCGGCGGCGGCCGTATCGGTGAGCGGGCTCATCGGCTTCGTGGGGCTGATCGTGCCGCACATCGCCCGTCAGGTCGTGGGCCCCGATCACCGCCGCCTGCTGCCCTTGGCGCTGGTGGGCGGCGCCACGTTGCTCATCCTGGCCGACCTGGTGGCGCGCGTGGCCGTCGCCCCCTCGGAGATGCCGGTGGGCGTCGTCACCGCCTTCCTAGGCGGCCCGTTCTTCCTGTACCTGCTCTGGCGCGGGCGGAGGACCGTATGGTAGCCGCACCGGCCGCCACGACGCTCGACCTCGTGGTCGAAGGGGTATCCGCAGGCTACGGCGACCGCCTGGTGCTGCGCGATGTGTCGTTGGTCGTGGCGGCCGGTGAGGTGGTGGGCGTGATCGGGCCGAACGGCAGCGGCAAGTCGACGCTCATCCGCGTGATCACGCGCCTCGTACCCGCGCGCGCCGGCCGCGTGCTGCTGGGCGGGCGGCCGGTGGAGAGCTACGGGGTGGCCGAACTGGCGCGCACTGTGGCGGTGGTGCCGCAGGGCGCCGTCCTGCCCGAAGGGTTCACCGGGCTGGAGGTGGCGCTGCTCGGGCGCACGCCGCATCTGAGGCTCCTGCAAACGGAGAGTCGTCACGATGTCGCCATTGCCCGTGCGGCGCTGGCCCGCTGCGACGCCCTGCACCTGGCGGAGCGGCGCGTGGGCGAGATGTCCGGCGGCGAGCGGCAGCGGCTGCTCGTCGCCCGGGCGCTGGCCCAGCAGCCTCGTCTCCTGCTGCTGGACGAGCCAACCGCATATTTGGACCTCACCCACCAGGCGGCGCTGTGCGCGCTCGTGGTCGAGCGCTGTCGGCAGGACGGCCTGGCCGCCCTCCTGGTGCTGCACGATCTCACGCTGGCGGCGCAGTTCTGCGACCGCCTGGTGCTGCTCGGCGAGGGCCGGGTGCTGGCGCAGGGTGCCCCGGCCGAGGTGCTGCACCCGGAGCGGCTGTCGCGGGCCTACGGCGGGCCGGTGAGCGTGATGCCGCACCCACGCACGGGCCGACCCGTGGTGGTGCCCGTGTAAGGCGCGACCGGTAACCGAAGGGAGTGAAGGCGATGACCGATGAGCGCACGCGCCGGCCCGGGCTGGTGATCGTGCATACGGGCCACGGCAAGGGCAAGACCACCGCCGCCTTGGGGCTCATGTTCCGGGCGTGGGGGCGCGGTTGGAGGGTGGCGATGCTCCAGTTCATCAAGCACGAGACGGCCAACTTCGGCGAGCACCGCGCCGCCCGCCGCACTGGCATGGAGATCGTGCCGCTCGGGGCCGGCTTCACCTGGCTGTCCAAGGACATCGAGAAGGACAAAGCCCTGGCGCGGGCCTGCTGGGAACGCTGCAAAACGTACCTGCTGAGCGGTGACTATGACCTCGTGGTGCTGGACGAGATCACCTACCCGCTCACCTACGGCTGGCTGCCGCTGGACGAGGTGGTGGAGGCGCTGCGCGCACGGCCCCCGTACGTGCACGTGGTGCTCACCGGCCGCGACGCACCTCCGGAGCTGATCGACGTCGCCGACCTGGTCACCGAGATGCGGGAGGTCAAGCATCCTTACCAGCGCGGCGTCAAGGCGCAGCCGGGCATCGAGTTCTGAAAACCGCGAGCGGAGAGAGGTGTGTGAAGAGGCGGACGCGGGGCCTGGTCATCGCCGGCACGGCCAGCGGCGTGGGCAAGACGACCGTCACCGCGGGCGTGGTGGCGGCGCTGCGGCGACGTGGCTTGCGCGTGCAACCTTTCAAGGCGGGGCCGGACTACATCGACCCGTCGTACCACACGGTCGCCGCCGGCCGCCCCTGCCGCAACCTGGACGCCTGGATGCTGGCGCCGCCGGTTCTAGCCGAGTTGTTCGCGCGGGCCTGCGCCGGCGCCGACGTGGCCGTCGTCGAGGGGGTGATGGGCCTGTTCGACGGCCGCCGCGGCGGACATGAGGAGGGCAGCACGGCACAGGTGGCCAAGCTCCTCGGTCTGCCGGTGGTGCTGGTGCTGGACGCGGGCGGCATGGCGCGCAGCGCCGCCGCTACGGTGCTCGGCTACTGTCGCTTTGACCCCGCGCTGCGCGTGGCCGGCGTCGTGCTGAACAACATCGGCTCGCCCGGCCACTACCAGATGTGCCGGGATGCCATCGAGGCGACGACGGGCGTCCCCACCCTCGGCTATCTGCCCCGTCGGCCGGACCTGACGCTGCCCGAGCGCCACCTGGGCCTGATCCCGACCGTGGAGGGTTCTGCCGGCCGCGCCTTCTTCGACGCGCTGGCGACCTGCGCCGCCACGCACCTCGACCTGGACAACCTGCTGCGACTGGCCGTACCGGTGCGGGAACCGGCGGCGCCGATCATCTTCCCGGAACAGGCGCTGCCGCCACGCGTCCGCATCGCGGTGGCCGTGGACCGCGCCTTCAGCTTCTACTACGAGGACTCGCTCGACCTGCTGCGCGCCTGGGGGGCGGAGGTAGTGCCGTTCAGCCCGCTGAGCGACACCCGGTTGCCGGACGACGTCGGCGGGGTGTACATCGGCGGCGGCTTTCCGGAGCTGTACGCGGCGGAGCTGGCCGCCAACCGACCGATGCACGAGGCGCTGCGCGGGGCGGCGGTCCGCGGCCTGCCCATCTACGCCGAGTGCGGTGGCCTCATGTACCTGGGCACGGCCATCGAGGACTTCGACGGGCGCGTGCACCCCATGGTGGGCCTGGTGCCGGCCCGCTCACGCCTGCAGGGCAGCCGCCTCACCCTCGGCTACCGCACGGCACGCGCGCGCCGTGCCACCCCCCTCCTGGCCGAGGGCCAAGCCGTGCGCGGCCACGAGTTTCACTGGTCCGCGCTCGAGCGGCCGCCGACCGCCGCGGAGGCGGTCTACGACCTAGAGGAGACCGGCAGCGTGGAGGGGTTTGCCACCGGCTCCGTGGTGGCCACGTACATCCACCTGCACTTGGGCGCCGCCCCGGGCATGGCGGCGCGCTGGGTGGACACCTGCGCCCGCGCCCACGCGCAGCAGGGTTGAGTGCCTGTACGACGCGATACCGCCCGAATCGAAATCGAGGAGGAGTTCACCCATGTCGCTCTTAGATACGACCATCACGCAGATCGCGCCGCTGGATGAGCGGGCGATGACGGCGGCCCGCGCCCGTCAGCTCCAGCTCACGAAGCCACCGGGCAGCCTCGGTCGCCTGGAGGACCTGGCGGTGTGGCTGGCCGGGGTGCGCGGCGCGGAGCGGCCGCGAGTGACGGCGCCCGTGGTGGTGGTGGCCGCGGCGGACCACGGCGTGGCGGCTGCCGGCGTGAGCGCCTACCCGCAGGCGGTGACGGCGCAGATGGTGCGGAACTTCCTCAACGGCGGCGCCGCCATCAACGTCCTGGCGCGCCAGGCAGGGGCGCGCGTGGTGGTGGTGGACGCAGGCGTGCTGACAAACCCGGGCCCGCACCCGGAGCTGGTGTCCCGCCGGGCGGGCGGCGGCACGGCGGACATGCGCTACGGGCCGGCGATGGACCGGGAGGCCGCCCGGCGCGTGCTGGAGCACGGCATCGCCCTGGCCGTTGACCTAGCCGACAGCGGATACGACGCGGTGGCCGTGGGCGACATGGGCATTGGCAACACCACCGCCGCGGCCGCGATCACTGCGGCGATCACCGGTCAGCCCCCATCGGCCGTCACCGGGCTGGGCACCGGTATCACACCGGAGCGGCGGGCGTACAAAGTGCAGGTGATCGAGCAAGCGCTGGCCGTCAACCGGCCCGATCCCACGGACGGGCTCGGGGTGCTGGCCGCGGTGGGCGGCTTCGAGATCGGGTTCCTCGCGGGCGTCATCCTGGGCGGCGCGGCGCGGCGATTGCCGGTGGTGCTGGACGGGTTCATCACCACGGCCGCAGCCCTCATCGCCCACACCCTGGCGCCGGGGGCGGCTGCCTACATGCTGGCCGCCCACCGCTCGGTGGAAATGGGCCATGCCGCCGCGCTGGCGCGCCTGGGGCTGGAGCCGCTCCTGGACTTGCGCCTGCGCCTGGGCGAAGGCACCGGCGCGGCGCTTGCCCTGCCCATCCTGCGCGCCGCCGCGGCCGTGCTGGACGAGATGGCCACCTTTGCCGAAGCGGGTGTCTCGGACTCCGACGAGGCGCGCGGCTATGAGACCTGAGCGACCGATGGCCGCCACGCCGACCGAAGCCGGCGACGAGGCGGTCCACGCTGACGAAGGGCGCACCAGACCCCGGCATGGTGGGGACGAACGGGTCGGCCGTGGGCCGGTTCCATGGGACCCGCTCCTGGCGGTGGAGTTCCTCACCATCGTGCGGCTGCGCCGATGGCGGCGGGTGGATCCGGCGGCGCTGGCACGGGCGCAGGTGTTCTACCCGCTGGTGGGGCTGGGCTTGGGCCTGGTGCTCGCCGGCCTAGATCGCGTCCTGGGTGCCATGCTGCCGCTGGCACCACAGGCCGCCCTGACCGTGGCGGCGCTCGCCGTGTTCACCCGCGGGCTGCACCTAGACGGGCTGGCCGACACCTTTGACGGGCTGCTGGGCGGTCACGACTCCGCCCGTCGATTGGAGATTATGCGCGACTCGCGGGTGGGGTCGTTTGGCGCCACCGCGGTAGCGCTCGTGCTCCTGCTCAAGTGGAGCGCCGTGCTGACGCTGGCAGCCCCTGTGCGGGCAGTGGCCCTGGTTCTCGCGCCGGTGTTGGGCCGCTGCGCCATCGTGGTGGTAGCGGCGGCCACCCCCTACGCCCGCTCGCAGGGGCTGGGCACCGGTTACCACGAGGCGGCACGCGGCGCGCCACTGCTCACCTCCCTCGTGGGCGGGGCGGCCGCGGCGCTGCTGCTATTCGGGCCCACCGGCCTCACGCTTGTGGCCGTGGCCGCGCTGGTGGCGCTGGGGATGGCGTGGTGGGCGCGGGCAGCCCTCGGTGGGGCCACCGGCGACGTGTTCGGCGCCACCTGTGAGCTGGTCGAGACGGCCGTGCTGCTGAGCGTGGCCGCCGGGCAGGCGCACGGCTGGCTCGGCCCATGGGCGGTGCGCCCGTGAGCGCCCCGCGCGCCGTACCCCGCCGCCTGCCCGTGCTGCTGGCGGCGGCAGCACTGGACGCCGCCCTGGGGGAGCCTCCCCCTCGCCTACACCCCGTGGTGTGGCTAGGCCGCCTTGCCGCGGCGTTCGAGCGGGGCGCGCCGCGGCACGGGCGCGGGCAACAGCTGGCGTGGGGCGTGATGGCAGCACTGGCGCTTCCGCTGACGGCCGCGCTGGCCGGCGCACTGGCCGCGCGTGGTTGCCGAGCCCTGGGAAAGGCGGGCTGGGTGGTGGAGGCGGTCCTGCTCAAGGGGGCGTTTGCCGTGCGAGCGCTTCTGGTCGCGGGTGAGGCGGTGCGGCGGGCCCTGGTCGTGAACGACGGGGAGGCGGCGCGCGCGGCGTTGCGCGCCCTGGTCAGCCGCGAAACGACGGGGCTAACGTCGGGGCTGATGGCGGCGGCCGCGATCGAGTCGCTGGCCGAGAACACCACGGACAGCTTCGTGGCGCCCTGGCTAGCGTATCTATGCTTCGGTTTGCCCGGCGCCTGGGCGTACCGTGCGATCAACACGCTGGACAGCATGTTCGGGTATCGCGGACGCTATGAGTACCTGGGCAAAGCGGCGGCCCGGCTGGACGACGCCGTCAACTGGCTACCGGCCCGCCTGTCCGCGGCGGTACTCGCTGCCGCAGCGCCGGTGGGCAGGGGCAGCGCGCGGCGGGCGCTGGGTACGGCCGTGCGGCAGCACCGGCGCACGGCCAGCCCCAACGCCGGCTGGACGATGGCGGCCATGGCCGGCGCACTGGGCGTGCGCCTGGAGAAGCGCGACGCCTACGTGCTCGGCGATGGACCGGAGCCACGCCCGGCCGACATCCGGCGCGCGCAGCGGGTCGTGGCGGCGACCGCGGTGCTCATGCTAACCCTGGCAGCCGGCGCGCGGGCGACTGGCGCACTGGCGCGTGGCGGAGGGATCGGGCAGCGATGACGGTGGTGCAGGCACACGGTGGGTTGCGCGAGACGGAGCTCAGGGAGCTGGGGCTGCGCCCGGACGAGGTGATCGACTTCAGCGCCAGCGTGAACCCGCTAGGCGCATCGCCCAAGGCGGTGGCGGCACTGCAGGAGGTGGACTACGCCCGCTACCCGGACCCGGACTGCACCCGCCTGCGGGAGGCGATCGCCGAGCACAACGGCGTCACGCCGGCGGAGGTGTTGCCCGGCAACGGCGCCACCGAGCTGATCCACCTCACGGTCCGGCTGTTCGTGCGGCATGGCCAGCGACCGATCGTCTTCATGCCCACCTTCGGCGAGTTCGAACGTGCCTGCCAAACGGTGAACGCCCACCCCTACCCCTGGCATGCCAACCCCGCGCGCGCCTTTCGCTGGAACTTCGCCAACAAAGCGGCCGTGCTCCGCCGGGTGACGCCGCCGCTTGTCTACCTGTGCTGCCCGAACAACCCCACTGGCGTCTACCCCGCCGAGCGCGACGTGCGCAGCCTAGCCATGGCCCTCATCGCCGGCCCGCTGCTCCTGGACGAGTCCTACATCAACTTTGTGGAGGAGCGCTGGGACTCGCTGCCGCTGCTGCGCACCGGTCGCGTGCTGGTGCTGCGTTCCATGACCAAAGACTACGGCCTGGCAGGCCTGCGTCTCGGGTACCTCCTGGCGCCGCCGGACGTGGTGAGTGCCCTGCGTCGTCTGCAGCCGGAGTGGAGCGTCAACGCGGCGGCGCAGGCGGCGGGCGTAGCGGCGCTGGCGGATCGCACGCACCTGGAGCGAGGGCGAGAGGTGGTCCGCGCCGGTAAGGCCGTCCTGCGCGCGGGGTTGACCCGCCTCGGGATCCCGTTCCATGAGGGCGCGGCCAATTTCATCCTCATCCAGGTGGGTGATGCCACGGCCGTGCGTGCTGCCCTGCTTCGCCTGGGCCTGGCCGTGCGCGACTGTACATCGTTCGGGCTGCCGCAGTACATCCGGGTGGGCGTCCGCCGGCCAGAGGAATGCGAGCGGTTGGTGCAGGCGCTGGCGCAGGTACTGGAGGGGCAACGGGCATGACACGCGCCGGACGGGTGCTGATGGTGCAGGGCACGGCCTCATCGGCGGGCAAGAGCGTGCTCGTCACCGGGCTCTGCCGCCTGTTTCGACAGGACGGGTGGCGGGTGGCGCCGTTTAAGGCACAGAACATGTCCAACAACTCCTACGTCACGGCCACCGGCGAGGAGATGGGCCGTGCCCAGGTGGAGCAGGCCTTTGCCGCCGGAGTGGAGCCGGATGTGCGCATGAACCCGGTGCTGCTCAAACCAGAGGCCGACCATCGCAGTCAGGTGGTCGTGCTGGGCCGGCCTGCCTTTCACCTCGCAGGGCTGGACTTCCGTACGCGCAAGGAGGAGCTGTGGCCGGTGGTCACGCGTGCCCTGGACGAGCTACGGGCACAGTACGACGTGGTGCTGATCGAGGGGGCGGGCAGTCCGGCCGAGATCAACCTGCGCGAGGCGGACATTGTCAACATGCGCGTCGCCCGCCACGCGCAGGCACCCGTGCTGCTGGTAGGCGATATCGACCGGGGCGGCGTGTTCGCTCACCTGTACGGGACGTTGGCCCTGCTGCCGGCAGAGGAGCGCGCCCTGGTGCGCGGGCTGGTGATCAACAAGTTCCGCGGCAGCCGTGAGCTGTTGGCACCGGGTCTGGACATGATCGCGGCGCTGACGGGCGTGCCGGTTCTGGGTGTGGTGCCGTTCCTGCCCGACCTGCGCATCGCCGACGAAGACGCGGCCACGCTGGACGAGGTCCGGCCAAGCCGATCCAGCGCGTCGCTGGACGTCGCCGTGGTGCGCCTGCCGCGCATCGCCAACTTCGACGATATCGACCCCCTGGCGGCCGAGCCCGAGGTGCGCGTCCGGTTCGTGGCGAACCCAGAGGAGCTGGGCCGGCCTGACCTCGTCATCCTGCCCGGGACGAAAGCCACGGTGGCCGACCTGACCTGGCTGCGGGCTACGGGTCTGGCCCAGGCGGTGCGCGCCGCCGCTGCCCGCGGCGCGGCGGTGCTTGGCATCTGCGGCGGCTACCAGATGCTCGGCCGCGTGGTGCGCGACCCGCAGCACGTGGAGTCGAACCAACCCGAAGCGGCAGGGCTCGGCCTGCTCCCCGCCGAGACGGAGTTCGAGCCGGTCAAGGCAACGCACCGGGTTACCGCTCAGGTGACGGCCTCGCGGGGCTTATTCGCCGGCTGCGCTGGCCTGGAGGTACGTGGCTATGAGATTCACATGGGGCGTACCCGCGCCGACGCGGAGGCCGCCCCGTTGCGCGTGCGCTCCCGCTCCGGTCGCCCCTGCGCCGAGGCCGACGGCTGCCTTTCGGCGGACGGCTGGGTCGTCGGTACCTACCTGCACGGGCTGCTTGAGAACGACGCCCTGCGCGCCCAGCTGCTGCGCAATCTAGCCCGGCGCAAGGGTGTGGAGTTCCGGCCGGGCCTGCCCGTGCACCGCGCCGAAGCCTACGACCGCCTGGCCGCCTGCCTGCGGGCGGTGCTGGACGTGGCGGCGTTGTACCGCATCATGGGGTTGGAGGCTCCCGCGTGGGCACCGTCAGCCTGATCACGGGCGGGGCGCGCGCCGGCAAGACGACGTTCGCGCTGGCCCTGGCCCGTCACCACCCGGGGCCGGTGGTCTACGTGGCCACGGCCGAGGCGCGGGACGCGGAGATGGCGGCCCGCATCCGGCGCCACCGCGCCGAACGCCCACCGCACTGGGTGACCGTCGAGGCGCCGCACGAGCCGGTGGTCGCGCTGGCCGACGTGTCCCCGCCAGCGCTGGTGGTGCTGGACTGCCTCACGCTGTGGGTGAGCAACCTGCTGCTCGCCCGTTTGCCGGCGGAGTTTTCCCCGCCAGAGGGAGAGGCGGCGGCCGTCGACGTGCTCACCGCCGTGCGGGAGCTACTCGCCTGGCAGCGACGTGCCGGGAACGAGCTGGTGATCATCAGCAATGAGGTGGGACTGGGCATCGTGCCGGCCGACCGGCTCAGCCGCCTCTACCGCGACGTGCTGGGGCAGGCCAACCAGATAGTGGCGGCGGCGGCGGCGCGCGTGTACTTCGTGGTGGCCGGTCTGGCACTGGAGTTGCGTGCCGCCGGGGCACACACCATCGACCACGCCCTTCCACCCGCGTAGAATGGCCGCGATACCGGCCAGGAGCGCCGCATGATCCCGGTTGGCGATAGCCTGCGCTCGCGCACCTTCCCCTTCGTCAATTACACCCTCATCGCCGTCAACTTCCTGGTGTGGTTCTATGAGCTGGTGTTGCAGGCGCAGCCGGCGCCGCGTGCCTGGCAGTTGATCGGCATCCGTACGGAGCTGGACCGCTGGGTGTTGGAGTGGGGCGTCATTCCCTGCCGTATCACGGCCAGTTGCCCGGTCCAGTTCGACCGCGTCATTGACACCTTGGGCCGAGAGCCGCCCTGGTTGGATCTCATCACCTCACAGTTTATCCATGGGAGCTGGTCCCACATCCTCGGCAACATGCTGTTTCTCTGGATCTTCGGTGACAACGTCGAGGATGCGATGGGGCACGTGCGCTACCTGCTGTTCTACCTGCTGGGCGGCGTGATCGCGGGGCTGGCGCAAGTTGCCTCGGACCCAAGCGGGATGATCCCCAGTGTGGGCGCCAGCGGCGCCATCGCGGCGGTGCTGGGCGCCTATTTCGTCACCTACCCGGCCGCCAGCGTGCAGGTGCTCATCCCGGTGTGGTTCATCCCGCTGTTCACCCGCATTCCGGCCTTCGTGATGATGCTGTTCTGGTTCCTCTCCCAGCTCATCAGTGTGGGGGTCGTTGCCCAGGCCCGCGGCGGCGAGGCCGGCATCGCCTATTGGGCCCACATCGGTGGCTTTCTGGCGGGGATGGTGCTGGTCTGGTTCTTCCGTGGCCGCCGCCGTAGTGTGGACACAGACCGGCTCTATGAGCAGTATCGTTGGCGCCTACGCGACGACTGGTGACGGCCACGAGCAGCAGAGGCGGCTTCCCGTTCACCGTGCGATGATAGACCCCATGGTGGCGGCACCCGTGCACCGCCGAGCGCGCCGCGCGTGGCCGCTCCCGTTCGCAGGGTCTGCCGCGCGGCCCATCACCCAGCGATCATACCCGTGGAGGCATCCCATGCCCGTCTTTCCATCCGTGGAGTGGTTCAAGGCTGTGGCCGACCTGGTCAACCAGGATGCGGCATACCGCAAGCTCGGCACCTGCGACGCCAAGGTGGGCGTGCAGGTGGGCGACCGGCTGTTCGAGATCGACTTCGAGGCCTACGAGGTGGTGGACGTCAAGGAGCTCGATCCCGGCCGGCCGCACGACCTCGATTTCACCCTGGTGCTCCCGTATGAGGGCTGGAAGGAGATGATCGAGAACATCCGCCAGCACGGGCGGGCGGACCTCAGCCACACGTTGAACTCCATCGACCTGGCCACGCCGGAGGAGTTCGCCCGCGCCGACGACTACTACCGGCGCGATCTGTTCTACCGGTACAACCAGAGCCTGCAGCACTTTTTTGATACTTCGGCCAAGATCGACACGCAGTTCGCCGACCCGGCGGCCGTGCGCCGCTGACGCCCAAGCCCTGGCCGGGCGCCCGCGCGGGTGGTGTTAGCCGGCCGCCGGCGTCTGCGTGCCGTCCGCCAGATAGGCGGCCCGCATGCGCGCCTGGCCGTCCGGCGTCATGGCGCGGCGGGCGACGTATGGCATCATCGTCGCCAGCAGGTCGACCTCGGAGCCGAGGGTCTTGCTCAGGCCGGCCACGAGCCCGGTGACCCTGCCGACCAGCACGATGTCGCCGGGCACCTCCACCACCGGGTTGTCCTTCAGCACCCGGGCCAGCATCGCGTTCACCTCGCTGGCCATATCCGGGTCGGAATAGGTGCGCTTTTCCCGGATCGCCCGCCCCAGAAACGCATCGCCGAGGGCCAGCAAGGTGCGCGGGTCGTCGCTCTTGGTGCGGAAGCCCAGGTCGCGGAAGGCCTGAACCGTCGCCTGCTCATCGTTGACCAGAATGGCGTGGGTAAGCCGCACGAAGGCGCGTAGAAAGGCGGGTGGGAAGCCTTTGGAGAGGCCGAAGTCCACAAAGGCCAGCTTCGGGCCGGGCAACACCAGCAGGTTTCCGGGATGGGGGTCGGCGTGGAAGAAGCCGTTGATGAGGAGCATCTCGCAGTAGGCTTCCGTGAGGAGCTGGGCCACCTGCTTCGGGTCGATGCCGGCCGCGCGCATCGCGGCCACATCCGTGACCTTGATGCCGTCGATGTACTCCATGGTAAGCACGCGGCGGGAGGTGAGATCCCACCGGATGCCCGGCACCACGAACTCCGGCCGCACGCTCAGCTCCTGCGCGACGCGCTCGGCGTTGCGGCCCTCGTTGATGAAATCCAGCTCCAGCGGCATCATCCGCTCCAGCTCGCGCACGATCACCCGGAAGTCCCAGTGCGGCTCGATGCGCGCCAGCAGACCCGCCAGGAGTGCCATGTTCTTGAGGTCGGCACGGGCGATCGCGTCGATGCCGGGGTACTGCACCTTGACCGCCACGTCCTGGCCGTCTTTGGTGCGGGCACGGTGCACCTGTGCCAGCGAGGCGGCGGCGATCGGCCGCCGCTCAAACGACGCGAACAACGCTTCCGGCAGGGCACCCAGCTCGCGCTCGATCTGGGCGGCGATCACGTGGTACGGGCGCGGCGGGACCTTGTCCTGAAGACGCGAGAGCACCTCGATATACTCGTCCGGCACGAGGTCGGCGCGGCTGCTAATGAACTGGCAGGGCTTGATCATCAGCCCCTGCAGGAAGGTAGCCAGCCGGAACAGCAGTTGGGCGTTCCGGCGGTGGCGACGGCTGATGCGGTCCGGGGTATCCCGGTAGAAGCCCAGCCGGCCCAACACCTGCGGGATCTTGTAGTTCAGGTAGATGCGGGTGACGACCAGCGCGAAGATCCCTAACCGCACCGGCCGCGCGCGGAGATGCATGGACGGCCCCCTAGACCCCCACAATAGGCTTCCCTCTCAGTATAGGGGGTGGCGGGCACGCTAATGCGTCGGCCGCCGGCGCCTCCGATCGGCGCCGGCCCCGCTCGATGGCCAGCAGCAGGCGGCGGTTGAGCACGCCGCCCACGTAGCCCTTGAGCGTGCCGTCCGCGCCGATCACGCGATGGCACGGGATAACGAGGCAGACCGGGTTGGCGGCGTTGGCGGCGCCCACCGCCCGCCACGCGCCTGGTCGTCCCACCGCCCGCGCGATGTCGGCGTAGGAACGGGTCTCACCATAGGGGATAGCGCACACCGCCTGCCACACGGCCCGCTGAAATGGGGTGCCGCGCAGGTCGAGCGGTACCGCAAAGGCGGTGCGGAAGCCGGCGAGGTACTCCGGCACCTGTGCCCGCAGTCCCCAGTCCGCCGCCTCGTCTGGCTCCAGCGTAGCCGCGGGCGCGTGCCGCACCAGCCAGGGGACGAGGTCGTCCATGGTCTGGCCGGGCGGAAGCAACCGGCAGACCCCGCGCGCCGAGGCGGCAGCGATCATGGGGCCGTACGGGGTCGGGAACGCGGTGAACCGGATGAGCTCCATGCCCGCCTCACTCAGGCCGTGGCGGCGGTTCCCCGCGGCAGGGGTACCGGCGAATGGCCTCGTACACCCGCCACATCTCATCGTCCGTCTCCAGCGGCTCCCGCGGCTCTGGGATGTGGTAGCCGCCGAACGCCGCCACCGGCTCAGGGTGGTCATCGACGACGAAGTCGGGGTGGACGGCAATGCCCAGCTCCTGTAGGCGCGCCGCATGGTCATAGAGCGGCTTATCGAAACAGTCGGTCACGTACCGCTCTAACCGGAAACGTTGCACCACCTCCCAGCGCCGACCGCGTCCGGACCAGAGATAGATCGCGTGGCCGTCGGCGCAAAGCCGGGCGAACACCTCGCGCACGAAGGGGCGCAGGCGATAGTCCCACGTGATCAGCGTGTGGTCGACGTCGAAGAAGATGTTCATGGGCGGTAGGCGGTGCTCAGCGCGCGAGTGCGTCGGCGGTGCGCGGATCACCGAGCGCCAGGGCGGCCAGGATGAGCTGCTGGATGCCGCGGGCCAGCGGCGTGGCGTCGATCCACTCACCGCGCGTGTGCGCGCCGCCACCGCGCGTCACGCCCAGCGTGACCGCCGGAATACCACGGCTGAGCGGGATGTTGGCATCGCTGCTGGCCGGGGCGCACTGCGGGTGCACCCCCAGCCGCTGCAGCACCGCGGCGCAGGTCTCGACCACGTGGTGGCCCGCATCCAGACTGCCGGCCGGCCGGTAGCCCACCTCGCGCACACTGATGCGCACGCCCTCGGCTTCATGGCGCCGGAGGATGGCGTGCACCCGCGCCGTCAGTTCGTCCAGGGCGCGCGCGTCGACGGAGCGCAGGTCCAGCAGGAGCCGTGCCTCCTCGGCGATGACGTTGACGCCGGTGCCGCCCTCGATGCGGCCGATGTTGAACGTGGTGCGTGGCTGGGCGGGCACCTGCAGGGCGGCGATCTCCGCCGCGGCGCGCACCAGCACGTGCACGGCGCTCGCACGGCCGAAGTCGTGCCAGGAGTGCCCCCCCGCTGCCTGACAGCGGATCTCCAGCCGGCGGCTGCCCACGCCGCTGTAACTCAACCGCCCGAAGAAGCTGCCCTCCACGGCGATCATGGCCTCTACCTGGCCGCCCAGACGCTCGGTGGCGGCCAGGGAGCCGCGCAGGTTGCCCAGCCCCTCCTCGCCCACCGTGGCCACGAACCAGATCGGCCGCCGCAGCGCCACGTGCCCGGCGCGCAGGGCCGCCGCTGCGCCCAGCAGTCCGGCCAGGCCGGCGGCGTTGTCGCCGATGCCCGGGCCGTAGAGGCGCGCATCGCGGCGCGTGACCGTGTGCGGGATGTCGGCGGAAAAGACCGTGTCCAGGTGCGCGACGAGCGCGAGCGCACGCGCCCCGTCGCCGGGCAGGAGACCGTAGACGTTGCCGATGGCGTCGATCTCCACCCGATCCAGGCCCACAGCGTGGAAGCGCTCGGCTGTGTACGCCGCCCGTGTCGCCTCTTCGAACGTCGGCGCGGGGATCTCCGCGATGCGGACCGTCTCCGCGACGAGTTCTGCGGCGTGCTGTTCCGCCCAAGCCAGCGCGCGCGCCACGGTTCGCTCCGCCGCCAGCTCGGCGACGGTCTGGGCCAGAGCCGGCCGCGCGCCTCGTCGGATCTGCATGGCGACCCCCGCGCTGTGCTCAGCCATGCTAGGCGGGCGACGTGGTATCGGTCAACCCGTGTTTGCCGGGACTCAGGACCACCGCGTATGCTGGATGCCGTGTGCCACACCGCCCACCCCGATCCCGTCCGGCGCGCCATCGATCTGCTTGCGGCGGTCGAACGCGGCGACCTCGACCCCACCGCCGTGCCCCTCGCCCCGGTGGCATCCGACCTCCTGGCCGCCGCGCGGGCCGCTGTCGGGGAGACGACCGAGCTGGCCGAGGCCGCCACGGCCCTCGCCCGCCTGCTGGAGCGCAAATCGGCCGCATTGGTGCCCCGGCCGACCGTTGCCCCTCCGCCGCCCGGGCCGGATGAACCGCCGCTCGATCTGGCCGCGCTCGTTGAGGAGTACCGGCAGTTCAAGGCGGCGGCGGAAGCGCTGCGCGCGCGCGAGCGGGAAGGATTGCGCTCCTTCCCGCGGCTGGCCCCGCCGCCCGTGTCGCTGCCTTCCCCGGGGCTAGCCGACGTCACGCTGGAGCGGCTGCTGACCGTGGTGCAGGAGGCGCTCCGGCGCCGCCCCCCCGAGCCGCCGGGTGTGCCGCGGTACACCCTGACGGTGCAGGAACGGCTGGCCGCCCTGGAGGCCGAGCTGCGCGTGTGCGGGCGTCTCAACTTTCACCGCTTCATCGCGGCCTGCCGCTCGCGCATGGAGGTCATCGTCGGCTTTCTGGCCGTGCTGGAGCTGATCAAACGCGGTCGCGCCGTCGCCGAGCAGCCGGAACCGTTCGGCGATATCGTGATCGTGGCCGCAGCGCGCGTGCCCGTGGCGGCCGATTGAACGGTGCGCGCCGCCGTGCGACCATGCACATGCAACGCCCGTTGACACGAACTGCGACACCCGTGGCATGCTGACGGACCTGGCACGGCTCGAATTGCGACAGGTGGCACCCGGCCGCCCCAGCGCGGTGACGCTGGGCGTGTTCGATGGTGTGCACCTGGGCCATCAGCATCTCATCAATGAACTGCACCGCCTGGCGCGCGCGCGCGGCCTGGCCAGCGTGGTGCTCACGTTCCACCCCGCGCCGGTGAGCGTGCTGCGGCCGGAGGTCCGCCTGCAGTACATCACCACACTGGAGGAGCGGCTGCGTCTGTTGCGCGCCCTCGGGGTGGATCAGGTCGGCCGGTTGACCTTTACCTCCGAGCTGGCCCAGGTGTCGGCGCAGGACTTCCTCAAGGGCCTGCGCGACGAGCTGGACGTGCGCCTGATCGTCGGCGGGCCTGACCTGGCCATCGGCCGCGGTCGGGAGGGCACCGTGGAGTGGCTGCGGCGGCACGGGCCGGCGCTGGGCGTTGATGTCGCCACGGTTGAGTTCCTCAGCGATGCCGGCCGCAAGATGGGCTCTTCCACCATCCGGGAGGCGTTGCAGGTCGGCGACGTGGTCACGGCCGGTCGGCTCCTCGGTCGGCCGTTTGCCCTCCACGGACCGGTGGTGCGCGGCGCGCAGCGCGGCCGGTCGCTCGGCTTTCCCACCGCCAACATCGCCGTGGGCGCCGACCTGGCGATCCCCGCCTTCGGCGTGTACGTCTCGCGTGTGTACGTGGGCGAGACCGCTTACCCGGCGGTCACCAACATCGGTCGCCGTCCCACCTTTGACGACGGCCCGCCCACGGTGGAGCCCCACCTGCTCGACTTCGATGGTGATCTCTACGACCAGGAGCTGCGCGTGGAGCTGCTGGCGCGTCTGCGCGGGGAGCAGAAGTTCTCCGGCGTGGAGGAGCTGGTGGCGCAAATCCGGCGCGACGTGGCGGCGGCACGCGCCTATTTCGCCTCCCAGCCCGAGCGGCCACAGCGCGCTTGACAGGCCGAGGAGGTGCGTGCTCCAATCGGGCCTGACGCGGGCCGTTCGGCGGCGCAGGCCGAAGGCCCGTTCCTTATGGTGGACGACCTGCGATGGAACAGGACTTCTCGCCCGATCTCGATGACGTCCGTCAGAATTTCGAGGCCGCGGACGTCATCGCGCTGTATTTCCCCCTGCTGCGGCGCACGCTTCTGGTCGATACCCGGTCCTCGGTGCTCGACCCACCCCTGGCCAAGGTCGTGCCGATGGCGCGCTCGGTGGAGGAACGCGTGGAGGCGGTGCGCCGGTTACGTCCCCGCTTCGGTCGTCCGGACGCCCTCGCCCTGCTCGCCTGGCCGCGGCACGTGTCCGGGGTGAAGGCGGCCGGGGTTTGGCAACTGCTCACGGACCGGCTGATGGCCGCCGGGGTGGACAGCGCGGAGCTGGTGCTGGAGCGCTGCTACCGCGAGCTGTTGAACGCCGAGCGTGCGGAGTTCCGGCGCGCGATCCGCGGCGAGGGTTACCGCACCCTTTGGCAGCGCGCTCGTGCCTGAGCCGGCTGGGCAGCACCGCGGACGCGGACACGGCCAAAAGTGAAACGGCCGGTGATCGCTGGTCGATCACCGGCCGCCCGTGGCCAGGAGAACAATGGCTCAACCGTGTGCGCCGGCCGCCTCGCGCTCGCGGCTGGCCTCCTCGATCACCTTCTGGGCGATGTGCTGGGGCACCTCCTGGTAGCGCTCGAACTCCATCTCGAAGGTGCCACGCCCCTGGGTCAGGGCGCGCAGGTCGGTAGCGTAGTTGAGCAGCTCCGCCAGCGGCGCCTCGGCCTCGATCACGGTGTAGCCGTCGTCCGGCGTCATGCCGTGGACGTGGCCGCGCTTGCTGTTCAGGTCCGATAGCACGTCTCCGGTGTTGGCCTCCGGCACGCGGACGCGTAGGCGCATGATCGGCTCGAGCAGCACCGGCTGCCCCTGCGCCACACCCTTCTTCAGCGCCTGCTGGGCAGCGATTTCAAAGGCGATCGCCTTGGAGTCCACCGGGTGGGAGGAGCCGTCGTAGAGCACCACGCGGATGTCGGTGATCGGGTAGTGGGCCAGCACGCCTTCTTTGAGCGCCTCGCGTACCCCCTTTTCCACCGCGGGGAAGAACTCCTTGGGCACGGCGCCGCCTACCACCCGCTCGCCGAACTCGAAGCCGGAGCCGCGCGGCAGCGGCGTGAGCTCCAGGAACACGTGCCCGTACTGTCCGGCGCCGCCCGTCTGCTTCTTGTGCTTGTACTCGGCGTTGGTTTGAACGGTGATAGTCTCGCGGTACGGCACCTTTGGCCGGCGCAGCTCCACGCCCACGTTGAACTTGCGCTGCATGCGCTCCGCCGCCACGAGCAGGTGCGCCTCGCCCAGCCCGGCCAGGATCATCTCGCCGGTGTCCGGGTCCCGCTCCAGCCGCAGCGTTGGGTCCTCTTCCACGATGCGCTGCAGGGCTGGGCCGAGCTTGTCCTGGTCGGCCTTGGTCTTGGGGAACACGGCCAGGCGGAACGTCGGCTTGGGGAAGAGGATCCCCGGCAGGATCACCGGCCGCTCCGGGCTGCACAGGGTGTCGCCGGTGCTGGTCTCCGCCAACTTGGCCACCGCGCCGATGTCGCCGGCCACCACCTGTCGCGTATTCTCCTGCTGCTTGCCGCGCAGGTAGAAGAGCTGGCCGATGCGCTCGTCCTTCTTCTTGTTGGCGTTGAGGACGTGCGAGTCGCTCTTCATGACGCCGGAGTAGACCCGGAAATAGGTGAGCTTGCCCACGTATGGGTCGGCCGACGTCTTGAACACCAGCGCGGCCAGCGGCTCGGACGGGTCGGGGTTGAGTTCGATGGTTTCCCCGTTGCCTACCGGCGTCGCCCGCTCGCGCGGCGCATCCAGCGGCGAGGGCAGATAGGCGCAGATCGCATCGAGGAGCGCGGTGACGCCGATGTTCTTGACGGCCGAGCAGGCGACGATCGGCACAATGGCGCCCCGGCAGACACCGGCCCGGAGGCCTTGCCGCAGCTCCTCCTCGGTGATCTCCTCCCCCTCCAGATACTTGAGGGTGAGGTCGTCGTCCGTCTCCGCCACCGCCTCCACCAGTTGCTCACGATAGGCGGCGGCTTGTTCGCGCAGATCGGCCGGGATCTCCTCCTCCTGACCCTGCTCACCGACGAGCGCCTTCATGCGCACCAGATCGATCACGCCGCGGAAGGCATCCTGGGCGCCGATGGGTACCAGCAGGGGGGCGCACTGCTTGCCGAACTGGGCCCGTACGGCAGCCACGACCTGGTCGAAGTTGGCGTTTTCACGGTCCATGCGGTTGACGGCGATCACGCGCGGCAGACGCCGCTCGTTGAGGTACGCCCATGCCTGCTCGGTGCCGACCTGGACGCCGGCGGTGGCGTCGGTGAGGAGCAGCGCGCCGTCGGCGGCGCGGATACCGGCCTTCTGCTCACCCACGAAATCGGCGTAGCCGGGGGTGTCCAGCAGGTTGACCTTAACGCCCTTCCACTCGACGGGGATGATCGACAGGTTGACAGAGCTTTTGCGCTTGATCTCGTCGGGGTCGTAGTCCGACGTCGTGTTGCCTTCCTCAACGCGGCCCAGCCGGGTGATCGCGCCGCTGTCGAACAGCATGGCCTCGCTGAGCGATGTCTTCCCGTTGCCGCCGTGCGACACTAGCACAACGTTTCGGATATCGGCTGTGGAATACTCCTTCATGCGAACGAGCCTCTCCCGATCGAGTGTGCTCGATTGTAGACCCGGCCGGCGGGCGGCACAAGGAACGTCCGGCCGGAGCGATGCGCCGGGCGAGCGGCCGCGCCGGGACGCTCAAACCGGCTCGACCTCGAAGCGATACTCCTCGATCACCGGATTGGCCAGGAGGCGGCGGCACATGTCCGTCACCCGTTGGGTGGCCTGCTCGGCGCTAGCGGCATCTAGGCGCAGCTCGAGGTACTTGCCGGCGCGCACCGCGCTTACCTCGCCGTAGCCGAGCGCGTGCAGCCCGCCGAGGATGGTGAGCCCTTGGGGGTCGTTCACCGTCGGTTTGAGCGTGACGAACACCCGCGCCAGATACGTCATCCGTTCACCTTCTCGGAGCCGGCGGCACGCACGAGCTCCCGTCCGGTGAGCAGCGTGAACACCCGGCGGTACCGCGCGGCAGTATCGGCCACCACCGCCGCCGGAAGGGGCGGCGCCGGCGGTTGTTTGTCCCAGCCGGTGGCCTCCAGCCAGTCGCGCACCGGTTGCTTGTCATAACTGGGCTGGCTGTGGCCCGGCTCGTACCCGTCGAGCGGCCAGAAGCGGCTGCTGTCCGGCGTGAGCACCTCGTCGATGAGGATCAGCTCCCCGTCGTGCCAGCCGAACTCGAACTTGGTGTCGGCGATGATGATGCCGCGCGCCAGGGCGTACTGCCACGCGAAGCGGTACACGGCCAGGCTGCGCAGCTTGAGCACGTTGGCGGCATCCGGACCCACCATGCGCACCAGCTCGGCGTAGGTGATGGGCTGGTCGTGACCGCTCTCGGCCTTGGTGGTGGGCGTAAAGATCGGCTCCGGCAGTTGCTCCGCCTCGCGCAGGCCTTCCGGCAGAGGGATACCGCATACCCGCCCTGTGCGCCGGTACTCCGCCCAGGCGGAGCCCGCCAGGTAGCCGCGCACCACGCACTCCACGTCCACACGCCGGGCCTTGCGCACGATCATGGCCCGCCCGAGGAGTTCCGGCGGCAGGGCAAATGGCAGGCCGTCGGCCGCCGAACCGTCCGCCAGCCGGATGAAGTGCGTGGGCACCACCGGCTCGATCTTCTCGAACCAGAACGCCGACAGCTGGGTCAGCACCGCGCCCTTGTCGGGGATGCCGTTGGGCAGGACCACATCGAAGGCGGAGATGCGGTCCGTGGCCACGATCAGCAGCCGATCACCGAGGTCGTAGGTGTCGCGCACCTTGCCCCGGTGCCAGGGGTTGGGCAGCGGTGATTGCAGCAGAACGGCGTCCCTCATACCTGGTCGGGATGCGCGCCGGGCGCCGGCCGCAGCGGCTCACCCTTGCGGCGCTTAATTTCAAGGTAAAGCATCGTGTGGCCCACGGCCAGAAACGGCGCCGCCAGAAGCGCCGCCAACCCCGTGCTGAGAGCCGCGCTGAGGGCGGTGTCCGTGGCCGCCCCCACCTGTGGCAGCACGAGCCCGGGCAGGAAGGACAGCACCAGCACGGACAGGCCCACGCTGCACACCCGCCACCACTGGCCACCGACCAGCCGCCGGCTGCGGCCGAGCGCGGCCAACGCCCCGCACCCTTCATCCACAAGCAGCTGCGCGGTGAGCATCCAGCTAACGCCGAGGTACAGCGCCAGCGGCGTGAGGATGAGGGTGGCGGCGAGCAAGGCCAGCGTCAGACTGATCGCCAGCACGGCCACGAGGCCGGGCACCAGACGCCGCAACCCGGTAGCCCAGGCGGTCACCACATGGACGGGTTCCGTCCGCAGCAGATCCAGCGCCAGGCGGACCAGCGCCAGATGGGTGAAGACCTGTCCGACCAGTGCCAGCACCAGGTAGGGCAGCGCGGCGGCCAGAAGGGCGGAGGCCTGGTCGGCCGTGCCCTGATCCGGCGGTGCGCCCGCCCCTTGTCCCCGCAGCAGGCCGAGCTCCGTCAGACCGGCCAGCAGCGCACCGGGAAAGGCCGCAAGCAGCAGCGGTCGCCCGTGCCGCACGCAGGCGCTCCACGTGGCGGCTACCATATCCGCCACGCCCATCTCCACCGGAACGCTTCTGGACACGACCACACCTGCGAGGGAACGCGCGCCGGGCGCCGCTAGCGGTACTCCTCGCGCGGCGGTGAGAAGACATCGATGGCGATGGAGTCCTCCAAAGCCGTGACGAGATGCGGCACGTTGGCGGGCACCAGCCAGGAGTCGCCCTCGGCCAGCTCTCGCTCCTCGGTGCCAATCTGGAAGCGCAGGCGCCCGCGCGCCAGGTACCCGATCTGTTCGTGCGGGTGGGTGTGCCACGGCACCACCGCGCCCCGCGCCAGCGTCACCTCGCACAGCATGGTGCGCTCACCGGCGTTCAGGGTGCGCCGCACCACACCTGGGAGCATCTCCACCGGCTGGACACTGTCTCGTGCGGTGAGCATCGACCTCCCCTCCGTTCAGACCGCGCCGGCACCCTATCGTGCGGGCGTCGCCAGCTCGCGCAGGGCGATATCCGTACGTGCATGACAGCCCGCGAAGCGAATGCGGCGCACGTTATCGTAGGCGCGCGCCCGCGCCTCCGCCAGCGTCGTGCCGGTGGCGACCACCGTCAAGACGCGGCCACCCGCCGTCACCACCGTGCCGTCCTCCAGCCGCCTGGTGCCCGCGTGGAAGACCTGAACGTCGGGGTCGACCGTCTCCAAGCCGTGGATCGGGACGCCGGTCTCGTAGTGGCCCGGATAGCCGCCCGAGGCCAGCACCACGCCCACCGCCGCGCGCTCGGACCAGGCGACCAACCCGTCGGAGAGCGTGCCGCGCACGCACGCCTCGCAGATGGCGAGCAGGTCCGAGGCGAGGCGCGGCATCAGCACCTGCGTTTCAGGGTCGCCGAAGCGGCAGTTGAACTCCACCACGCGCGGGCCGGCGGCGGTGATCATTAAGCCGGGGTAGAGCGTGCCGCGATAGGGCCGCCCCATCTCGGCTATGGCGCGCACCGCCGGCTCAATAATGGTGCGCCGGATCTCCGCCTCCAGCTCCCCGGTGACGAAGCCGGGGGGCGAGTAGGCGCCCATGCCGCCGGTGTTCGGCCCCTGGTCGCCGTCGTACACGCGCTTGTAATCGCAGGAGTAGGCCATCGGCACCACGGTCTTGCCATCGGAGAAGGCGTGCGCGCTCACCTCGCGTCCCGTCAGGCGCTGCTCCAGAAGCACCCGCCGGCCGGCGGCGCCGAATACACCCTCGACCAGGGCCGCCCGCACCGCCGCGCGCGCCTCCGCGAACGTGGCGGCGACGGTGACGCCTTTGCCCGCGGCCAGGCCGTCGGCCTTGATCACGGGCGGTACGGCGCCCGCGGCCTCCAGCTCGTCCAAGTAGGCCAGCGCCGCCTGCGCGTCGGCAAACACCCGCGCGGGCGCCGTGGGGATGCCGGCACGGGCCATGACTTCCTTGGCAAACGCCTTGCTCGCCTCGATCTCGGCGGCCGCGCGCGTCGGGCCGTAGGCGGCGATCCCCTGCTCGGTGAGGAAGTCGACGATGCCGCGCGCCAGCGGCTCCTCCGGACCAACGATGACCAGGTCTACGCGGTGGCGCCGGGCGGCATCGGCAATAGCCGGAAAGTCGGTGGCGGCGATGGGCAGATTCGTGCCGACGGACGCCGTGCCGGCATTGCCGGGCGCGATGAACAGGTCGGTCAGCCGCGGGCTCTGGCGCAGCTTCCATGCCAGCGCGTGCTCGCGCGCGCCGCTGCCGATGACGAGCACGTTCATGCCCACCTCTCGCGTCTCGGTTTGTGCCTCTCGCCTGTCGCGGATGAAGGCGTGCGCCGCACGGCCTACCTGCGCGATACGCCGCAGCGGGCGACGCCGTCACTCCCACTCGATCGTGCCCGGTGGCTTGCTGGTGATGTCATACACCACGCGGTTGACGCCCGGCACCTCGTTCACGATCCGGCTGGAGATGCGCCCCAGCACCTCGTAGGGGATGCGCGCCCAGTCCGCCGTCATCGCGTCCTCGGCCACCACGCAGCGTACGGCCACCGCGTACCCGTAGGTGCGGTAGTCGCCCATCACGCCCACCGTGCGCGAGTCGGTCAGCACCGCGAACGCCTGCCACAGCTCGCGCTCCAGACCGGCGGCACGGATCTCGTCCGTGACGATCTTGTCCGCCGCGCGTACCATGGCCAGCTTCTCGGGCGTCACCTCGCCCAGGATGCGGATGGCGAGGCCGGGCCCTGGGAACGGCTGGCGGTAGACGATCTCCTCCGGCAGGCCGAGGGCCAGGCCCACGCGCCGCACCTCGTCTTTGAACAGGTAGCGCAGCGGCTCCACCAGCTTGAGCCTCATGGTGGCCGGCAGGCCGCCCACGTTGTGATGGGTCTTGATCACCGCCGCGGCTGCGGCGCCGTCGCCCGCGCTTTCGACCACATCCGGGTAGGTCGTGCCCTGAACGATGAAATCGACCTTGTCCAGCTTGGCGGCCTCCGCCTCGAACACACGGATGAACACCTCGCCGATGCGCTTACGCTTGGTCTCGGGGTTCGTCACCTCGGCGAGGGCGTTCAGGAAGCGGTCGTGCGCGTCCACGTGGATAAGGGGGATGCGCATCACCCGGCGGAAGGTCGCCACCACCTGCTCCGGCTCGCCGGCGCGCATCAGCCCGTTGTCCACGAAGATGCAGGTCAACTGGTCTCCGACCGCTCGATGAACGAGGGCGGCGGCCACGGTCGAGTCCACCCCACCGGAGAGGGCGCAGATCACCCGACCGTCGCCCACGTGCGCCCGGATCCGCGCCACGCTCTCCTCGATGAAGTTACCCGCCGTCCAATCACCGCGACACCCGCAGACCCGGTAGAGGAAGTTGCGCAGGATCTCCCGTCCGTAGGGCGTATGCACGACCTCGGGGTGAAACTGCAAGCCGATGATGCCGCGGTCGTTGCCCATGGCGGCCACCGGTGAGTTGTCCGACGCCGCCAGCACACGGAAGCCGGGCGGCAAAGCGGCCACCCGGTCGCCGTGGCTCATCCAGACAGACATCGTCTCCGGCAGGCCGGCGAAGATGCCGTCGGCGGCGGTCTGGCGGATCACGGCGTGCCCGTACTCGCGCACGTGGCCGGGCTCGACCCGACCGCCCAACTGGTGGGCCAGCGCCTGCATGCCGTAGCAGATGCCCAGCACCGGTAACCCCGATTCCAGCACCCAATGGGGAATCAGGGGAGCGTTCGGCTCGTACACGCTCGCCGGGCCGCCGGACAGGATCACGCCGCGCGGGTTGAGGGCCCGCACTCGCTCCTCCGGGGCGTTCCAAGGCACGAGCTCGCAGTACACGTTCCACTCCCGCACCCGCCGGGCGATGAGCATGCTGTACTGCGAGCCGAAATCCAGCACCACGATCGTTTCCGGGTGTGTCGGCCGCTGCTCGCTCACCAGGATGCTGGTCGGGGTGTCCACGTCGGGGCTGCGGTGGGACTGGGTGGGGTCGTGGGGCGGCATACCGCCTCCTTCCGGTTCGAGTTTGAGTGTAGCAACCTGGTATAGTGGCCTTCAACGAACCGACGACGCATGCGGTCCCGGCCCGCCATGACGATGCCTACCCTGCCCCTTGAGGAGCATGTGACCACGGCACTCACCGTCTTGCGTCGAGGCGGGGTCATCGCCCTGCCGACCGATACCGTCTACGCGCTGGCGGCCTTGCCGGAACACGCCGGGGCCATGCGCCGGCTGACACGGATGGGCGGACGCTCCCCGCGGAGTGGCGTGCCATTGCTGCTGGCCGGGTCGGAGCACCTGCCGCGCGTGGCCGCCGCCGTCTCGCTACCGGCGTGTCGGCTGATACGCCGCTTCTGGCCCGGCCCGTTGACCCTGTTGCTGCGCCCGGCGCCGCGCCTAGGCGGCGCCTTTTCCCTGGCCGAGGTGGTGGCCGTGCGCGTTCCCGCCTCGGCGCCCCTCCGCGCGTTGATCGAGCAGGCCGGCGGCGTGCTCGCGGTGATCGAGGCCGGCCCGGATCGCCGTCGGTCCGTCCGCGTCGATCTGGTCCTGGACGGGCCGCGACCGGCGGGTATCGTGAGCAGCATCGTGGACTGCTCCCGTGAGCCGCCGCGGCTCGTGCGCGAGGCGGCCATCGACCGGGCTACCTTGGAGGACGCCGCGGGCCGCCCCTTCGTCTGGTAAGGCCGGCGCGATTGTCCCCAGCGCGATTTGTGAGACAATTAACGAGCCGGGCTTGCTCCCCGTCCGGTAGAACACGGTGCGAGGGGTACCATGCGGTCCCGGCTCATGTCTCGCTTCTGGCTCGTCCTCCTGGTTCCGGCGGCGGTCGTGGCTGTTGCCGCCTGTGGCGGCGGTTCCTCGAGCGCGGCGAGCACCGGCGGAACGGCGGCCACGCCAACCGCGGGCGGTGCGGCGGCGGGCGGCGCCGCGAGCACCCAGATCACGGTTGTGGCCACGGACAATAAGTTTGATAAGACGGCCCTCACCGTGCCGGCGGGGAAGGAAGTAACCGTCACCTTCGAGAACAAGGGATCCGCCATTCACAACTGGCACGTCGAAGGGGTAAAGGACAAGAACGGCAAAGATATCACCACGCAGCTCATCGCCGGCGGCAAGACGGAGACCGTGAGATTCGTCATCGACAAGGCGGGCACGTACGAGTACATGTGTGACGTGCACCCGGAGATGCGCGGCAAGCTGACGGTGCAGTAACCCGGCAGCGGATCAGCGGGCCGCATGCAGCGCGCGTGCGGCCCGCGGTCTATCATGGACACGAGCCCTGCATCCACCCCCCCGACCGACGGCAGAGGAGCACTCGATGAACCCTACCCGTACCTGGAGACCGTTGGCGGCGCTGGTCGCGCTGGCCTTGTCGCTCGCCGCCTGCGGGGGCTCGGGAGCAGACCGCGCGGCCGGTGAGGGCACCGCCGTCCCGGGACGGGCCGCCGCGACGGCTGCGGCCTCCGAGCCGGCCTCGCCGTTTTCGGCGGTAGTTGTGGCCTCGGAGCTGGTGGTGGGGCGCAATCGGTTTGCCCTGGGCGTGCTGGACCGTGCCTCCAACACACCGATAGCGGACGCGACGGTGCACTACCGCTTTTTCCTGCTCCAGGGCAACCAGGCCCTGCCCAAATTCGAGGCCGACGCCGTGTTCCGCGCCCCAGCGCGCGATGCCGGCCTCGCCCCGTCGGTGCAGCACCGCCACTCCGACGGCACCCTTCACCTGCACGCCAATGCCGTGGCCAATATCGGCGTCTACACGGCGTCGGTGACGTTTGACACCCCTGGGAGCTGGGGAGTGCAGGCGCTGGTGCAGGCGCCCGATGGCCGCCAGGGGACGGTAGCGGTGGCCTTTCAGGTAACCGCTCAGCCCACCGCACCGGCGCCGGGCCAGCCCGCGCCGCGCAGCCGCCAGCCGACGGTGCGCGACGTCAGCGACATCTCGCAGATCGACTCCTCGGTGGAGCCGGACCCGCGCCTGCACGACCTGACCATCGCCGATGCCATCGCCTCGGGCAAGCCGACGGTGGTGCTGTTCGCCACGCCGGGCTACTGCAGCAGCCAGTTCTGCGGCCCCTCGGTGGAGATCCTGAAGAAGCTGCGCGCCAAGTACGAGGGGCGGGCCAACTTCATCCACGTAGAGGTCTACAAAGACTTCTCCAAGCTGACCCCATCCGACACCTTCACCGAATGGCGCCTGCGCTCGGAGCCGTGGTTCTTCATCATCGACGGCCACGGCATCATCACCGACCGCTTCGACGGCCCCACCACGCTCGCGGAGCTCGATGCGGCGCTGGCGAAGCTCGTGGGCCCGTAGGTCGCGATGCATGCGCGGCTGCGGCGGGCGAGCGGCAGGGGCTCAGTCGGCACCTCGAGGGTAACCCAGGGCAACCCCTCCAGGCAGCGCAGGAACCGCCAGCGCATCGCCAGCAGAACTGCGTGCCACCGTCAGCCCTGGATGGAGGAGGGGTACGACGCCTCCAGCGTGTCAGGATCGGTGGCTGCCGTGCCACGCCGCTGCACATCCCACCCTGCGCCGGAGCCGCTCTGCTAGAATGCGCGCATGAGTTTGGAGGCGCTGCTTCAGGCGCGGAAGTGCTACGAGCGACGAGCCTGGAATGAGGCCCTTGCGCACTACGCTACCGCGGCGGCCGGCGGAGCCCTCGACCTCGACGACGTGGAGCACTATGCCGTTGTCGCCCACCTCATTGGCCGGGACGAGGAGAGCCGCGACATCCTGGCCCACGGGTATCGGGAGGCCCTCCGCGTGGGCGCGCGTGCCCGCGCGGCACGATTTGCCTTCTGGGCGGGTCATGGCCTGATTTTTGAAAGTCGCACGAGCGAGGCGGCCGGCTGGTTTACACGGGCACGGCAGCTGCTGGCAGACCTGGATCACGAATCCGTGGAACACGGCTATCTTCGCATCCCTGAGGGAGTCGAGCAGCTGATGGCCGGCGACAACGATCGAGCCGCTGCAACCTTCGCGGACGCGCGGGCGATTGCCGCACACTGTGACGATCCCACGCTGCTGGCCATGGCCGGCCACGGTCATGGCCGCGCACTCATCCGGCTGGGACGCATCGCGGAGGGCATGGCGCTGCTCGATGAGGTGATGGTAGGCGTCACCGCAGGTGAGGTGTCGCCGATGGCGGTCGGGGAGGTGTACTGCGGTGTGCTTGAAGCCTGCCGCGAAGTGCTCGACCTCCGTCGCGCGCGGGAATGGACGGGCGCGTTCAGCCGCTGGTGCGACAGTCAGCCGGATCTCATCCCGCATCGCGGGCCGTGCCAGGTCTATCGGGCGGAAGTGATGCAGTTTCACGGCGCCTGGGCCGACGCCTTCAAAGAAGCGCAGCGGGCCTGCCGCTGGCTGTCCTCGCCGGTAAGCTCCGAGGGGCCCGCCGATGCGTTCTATCGCATCGGGGAGCTGCACCGTCTGCGGGGAGCCTACGCCGAGGCCGAGGCGGCGTACCGGCAGGCCAGCCGGCTGGGTCGGCGACCAGAGCCCGGGCTGCCGCTGCTCTGGCTGGCACAGGGCCGGCTGGACGCTGCGCGCACCGCTCTGCACCGCGCCCTCGGGGAGGAGACCGATCTCGCCCGACGGGCGGACCTGCTGGACGCTACCATCCAAGTGTTGCTCGCGCAGGGCGACCTCACGGGCGCTAAGACCAGGGTCAGTGAGCTGCGGAAGATCGCCACGACCCTTGGCGCCCCCCTCGTGCGCGCTGTGTGCCTGATGGTCGAGGGCGCCGCGTTGCTCGCCGAGCACCAGCCGAGCGCGGCCCTCGTTTCGCTGCGACGAGCCTGGCTGGAGTGGCAAGCGCTGGAGGCGCCCTACCACGCGGCCCGGACTCGGCTCCTCATTGGCTGCGCGTACCGCGATCTCGGTGACCGTGACACAGCCGAGATGGAGTTCGACGCGGCCCGCTGGGTTTTCCAGCAGCTCGGTGCCGTTCCCGAGCTGGCCCGAGTAGAGGCCCTCGCCGTGCCTTCCGACGCCCAAGCGGTGCCTTGCGGTCTCACGCTGCGGGAGCTGGACGTCCTGCGCCTGATTGCAGCCGGCCTGACCAACAAGGAGATTGGCGCGTCACTTGTGATCAGCGAGCACACGGTGGCGCGCCATGTCCAGAACATGCTCGCCAAGCTCGGTTGTTCCTCCCGTGCCGCCCTCGCGGCCTTCGCGGTCGAGCACCATCTCGCTCAACCACCGCGTACTCAACTCTAACCACAACGCTCCTGTCCACATTGGTTGGTCGAAAGGATGCCACCTGCCGCACGGTGCCCTACTGTCGTGGGCGGATCGCCGCCCTGTCAAGACATCACGGGAGGAGAAGGCATGAACACGCGCGATCTGGTTGGACCCATCGCAGACGACGTTCGTCAGATGGCGGACCAGGTGGAAGCAGACCGCTGTCTACCGCAAGCCCTCATGGACCGGCTGATGGCGGCCGGCCTGTTCTCCATCTACACGCCAAGGAAGTTCGGCGGCCTGGAGCTACCTCTACCCGAGGCGCTCCGTGTCGTCGAGGAGGTCTCCAAGCTGGACGGCTCAACCGGCTGGACTGTGGCGCTGGGCATCGCCAACGACCTGTTCACCTCTGTGCTGCCCGATGAGAGCGCGGCGCGCGTCTTGCGCAGCGGCTCAGCCCTCATCGCTGGGGCGCCGGGATTTGCCGTGCGCGCCGAGCCGGTTGAGGGTGGCTACAGCCTCACCGGTCAGTGGTCATTCTGCAGCGGTGCACCGAACGCTACCTGGATGAACGTGGCCGCCCCGATCTTCGACGCCGAGACGCCCCGCGTGGGCGCCAGTGGCCCGGAAATGGTCATGGCGTTCCTGCCGCCACGCGACGTGGAGATCGTCGACACCTGGCACGTGACCGGCCTGCGCGGGACCGGTACCCACGATCTACGCGTGGACCACGTCTTCGTGCCGGCCGAGATGACAGGCACCATTGCGCTGGCGGAGGGCCTGCGCTCGGTGAGGGACAGCACACTCGCACGCATTCCGCTCTTCACCGCGCTCGTCCTCGCCCAGTCGCCTCCCGTCTGCCTGGGCATCGCCCGTCACGCGGTCAACGAGTTCCGGACGCTGGCGTTGCAGAAGGAGCGACCGTACGCGCCTAAACTGAGCGAGCAGGTGCAAGTGCAGGCAGGCCTCGCCGGCGCGGAGGCGCTGCTCCGGTCGGCACGGTGCTACTGGTACGACGAGGTGGAGCGACTGTGGGCGACGGTCTCGCGGGGTGGCGTGGTGTCGCTGGACGACCGGGTGAGCGTCCGGCTGGCGTCGCTGGTGGCCGTCGAGAACAGCGTGGCGGCCGTAGACCGGCTGTACCGACTGGCCGGATCGACGGCCATTTTCCAGTCATCGCCCCTGGAGCGGTGCTGGCGCGACGTGCACACGGCCGCGCAGCATGTCCAGGTACAGGACGGCCGCTGGGAGACGGCGGGACGTGTGTTGTTCGGCTTGGAGCCCGCCGCGTTGTTCATTTAGCACATTAGGGTAGGCCGGCCTGCCAGCGCCGTGCACGGGGAATGGCACCTGCTATCGGCGAGGGGCCAAGACGGCGCGCCGTCCTGGCCCCTCGCCCTCGGACCCCGGGACGGCGTGCACTCGGGTCCTGGTGTCAATGCACAATCGGCCGCGTGACCGGTTTGGTGTAGGCGCCGAACGTGGGCTGCCAGGAAGAGTGTTTGCCGGAACCACCGGCCACGATCACTAGGATGTCCTCCGCCCGGGCGCAGATGCGGGCCATATCGTCGCCGCCGTCGGCGTTGAGCGGCCGCAGCTCCGCCGCGTACTCCGGGCTCAGCTTGGCGATCGGGTAGCGGGCGTGCTCGAAGATGAACCGCTTCACATCGGCCTTGCTGAAGCCGTCGGCGGCGATGGTGGCGGCGTGCTCTGGCCCGAGCGTGAGCAGCGGGTAGCCGTGGCGGAGGATGTTGTTGCTGCCCGCCTGCCCCATGGCGCCGGCGATGGTGAGCAGGATGCCCTCGCCGGTGTTGCTGTAGTGCTCCTGGATGTTGTGTGGCCCTTCGCAGCCGATGACGGTCACCGTGCTGGTGTCGCGGCTGTAGCCCCGCTCCACGTGTAACGGTTCCCAGGGGTTGGCGTCCTCGTTCTCCGCCACGCAGTAGCTGTACTTGGCCGGGCTGCCCTGGGTGGAACGGTCGCCCGTGCCGGGCAGCCCGCCGCCGATGTTCATGAGAATCAGGCGGATGGCGCGGCCGATGGTGGCGTTGGCGCGCGTCCCCTGCCCGTAACAGTTGTAGCCGCAGTTGATGCCCAGCTCGCGCGCGATGGGCCCGTTCACGATCACCAGCGGCGCTACCGGATGGGTGGTGGCCTGCACGCCGTCCAGGTTGAAGTCGGGGTCGGCCATCGCCTCCACGGCGGCGATCACCACCGGCAGGTACTCCGGCCGGCAACCGGCCATAACGGCGTTGATCGCGATCCGCTCCACCGTCGCCTCGCCTTGGCGTGGCGGCAGCACCGCCACGACCTCGTCCGGCGCCCGGCTCGTGGCCGCCAGCATGCGCGCCACCGCCTCCTCGGTGGGCGGGATGATCGGCAGCCCATCCGTCCAGCCTCGCTCGTAGAACAGCTCGTTGATGGCCGTGAACGAATCTTCGACCTCGAGCAGCGTGGCCCGCGCGCCGCGCGTCGCCATAAGCACCCTCACATCCTGTGGTCTGGCGCAGCCGGCCCGTGCACCCGGCCGGCGCCCCCGTCGCCTGTCTAGCCCAGGCGCGCCCGTCTGTCAACGCGACACGGCTACCAGGTGTCCACACACGGGCGCTTCTTGCCGGTGCGCGGCCCTGGCGGCGGGCTGGAGCGCAAGCCCGCCACCAGCCAGCGGCGGGTGTCCGCCGGATCGATGACGTCGTCCACCTCGAAGACGTGCGCCGCGTTCAGGGCCCGCGCGCGCTCGTAGGCCTGGGCCACCAGCCGCTCGAACAGGGCGCGGCGCTCGGCGGGGTCGGCCACCGCCTCCAGCTCGCGCCGCCGCCCCAGCTTCACCTGACCCTCCAGCCCCATGCCGCCGAACTCGCCCGTCGGCCAGGAGACCGTGAAGGCGGGCAGCTTGTGGTTGCCGCCGCCCATGGTCTGCGCGCCCAGCCCGTAGGCCTTGCGCACCACGACGGTGAAGGTGGGCACGGTGATGCTGGCTCCCACCACGAACAGGCGGTTGGCGTGGCGCACCAGGCCCGTTTTCTCCGCCTCCGGCCCGACCATGATCCCGGGGGTATCGCACAGGAAGAGGATGGGCAGGTCGAAGGCGTCACAGAGCTGCATGAAGCGCGCCGCCTTGTCCGCGGCGTCGCTGTCGATCGCTCCGGCCAGGTGCATGGGGTTGTTGGCGATCACGCCCAGCGGCCGCCCCTCGATGCGGATGAGGGCGGTGATCATGGACCGGCCAAAGCCGCGGCGCAGCTCCAGCACCGAGCCGGTGTCGGCCAGGATCTCGATCACCCGGCGCATGTCGTACACCCGAAGCCGGTTTTCCGGTACCACGCCGCGCAGCAGGCGCTGGTCGGTACACTGCCAGGTGTTCAGGGAGCCCTGGAAATACGAGAGGTACTTCTTGGCCACCTGCACGGCCTCGGCCTCGTCGGCCACGGCGATGTCCACCACGCCGTTTGCGGTCTGCACGGGGACGGGCCCGATCTCCTCCGGCCGGTAGATGCCCAGGCCACCGCCCTCGATCATCGCCGGGCCGCCCATGCCGATGTTGGCGTTGGCCGTGGCGATGATCACGTCGCAGCAGCCGAGCAGGGAAGCGTTGCCGGCGAAACAGCGGCCGGAGACGATGCCCACCAGCGGCACCAGCCCGCTCAGCCGGGCGATCTTGTGGAAGGAGGGCACGCTGAGTCCACCGCCGCCCTGAATGCCGCCGTCCCAGCCGCGGATGCCGCCCACGCCGCGGCGCCCGCCGCCGGCGCGGCCACCACCGCCCTCGGTGAAGAACACCACCGGCAGGCGCAGCTTTTCCGCCACCTCGAACATGCGGTCCTTCTTGCGGTGGTTCACCGCCCCCTGGGTGCCGGCCAGAACCGTGTAGTCGTAGGCCATGACCACGCACCGGGAGCGCTCCGGGCCGAAGAGGTCGCCGTTGACGGCGCCCAGACCCATCACCAGCCCGTCGGCGGGGGCGTACTGGAGGAGTTCGTCCACCGAGCCCTGCAAGCCCTGCCCTACCGCGAGCTGGCCGTACTCCACGAACGTGCCCGGATCGCACAGGTCGGCGATGTTCTCGCGCGCCGTGCGCTGGCCGCGGGCGTGCCGGCTGGCCACCGCCTCCGGGCGGGCGGCGTCGGTGGTAAGGGCGCGGCGACGCTCGACCTCGGCCAGGTCCGGCCGCAGCCGTTCAAGGTCTCCCGTCTCCTCCCCTTCGGTGGCGCCGCCGTCGACCGCCTGTTCCTCGATGACCAGCAGCGGCGCGTCCTCCGGCACGGTATCGCCCGCGGCCGCGAGGATGCGCCGCACGACGCCGCTGACCTCCGCACGGATGACGTGCTCCATCTTCATCGCGTTCAGCACCAGGAGCGGCTGGCCGCTGCGCACCAGGTCGCCCTCACGCACCTCCACGCTCACGACCGTGGCCTGCATGGGCGCGCGCACCGCGCGGGCGCCGTCCACCTCGGCGATGTCACCCTCCCAGGCGATCGCCGGCGGCGCGTCCGGTGGGGCCGGCGATGGGTTCGTCCCACTTTTGCCGTACACCAGTACGGCGAGCGGATCGGAGAGATCGAGAGCCGCGCCCAGGCGGGACCGGGCCGGGGCAGCGTCCACGAACAGCCGCGGGTGGACCGCCTCCGCGGCCAGCGCGGTCAGGTGCTCCTCCACAAACCCGGTGTGGATGCGGCCGGCGACAACATCCGGGTGCCGAAGCAGGTTCTGCAGGAAGGGGATGTTACCGCGCACCCCCTCCAGGCGAAACTCGCACAAGGCTCGGTACGTCTTCGTCACCGCCGCGGCGAAGTCTTCTAACGGCACATGGCAGATCAGCTTGGCCAGAAGGGAGTCGAACTGGGGGTTGGGACGGTAGCCGGTGTACGCACCGGTATCGACCCGGACGCCGCGCCCCGACGGCGGCTCAAAGGCCGTGAGCGTGCCGCCCGTCGGCCGCACCGTGCCGTCCGGCTGGACCGTCTCGGTGTTGATCCGCACCTGCACGGCGTACCCACGCGGCCGCGGCACCCGCCCTTGCTCCAGCCCCAGGTCCGCGAGGGTGTGTCCGCCGGCGAGCAGGAGCTGCACGCGCACCAGGTCCAGGTCGAGGACCTCCTCCGTCACGGTGTGCTCGACCTGGAGGCGGGGGTTGGCCTCGATGAAGGCGTAGCGGGCCTCATCGCCGGCGTCGTATTCGACCAGAAACTCGAAGGTACCGAGACCTCGGTAGCGCAGGGCCGCTGCCAACCGTACGGCGTCGGCCGTGAGCCGCTCGCGCAGACGCGGCGACAGGGCCGGCGAGGGGGCGATCTCCACCAGCTTCTGGTATCGGCGCTGCAGGCTGCACTCACGCTCCCACAGGTGGCTGACGGCGCCGCTGCCGTCACCCACGATCTGGACCTCCACGTGGCGCGCGCGGGGCAGGAACTCCTCCGCGTACAGGTCACCGTTGCCGAAGGCGCGCTCGGCCTCGGAGCGGCAGCGGGCCAGGGCTTCGTCGATCTCGTCGGGGCGGTGCACGACGCGCATGCCGCGGCCGCCGCCGCCGGCCACGGCCTTGACCACGATCGCTGCGCCCGGTCCCAGGGACGCCAGGAACTCGCGGGCCGTCGCCGGCGTGAGGGGAGCCGGGGTGCCGGCCAGAACCGGAACGCCGTGGTGGGCGGCTAGGTCGCGCGCCCGGACTTTATCGCCCAGCAGGGCGAGCGTGTCCGGGCTGGGACCGACGAACGTGAGGTCGGCCTCGATGCAACGCCGCGCAAACTCGGCGTTCTCGCTCAGCAACCCGTAGCCGGGGTGGACGGCGTCACAACCCCGCTCGCGCGCGACGCGCACGATCTGCTCGATGTCCAGGTAGGCGGCCGGTCC
>JBHOQW010000257.1:0-7527 GCA_042408665.1 Dehalococcoidia bacterium
CCCCCCTCGCCCTCGTCAGAGTCAGTACTCATTGCTCAGCGCTCACCGGCGGGCTGAGGCCCCGTGCTCGCCCCGTGCAGCGTCTCCTGCACGGCCAGGAAGATCGTGCCCGCCGCCAGCAGCCCCACGCCGGAGAGCGTCAGCGCCGTCACCGTGAAACCGAGCGCGCCGGCCAGCGTTCCCACGGCCAGCGGTCCGGCCATCTGGCCCGCATCGCCCACCAGCCGCCACAGGCCGAGAAACTCCCCCGCCGCCTCGCGCGGCGCCAGGTCCGCCCCCAGGGTCATCATCGTGCCGGCGCCCAGCCCGTTGCCAAAGCCGATCACCGCCGTGGCCAGCAGCAGGCCGGCGAAGCCGTCCGCCAGCGGCACCAGCGCCATGCCCACCGCCATCACCAGGAAGGACGGGATGGAGGCGTACTTGCGCCCCAGCCGGTCCATGAGCATGCCCGCGGGCAGGAACAGCGACATGTCGATCACCGCCGACACGCTGACGATGGTGCCGATGGCGCCGGCGTCCATGCCCAGCACCCGGCTGCCGTAGAGAGGCACGATGAGCTGCCGTCCGGAGCGGATCATCTGCGCGAACACCTGCGCCGCGCTGGCGCCCAGGACGTCGCCGGCATTGCGGCGCAGCACCGTGCCCAGCACCCGCCACCGACCGCGCGCCGTGTGCACCGTGGCCGGCCGCGTCTCCGGCACGTACCGGATCGAGAGCAGGGTGGCGGTGACGGCCAGCGCGGCCGCCACGGTGAACGAGGCCCGCAGCCCGAACAGCTCGCCCACCCAGCCGCCGGTGACGGGGCCGGTGAAGGTGCCCAGCCGTTGCAGCCCGCCGAAGGTGGACAGGGCGCGGCCGCGGCCGGCGGGCGGCACGGCGTCGGCCATGAAGGCCAGGCGGGACAGGCCCCAGCAGGCCGTGCCCACCCCGCCCACCAGCCGGTACACCACCAGCTCCGGGTAGACGCGCGCCACCGCCAGCCCCACGAACGACACGGCCACCAGGCCCGCCCCGGCCAGCATCATCGGCCGGCGGCCGGTACGCTGGAGAAGCAGGCCGGCGGGCAGGTCGGCCAGCATGGTGCCGAACGCCAGCGCCGCCACCGCCACACCGATCAGGCCCACGGACGTGGCGAACTCCGCCGCGTACAGGGGCATGGTGGGCAGCACCACCCCCTGCGCGAAGGAGAGGAAGAACGTGGGCACGTAGACGGCCAGGGCGAGCTGGCGGTGCGTCATGGCGCGGCTGCCTGCACGCGACCCGTGCGCGGGCGCCCCGATGCGCCCGTGGGCGAGGATACCAGACCGGGCGCTTCCACGTTGTCCAGAGGGAGGCAAACGACGGCGATGTACCAGTGGGTGGTGTTCGTGCACATCCTGGCCGCGCTGGTATGGGTGGGCGGCATGTGGTTCCTTGCCCTGGTGCTGGTGCCGGCCCTCCGCCGTGAGCCGCCCGAGCGGCGCGCCGCCCTGCTGGAGGCCGTGGGCCGTCGCTTCCGCGCCGTGGGCTGGGTGGCCATCGCCGTGCTGCTCGTCACCGGCGTGTGGAACGTGGCCAACCGCGGCTTCGGCTGGGACGTGTTCGCGGCGGGCGGCCGGTTCGGGCACATTCTGGCCGGCAAGCTGGCGCTGGTGGCCGTGATCCTGGCCCTCAGCGCCCTGCACGATTTCCGCATCGGCCCGGCCAGCACCCGCGCCCGCCGGCAGGGAAATGACCCGCGCCGGGCGGAGTCGCTGCGCCGCGCCGCAAGCTGGATCGGGCGGGTGAACGCCCTGCTCGCCCTGGTCGTCATCTGGCTGGCGGTGGCGCTGGTGCGCGGCCTGCCCTGGTAGGGGGTTGCCAGGTCAGGCGCGCCGGGCTACAGTGCGGCGAATCATGCGCGCTGAGCGCTGGGCGGCCGCCAGCTTCCCCGCTCAGCACGCACAGGGCCGGAGGGAGGTGAGCTGAGGGTGAGGACGTCGCTGCCCATCAACCGCCTGATCCTGGGCGACAACCTGGCGATCATGCGCGCCCTGCCGGACGCCGGCATCGACCTCATCTACGCCGACCCGCCCTTCTTCCGCTGCCGCTGCCGCGCCGCCGCGCCGTGGCGGGGCGACGTGCGGCGCTACGTCGAGTGGCTGGGGGCACGCCTGGCCGAGATGCGGCGCCTCTTGCGGCCCACCGGCACCCTGTGGCTCCACCTGGACTGGCGCGCCGTCCACTACGTCAAAGTGGCGGCGGACGACATCTTCGGCTACCACCGCTTCCGCAACGAGGTGATCTGGGTGTACGGCGCGGCGGCGCGCGGCGCCAAGGCCGTGGCCCATCAGTTGCCCCGCAACCACGACGTGATCCTCGTCTACGCGGCCGGGCCGCGGCCCATCTATCACCCGATTGTGGCGGAACGGCTGCTCTCGCTGGCAGAGGCGCGGCGTCTGGGCTACCGCGTCGAGGCGGACGGGCACGTGTTCAAGACCGCGCCGCGCGGGGACTACACCGACGCCAGCATTGCCCGCCTGGAGCGGGAGGGGCGTGTGCACCGCACCCGTGGCGGGCGGGTACGGGTGAAGTACGTGCTGGAGCGGCGGGGCGACCTGGTGGTGGAGCGGCGCTTGCTGGGCGACGTCTGGACCGACCTGCCGGATGCCATGCACCTCGGCCGCGAGGCCCTGGGGTATCCCACCCAGAAGCCGCAGGCGCTCCTGGAACGGATCATCGCCTGTGCCACGGACCCCGACGCGCTGGTGGCGGACTTCTTCTGCGGCAGCGGCACTACCGCCGCCGCGGCCCAGCGGCTCGGCCGGCGCTGGCTGGCGTGCGACTGCGCCCCGGAGGCGATCGCCGTGGCGGCCCGGCGGCTGGGCGTCGCCTGGGGGGCCTACGCGTGACGGCCGGCAGATGGCCGGGCCAAACGCTTTCCTCTCGGTCCGACTTCTTACTAGACTGGCAGCGGGCATCGCGCCGCTGGGGGTGAGCGGGCCATGTACCTGTCGGACCTCATCGGCCTGCCGGTGCGGGATAGCCATGGGGTGCCGCTTGCCCGCCTGCAGGACCTGATCATCCGCCCCGATTTCGTGGAGCCGTACCCGTCCGTCACGGGGCTGGTGGCCCGCCTGCGCCGGCGCAGCTTCTTCATTCCCTGGGAGCGGGTGGCGCGCGTCGGCGATGACGGGGTGACGCTCACCTCGGCCACCGTCTCCCTGGAGCCGTTCCGCCGGCGGGAGGGCGAGGTGCTGCTGGCGCGCGACGTGCTGGACAAGCAACTGGTGGACGTCGAGGGGCGGCGCGTGGTGCGCGCCAACGACCTGCAGCTCGCCGAGCGCGACGGCCGCCTGCTGGTGGTGGCCGTGGACGTCAGCCCGCGCGCCGTCCTGCGGCGGCTGCTGCCACGCGCCCTGCGGCGGTTCTTCGAGGCCGGCGCGCTCATCGACTGGAAGGACGTGGAGGTGTTCGCCGGGCAGCTTCCCACCGTCAAGCTCAAAGTGCCGCACGATCGGCTGGCCCGCCTGCACCCGGTGGACATCGCCCGCATCGTGGACGCCCTCTCCTACCAGCAGGGGGCGGAGATCGTGGAGGCGCTGGACCCGCAAACGGCGGCCGACACCCTGGAGGAGGTCAGCCCCGCCCGCCAGGCCGACATCCTCGAGGGGATGGACGAGGAGCGCGCCGCGGACATCCTCGAGCAGATGTCTCCCGAGGAGGCCGCCGACGTGCTGGCGGACCTGCCCGAGAATAAGGCCGAACGCCTGCTGGAGAAGATGGCCCCCGAGCAGGCCGAGGACGTGCGCGACCTCATGGCCTACGCGGAGGACACGGCCGGCGGCATGATGACCACCGAGGTGGTGGCCGTGCCGGTCGATCTGCGCATGGGGGAGGCCATGCGCTTCATCCGCGAGCAGCGCGATGTGCCGGAACAGGTTTATTATGTGTATGTCGTCGATTCCCTCACGAACCGCCGCCTGCTGGGCGTCCTCACCCTGCGTGACTTTCTGGTGAGCGATCCGGACACGCCGGTGGCGGACGTCATGGAAACCGACCTGCAGGTGGCGACGCCCGATACCCCCGCGCGCACGGTGGCGCGCACCATCGCGGAGTACAACCTGCTGGCCCTGCCCGTGGTCGACGAGGAGGGCCGGCTGCTGGGGATCGTGACGGTCGACGACGCCATGGAGCTGATGCTCCCGGAAGGCTGGAAGCGTCATCTGCCGCGCGTGTTCGGATGACGCCCCGGCCGGGAGCGGTCGTGGATATGGACAGCGCATTATCGGAGGGCAATCAGCGTCCCGGCCGCCTGACACCGTGGCCTGCCCGCGTCGTGCCGGCCGCTCGCTGCTGCCCGTCACGGAGCCGTGATGAAGCCGCCGCAGAGCCGCCCCAGGCTCCTGCACGTCGCCCTGGAGCGGCGCCCACCGGTGCGCGCCGTGTGGGCGACGGTGTGGCGCACGCGCCGGCGGGCCGCCGCGTTCTGGCGGCGCTACGCCCTGTTGCCGGCCGTTTTGAGCGCGCTGGGGCCCGGCATCATCGCGGCCAACGCCGGTAACGACGCCGGCGGCATTGCCACCTACGCCGCCGTCGGCGCCTCCTACGGGTACCGCCTGCTGTGGGTGCTGGTCCTGGTCACGATCTCCCTGATCGTGGTGCAGGAGATGTGCGCCCGCATGGGCGCGGTGACCGGCAAGGGGCTGTCCGACCTTATCCGCGAACGCTTTGACATCCGGTGGACGGCGCTGGCCATGCTGGGCCTGCTGGTGGCCAACGCGGGCGTGGCCATCAGCGAGTTTATGGGCATTGCCGCCGCCGGTGACCTGTTCGGCATCCCCCGCTGGCTGATCGTGCCGCCGGCGGCGCTGCTCCTCTGGGCGCTGGTGGTGTTCGGCTCCTACCGTTCGGTGGAGCGGGTGTTTCTCGGCTTTACCCTGATCTTCTTCGCCTATCCCGTCGCCGCGGTTCTTGCCCGCCCGCACTGGGGCGAGGTGCTGACCGGGCTGCTCGTGCCCCACCTGCAATTCGACCGGGGGTACATCGAGATGATGATGGCCCTGATCGGCACCACCATCACCCCCTACATGCAGCTCTTCGTGCAGTCATCCACGGCGGAAAAGGGCCTCAGCGGGGACGCCATCCAGCGGGTGCGGATCGATAACGTCGTGGGCGCCGTGCTCAGCGATGTGGTGGACTTCTTCATCATCGTGGCCACCGGCGCCACGCTGTTCGTGCACGGCATCGCGGTGGAGACGGTGGAGGACGCGGCCCGGGCGCTGGAGCCGCTGGCCGGGAGCGCGGCCAGCGCCCTGTTCGGGCTGGGGCTGTTCGGCGCCTGCATGCTGGCCGGGGCGGTGCTGCCCCTCACCACCGCCTACTCCCTGTGCGAGGCGTTCGGGTTCGAGAAGGGCATCTCCCGCCGCTTCCGCGAGGCGCCGGTGTTCATGGGCATCTTCACCGGGCTGATCGTGCTGGGCGCCGGCGTGGCCCTCATCCCCGGCCTGCCGATCATCCCGGTGCTGATCGCCATTCAGGTCGTGAACGGGGTGCTCTCGCCCATCGTGCTCGTCTCCGCCCTGCGCCTCAGCAACGACCCCGAGGTGATGGGCAACCACCGCAACGGGCCGGTGCTCAACGTCATCGCCACGGTGACCGTAATCGTGGTCATCGTCCTGACGTTGGCGCTGCTGGGCATGACGCTGGCCGACCTCGCCCGCTGAGCGCGCTTATGGCGCTCATGGCGGCGCGGCGGCCGACGGCCGAGACGGCGCCGGGTCGAGGTGCGCCGTGCAGCCGAGGAGCAGGCAGCGGCGCGGGCCGGCCGGATGCGCCTCCACCACGCTCACCGCCGTATTGCCCAGGCGCACCTGCTGAGTGCGGAATGCCTCATGCGGGTCGAGCCCCTGCACGCAGGCCAGCAGGATGCCCAGCGCCCACCCGTGCGAGACGGCGATCACCCGCTCGCCGGCGTGGCGCGCCGCCAGCTCCTCCAGACAGGCGGTGACGCGGTCGCGCACGTCGCATACCGACTCGCCGGCCGCGCCCGGCAGACGCTCCACGCCGCCGGCCGCGATCCAGCGCTGCAGGGCGCCCGGATCGCGCGCCTCGAGGTCGGCGTAGCGGGTGCCTTTCCAATCGCCGGTATCGAGCTCGCGCAGCGCCGGCAGCGGCACCGGCCTGAGCCCCAGTCGCGCGCCGATCACCGCCGCCGTCTGCAGCGTGCGGGTGAGGTCGCTGGTGTAGAGGGCGTGGAACGGCCCCTCCGCCGCCAGCCGCGCGGCCACGCGGTGGGCCTGGGCCAGACCGGCCGGTGAGAGGGGCGTGTCATAGGCGTTGAACCGGCGCTCGGCGTTGGCCATCGATTCACCGTGCCGCACCAGGTAGAGCACGGCGGGCGCGGGGTGACGACCGTCGGTGATCGCGCGCATGTGGGGGCCCCGCTCAGGGCACGGCCGCCGCCGGCGCCGACACCCCGCCCAGGCTGTCCAGCACCTCGCGCAGCGGCATGGCGATGCAGGTGAAGATGGGCGTATCGCGCAGGGTGTACATGCTGCTCTCGGCGTGGCGCAGCTCCATCACCAGGTCCACGAAGTCGGACGGCTCGTCCGTCTCGAAGGCCACCACGAACTCCTGGTCGTCCAGGCCGAAGGAGTAGGTGGTGTTGAGCTTGACCGTCGGGTACTTGTGGCCGATGCGGATGTGCTCGTCCATCATGCGCTGGCGCTCTTCCAACGAGAGCTGGTACCAGGCGCGCGTCTTCACGAACGGGTAGACGAACAGGTAGCGGGCGCCGGCGGGGCTGATCTTGAGGCGCATGCCGTCCTGGCCCTCGTGACGGTGGTTGCGCACGTAAATGGAGCGCTTGGTCATGGCCAGGTAGGCGTAGGCCTGGCGCAGGTAGGGCGCCAGGGTGGTGGAGAAGATCGCCGTGCCCAGGCGCTGGATGTGTGCCGGGGAGGGCGCTACCGTCCACAACAGGAAGTCCGCGTCGGCGCGGATGCCGGTGGTGGTGTAGCTGCGCACCTTCACCTCGGGGTCAAACCGCTCGACGGTGCGGGCGAACTCCTCTTTGTGCGCGGCGCGCGTCTCCGGCGGCAGTGCCCGCCAGGACGGGTCGATCTTGTAGAAGCCGTAGTGCACGAACTGCCCTTTGGCGATCTCCTGCAGGCCCTCGTGGCCGTTACCGGCGGTCATAGTGTCCCTCATCGCGCGCCCCGGCACGCCGGGGCCGATCTGTCAGCCTGAATCTAGCGTACCAGCGGCAACGGGCAAGCACGACGGCAGGGCGTGCCGGGGATCGTTGGCCGGCCGTCCATCCGCTAGCCGGCGGCCAGCACCACGCCGGCCGCCCGCAGGGTGATGAGCAAGCCGGCGACGAGCACCGCGGCGGCGCTGACGATCGGCACCGTGCGCACGAGGGCGCCATTGACCCGCACCCGCGCCACCGCTCGTCCCGCCAGCACCAGCGCCAGGCCAATGCCCACCAGCACCGCCGCCAGCCCGGCGCTGAAGGCGATGACCAACAGCAGCCCAAACGCCACGCGGTTCAACGCGATGGAGGTC
>JBHOQW010000003.1:0-39207 GCA_042408665.1 Dehalococcoidia bacterium
CGTCCTTTCCGCCCTGAGGTTGAAAGAGGCGCCGAAGCAGAGCGGCCAGAAGCGAAAGCGGCTGCTGACCCTGTATCAACTCGACGACATAGCGCGGGGATACGGCTTCAGTCCGGTGCTGCCCGATACCCCGACCGCTGCACCGAATAGTATCCCGTTCGTGCAGAGTGAGGGGACCCCCCTTCCCCATAATGGGGCAAACGGGGCAAACGGGGCTAATGGGGCAACCGAGGGTGGCGACGAAGCGGCAAGGCTGCTGGCCCTTGCCAAGGCTGCCGGCTGGCCGTCCGTGCCGCTGCGGCCGGGGATATCGGTCGCTCCAGGTGAGGAATGCTGGCATCGCTTCGTCCGGGCGGCATCGGCTGACGATATCCGTGCGGCGCTGCTGGCGCTGGAGAAGATGGAGGTGGCGGTGTGAACGCGTAGCGACCAGTGGATGCCGCGGCGTCCGAATCAACAACATCAACGGCTTTTGGAGGCAAAGAACATGGCAGCGACCTTCGAGGACAAGCTGACCCAATCCATCGAGGCCCAGAGGTTGGCCGACCGGCTGCGGGGCGACCTGGAGACGCTGCACGGCGCTCCCCTGAAGCTGATGGACCTGCTCACCGGGTTGCGCCAGCAAGTGCTCCAGGCCGAGGTTAACGGCCAGGGGCGACTGACGCCAGCAGGCCTACAGGAGCAAATCGACGGCATCCGCAACAGGGCCTTGCAGGCTATCGACAGTCTGGAGGCGCAGTGTCAGGCGGCACGAGACCGCATCGAGGCGGCCCTGGCCGAGGCCGAGCGCCGGCGTGAGGGGGACGTGCAGAGCGAAATCCTGCGCGAGCTGCGAGAGCAGCGGGCGTGGGCGCGCATCAAGCCGCTCCTGGATAAGGCCGAGCGGACGATGTTGCTCCCGCGTGTCCAGGACCTGGCCCAGCGTGCCGCCCAGGACGGCGACGACGTCACCCTCAGCGCTCTGGAGGCGGAATTGCCCGCTTACCTGGAGGTGCAGGGGCTCGCGTCCTCCGTGCCCCAGGTCCTGGCCACCGTCACCCAGGCCCGGCTGCCGCACCTGCCGCCGGCGGCCCGGAAGGCCATCAGCGTGCGGCAAGAACTGGCTGAAGGTTGGCCGCGGCTCATGGCCGCGTTCATGCAGGCGCGGCACGAAGCGAGCGGGCGAGGCGGCCCGACGGTGGCGCTGCCCGGGTGGTCGCCGACCGAGCAGGTGGTGCCGTAGGAGGTCCGACGGTGGCCGGTGGTGACCGAGCGAATGCCCGAGCTGTGGCGGTGGCCGGCCTTGCGGTGGGGCTGACGAAGGGCGAGGTGGCCCGCCAGGCGGGCGTGAGCGACCGGACCCTTCGACGCTGGCTCAAGCAGGACGCCTTCCGCCGACAGGTGGAGGACGCCCGGGCTGAGCTTATCAGCAGCACCGTCGGCAGGCTGGCCGACGCCACGACGGACGCCGTGGCAACGCTGCAGGAGCTGCTTGGCACGGGGAACCCACCGGCCACCCGCCTGGGCGCGGCCCGGGCCATCCTGGAAATGGCGAGCCGCTATCGGGAATCCGAGGAGCTGGAGAAGCGCCTTGCGGCCCTGGAAGAGGCCGTGGCGGCGCGGGAGCGTGAACGATGATACGAGGGAGACTCGCGACCCTGTACCGGAAAGTCTACCCCGCCGGCCTGGAACGGGAGTGGTATCGCTTCCTGCAGGCGGCTGATGCTACCCGGCGGCGGCTTGACCCCGAGGCCGAGCTGCTGCCAGACGATGTGTTGCGGCAGATGGCCCGGGAGGGTGCAGCGACGGGGCGCGACCCGGGCGACGTGCTCGCTCAAGTGTTGATAGAGCAGGCGGCCGGGCGTGGCGCTGCGGGAGGCTAAGTGCGCATCCGCTGCCCTCAGTGCCGCAACACCTTGGGCGAGATAGCGGCAGGCTCCTTCATCATGCGTCATAAGCGGCGTGAGGTGGTTGGCCCGCTCGATGGCTTGGTGTCCATTCGGTGCGAGCGGTGCGGCAGGAAGTGGACGGTGCAGCGCGGCCTTGACTGGCGTGGTATGATGGCAAAGAAAAGCCCTGGCGGTGTGCCAGCACCCCAGAGCGCGGCCAAGCCGGTCGGAGCGGCTTGACGGGGACAGGATAGCACATCCTGGCCCGTCAGTCAGCAGACTGGCGGGCTTTTGTTTTCGGTCTGGCAGGCGCCCAGGGCAACCACACACCGAAAGGCTTGGGTGAACCAGGAACCGAAAGGCTACCCCAAACGGCAGAGCCGCTAGGTCCCAGGTGGCAGCGGTAGAGCGGCCGGCTGTTAACCGGTTGGTCGCAGGTTCGAATCCTGCCCCGGGAGCCACTCCCCTGGCTGCGAAACCCACCTCCCCCCTCACGGGAGCAAACCGGTAGCCCCGGCTTGCTGGGGTCCGCGTGTACCCCGGGGTCTCGAGCTGCCCGGGCGTCCGCCACTTCGTCCCCGAGCGGTCCGACGGCCTTTCCGGTCGGTGCGGCGGCGGCAAGCGCAGCGTGCACGGCCGCACCGCCGCGGGCGGGGCGCACCGGTGACAGAGGCTTCAACCTCCGGCCGGCTCCGTCCGGTCCGCACAGATTGGCCCGGCTCCCTTAGGAGACCGGGCCAATCTGCGAGGGCGCTGCCCGTCGGGTGCAGTGGGGCGCACGCCCGCCGGCCGGGAGGAGGGAGACCAGCCGGCGGGCGCGTGCCGGGCGGCGGGGCGCAGATCGGGCTGAGCCGATCCGCGCCGGGGGCACCGCCAGCCCGGCTGGGGGCCCCGACGGGCAGGGCTAGACCTATGGGCGCTCGGCGTTGCGCCGCGCCCGGATAGCGGTCAGATACTCCTTGAACGAGCGCACCAGACCACGCGCTCGCTGAATCTCGTACTCCGTCGCGCAGGGGTTGCACACCTGCCGCTGCTCGTACCGAATGAAGCCCGGTGCCGGGCGCACGCGCTCACAGGCGTCGCACCACAGCCCGCGCGACGGCGACACCCCGTTCGCCAGGTCGTCCTCCACGAACAGCCGCATCACCGCCGCCACCGCCCGTACCTGCTCGGGCGTGAGCCACCGCCCCACGGGCGCCGGCGCCGGCGGCCGCGGCGCCTCACGCCGGCCCTTGGACCGCGCCGGCCGCCTCCATCCCGGCGGCGGCTCACCGGCGACCGCGATGCGTCTCTTGGGCCGCGGGTCGCGACAGGTGCGGCGTTCGGACAGGCTCACCGCTCACCTCCCGGGGCGCAGGGACCGAGGCGGACGGTGCCACCGGATCGGACAACGGAAAAGGCCCGGGGCCGTAGCCCCAGGCCTCGGTTTGGCCGCACTACGCCCTCCTTTGATAGCCTACGAGGTTAGCTGACGGGTTCGGCCTCAAAGGAGCTTGGCCTACCAGCCCGACAGGTCGGGCCGGATTCACCCCAAAACGGTGGGTCCCCCGTTCCCTCCGACCGAGCGGAGAGATTCGGCTGTCTATGCGGTTGTGGCGCTATGATATGCAGCCCGCCCGGCGCCTGTCAACCCGTCCGCGGGCCTGAATTGGCGCTGCCGCTGGAGGCGCCGCCCGGCGCCCGCTCGATGAGGAAGATCAGCGCGCCGAAGGGCACCGCGGCGGCCAGGGTCAGCGCCCCCAGCCCGATGCGGCCGGCGAGCAGGATGAAAATTCCCAGCGCGATAGCCAGCGACAGGCCCACGATAGCCACCACCCGCCCGACGATGATGTACGCCGGAATACGCGGTTGCAGCGTCACCCTCTCTGGTCCTCCACCAACCGGCCCCCGCGCGCAGCGCGATGCGCTAGGACAGCGTGGGCGTATCGATCTGCGCCCGCTGCAAGCGGCCGGAGTAATCGATGAACACGCTCTTCCACTCGGTGTAAGTGTCCAGCGCCGCCTGCCCGGCCTCACGGTGACCGTTGCCGGTCCCCTTGGTGCCACCGAACGGCAGGTGCACCTCCGCCCCGATGGTGCCGGCGTTCACGTAGACCAGCCCGGTGGTGATGCGCTCGATGGCGCGGAACGCCTTGTTGATATCCCGCGTGTAGATGGAGCTGGACAGACCGTATGGCACGTTGTTGTTGATCTCGATCGCCTCGTCGAGGCTGTCGGCGCGGATGAGGGCGGTGACCGGCCCGAAGATCTCCTCCTGCGCGATGCGCATCGTGGGGCGCACGTCGATGAACACCGTGGGCTCGAAGAAGTAGCCGCGCGCCAGCGGGCCGTCCTTCGGCCGGCCGCCGCCGATCGCTACCTTTGCCCCCTCCTGGATGCCGACCGGGATGTAGCTCTCCACTTTGGCGAGCTGCGGCGCGCTGACGATCGGCCCCACGTCGGTGTCCGGCTCCAGGCCAGGACCGAGCCGCAACCGCCGCACACGCTCCACCAGCCGCGTCTGGAACTCGTCCAAGATGTCCTTGTGCACGATCACGCGGCTGGCGGCCGTGCAGCGCTGACCCGACGTCCCGAACGCGCTCCAGATCACGCCGTCCAGCGCCAGGTTCAGGTCGGCGTCGTCCATGATGATGATGGCGTTCTTGCCGCCCATCTCCAGAGCCACGCCCTTACCCAGCTCCGCGCACCGCCGCGCCACCTCGGTGCCCACGGCGTTGGAGCCCGTGAAGGAGATGAAGTTGACGCGCGGATCGTCCACCACCGCCTTGCCGGTCTCCGGCCCCTCACCGAAGACGAGGTTGAGCACGCCGGGCGGCAGCCCCGCCTCTTCCAAGATCTTGACCAGGTTCCAGGCGCTCTTCGGCGCCCACTGCGAGGGCTTGAACACGACGGTGTTGCCGGTGACCAGGGCGGGCATGATCTTCCACGTGGGGATGGCGATGGGGAAGTTCCACGGCGTGATCGCCCCCACCACGCCCTTGGGCTGGCGGATCGCCATGCAGAACTTGTCCGGCAGCTCCGAGGGCGTGGTAATGCCGAACTGGCGCCGCCCCTCACCGGCCATGTAGAAGGTCATGTCGATGCCCTCTTGGACATCGCCGCGCGCCTCCGGCAGCACCTTGCCCATCTCCAGCACGATGTCGCGCGCCAGTTCTTCCTTGCGCTCGATCAGCATCTGGCCGGCGCGGAACAGGATCTCACCGCGCTTGGGCGCCGGCGTGGCCTTCCATTTGGCCAGGGCACGCGCCGCCGCCTCCGCGGCCGCGGCCACATCGTCGCGGTCCGAGTTGGGGAATGCGGCGAGCGGCTCACCGGTCGCGGGGTTCTCGCGCACGAAGGTGCGACCGCTCTTGGCCGGTACCCACTGTCCATCGATGTAGTTGTAGTACGTGTCCATGGCGTCGCCTCCGCATCGCCGACGGGGTGCAATCGTCCGGGTTCTTACGATGATCATAGCACCGGACGGGGAGGCGACGGGCTACGAGGACGTGCACTCCCGCGCCTGAAGGTCCGTACAACGGGAAGGGGGTGGTCGGGGAGACAGGATTCGAACCTGCGACCCCCGCGTCCCAAACGCGGTGCTCTGCCGGGCTGAGCTACTCCCCGAACGCGCTGTCCAGCCTCACTATAGCTGCCTCGAGCCGGCTGGCGCGAGCCCCGGCCTATTCAGGCGGGTGCGGCGGTGCGCAGCCGGTGCCCCGGCACCGGGCCGGTACGGGCCGCGCCGATGATCTCACGCACGTCGTCGATCCCCTCACGGGCAAGCCAGCGCTCCAGCCCTTCCAGCACGTCCAGCGGCGCACGCGGGTTCGTGAAGGTGGCGGTGCCCACCTGCACGGCGGTGGCGCCCGCCATCAGGTACTCCACCGCGTCCTCGCCGGTCATCACACCGCCGGAGGCGATCACCGGGATGTTCACAGCACCCGCCACCTGGTAGACCTGGCGTAGGATGATCGGTTTGACGGCGGGACCGGACAGCCCGCCGACGCCGCGTGCGGGCAGGGGCCGGCGGGCCCGGATATCGATGGCCATACCCAGGATGGTGTTCGCCACGCACACCGCATCCGCCCCCGCCGACTCCACCGCGCGGGCGATGGAGACGATGTCCGTCACGTTGGGCGTGAGCTTGACGATCACCGGCAGCTGGGTGGCGCGCAGGCAGGCGGCGGTGACGGCCGCCGCCGCGTCCGGGTCCACGCCGAACTCCATGCCGCCCTGGTCCAGGTTCGGGCAGGAGATGTTCAGCTCCAGCGCCGCCACGCCCGGCACCCCGTCCAGGCGCGCCGCCAGCGCGGCGTACTCCTGCATCGTGTCGCCCAGGATGTTGACGATCACGGGCACGCGCCACGTGGCCCACACCGGCGCCACGTCGCGGATCAGCGCCTCGACGCCGATGTTCTGGAAGCCAATGGAGTTGAGCATACCGGCCGCCGTCTCGACGGTGCGCGGCTGCGCGTTGCCGCGGCGTGGACGCAGGGTGGTGCCCTTGCTGACGATGGCTCCCAGCCGGTCGGTGTCAAAGAGGCGGCGGTACTCCAGGCCGTTGCTGAACGTGCCGGAGGCGGTCATCACCGGGTTGGCCAGCGTGAGGCCGTATTTGCGCTGCGGTGCGAGCTCCACAGAGAGGTTCATGCGGCGCTCCCGAGGGTCGGTTGGGCAAGAAGCGGGGGCGCCGTGTGACGCCCCCGCTCGGCCCCTCCCACCGATTGGGTCAGGCCACACCGGCGTTGCGGCCGAGGAGGTCGCGCAGATCCGCCCGTGGCCGTTCGCGCTCCGGCGATGGGGCCGCCTCCTGGTTCTGCGCGCGGCGGCGCCAGCGGCCGAAGCCGCTCTCGCCGTGGTCGTTGTCCCAGACCGATTCGTTGGTGGAGTTGGGGAAATCGCGCTCGGCGCCACAGTACTTGCAGATGCCGCGGCTGGTGGCGCCGTTCGGCGACGCGATCTTCCAGTGATGACGGCACGTGCTCACCTGACCCGCCGCTGTCGGCGTGTTCATCTCGCTCATTCGGATACCCGCCTCCGAGTGTGGGTTAGTCATGCGGCGCCCCGGGCCGAAGAACCGCCCGGCTCGCTCGTCTCAGCGCACCGGCCCGAGGAGGGAACGGGGAGGACCCCTGGACCGGGCGACCACGACGGCCCGCTGGCGGTGGCTGCCGCGTGGCTGGTGGTCCCAGAGATTCCAGCATAGCACCAATACTGATGGATGTCAATGTTGCAGACCGCTCGCACCGCCGCCAAGCGACAGAAACGCACGGATTCAGCCCTTTTGGTGTCGCCAAGAAGCCCAAACCAAACGAATGTGTGTGACCGCAGCCACATCGATCGCGGTAGACTGGTGGCGGCGAGGTCGTTGGAGCGGGCCGCCGTACCGCCTGACCGGTGGCCGGGGATCGACGGCACTGCAATCATCCGGCATCCGCGCATACAATGAAGGAGGAGAGCTGGAGGACCGGTCTGATCCCATCGCGGCGCCACACGGTGCCGGCCAGCGCACCACAGCGAGGAGCTCCATGACCAATATCGTAAGCGGCACCGTCACGCCGCTGCACCAGGCGATCATCGACGCGCTCCGTCACGTCAACGACCCGGAGCTGCACCGCGACGTGATCTCTCTCAACATGATCCGCGACCTCGCGGTCAAGGACGGTGAGGTGTCCCTCCGCCTGGTCCTCACCACCCCGGCCTGTCCGGTGCGACGGGACTTTCAGGAGATGGTGGAGCGTGCCGTGCGCGCGGTGCCCGGCGTGAAGAACGTGCGCGTCGTGCTCGACCACGAGGTCAAGGCCGCGGCCCCCGCGCAGGGAAAGCGCCCGGTGGAGGGCGTGCGCAATATCATCGCGGTGGCCTCCAACAAAGGCGGCGTGGGCAAGTCCACCGTGGCCGTCAACCTGGCGGTGGCGCTGGCCCGCAGCGGGGCGCGCGTGGGTCTCGTCGACGCCGACATCACCGGGCCCAACATCCCCACCATGATGGGCTTTGAGCCGGGATTCATGGCGCAGAGCCGGGGCCTGCATGTGGTGGACGCCTACGGCGTGCGGGTGGCCTCCCTCGGCTTTCTGCTGCCGAAGGGGACACCGGTGGTGTGGCGTGGCCCCATGATCGGGACCGGGGTGCGCCAGCTTTTGCATGACCTGCAGTGGGGCGAGCTGGACTACCTGATCGTGGACCTGCCGCCCGGTACCTCCGACGCCTCCATGAGCCTGGCCCAGGACGTGCCGGTGGCCGGAGCGGTGATCGTCAGCACCCCGCAGGAGGTGGCGCTGGAGGACGCAACCAAAGCGGTGTCGATGTTCGAGAAGCTCGGGGTGCCGGTGTTCGGGATCATCGAGAACATGAGCTACTTCCTCTGCCCGAATTGCTCCACCCGGCACGAAATCTTTGGCCACGGCGGCGCCCGCATCGCTGCAGATGAGCTCGGGATCGACTTCCTGGGCGAGATCCCGCTTGATGCGAGCGTGCGCAGCGGCAGTGACGAGGGGAAGCCAATCGTTGCGGTTGCGCCCGAGTCTCCCGCGGCGCGCGCGTTTGTTGCCATCGCGGAACGGGTGGCCGCCAAACTAAGCGTGCTACAGTACGCGGGAGCGAACTAAGTGCCACGGTTTTACCTCAGACACCTGCGTGCGGGGCTTGCGGTGCGCGAGCCACCCCGCGTGTATGTGGGGGTGCCCGTACCACCCGTCCTGCCCACAGGCAACGGGCATCTCCCAGACCAGGAGGCCCCGGCGGCCGACCTGGAACGCCTCGAGGCGGCGCCTCCGCCCGACACCGATCAGACGACCGGCACGGCGCCGGACGGCACGGGCGAAGGATGGGTCGAACCGGGCGAAATGCCAACGGCTCCGGTCCGGCGACGCCGACGCCGGCGTCGGCGTGGACGGGCGACCAGCGCCGTCGCGGATCTAACGCCGGCGGGTGGCGTTGAGGCCGGCGTCCTCCCCGCCAACGGCGGCACGCCGTCGACCCCCGCGCCGGTAGACGAGCAGTATGTGCCAGACGTGCCCCCCTCCTCGTTCCTGGCCGAGATGGTGCAGCGCGGTGACCTGGTCCTGCCCGAGCGCGGCCGCCGGCGGCGAGGCGCGGCGGAGAGCGCCGACACCACCACCCGTGACGGTGCGGCCGCGCCGGCCCCCGCTCCGCGCACCGGTGGGCAGCGCCTCAGCCCCATCGAGGAGATGATCGCCCGCCAGAACGTGCTGTTCGACCAGTTACTGCAACGGCAGACGGCGCTGCTCAAGGCGGTCGAGCGGATGATGACGGTCTTGGAGCGGCGTGGCGGGCTGGCCGGGGGCGGCGGCACCTTCAGCCCGATGCCGCGCGTGGCCATCTTCGTCGATGTGCCCAACATCGTCTACGCGGCCGAGCGCATCGGCGTGCAGATCGACTGGGGCAAGGTGCTCAACTACCTCACCCGCGACCGCCAGCTCGTGCGCGCGACCGCCTACGCGCCGATCTCCGACGACACCTTCCAGCGCCTGGAGACGCAGAAGTTCGTGCAGCCGTTCTACAACCTGCCGTACCGCATCCTCACCAAGCCGCTCAAGCGGTTCGGCAACGGCGAGATCAAGGCCAACTTCGATGTCGAGCTGGCGATCGACGCCCTCACGATGGCGGACCGGCTGGATATCATCTGCTTGGTCTCCGGCGACGGCGACTTCCGGCGCATGGTGGAGCTGGTACAGGCCAAGGGGGTGCGCGTGGAGGTGGTGGCCTTCGGGGCGAGCACGGCCGGAGAGCTGCGGGTGGTGGCGGACGATTTCATCGATATCAGCCAGCACCTGCACGAGTTTACGGTCACCAAGTAGGCGCGGGCCGCGGGGCACCACCGGTGGTGCCCCGCGGCTCAGCGGCCGTGTCGGCGCTGCCGCTGTTGATAAGAGCGGATGGCGCGCAGGAAGTCCACGCGGCGAAACTCAGGCCAGTAGGCGTCGCAGAAGTAGTACTCGCTGTAGGCGCTCTGCCACAGGAGAAAGCCGGACAGGCGCACCTCCCCGGAGGTGCGGATGATGAGATCCGGGTCCGGCGTCTGCTCGGTGTACAGATAGCGGGCGATCTCGTCCGGCTCCAGCCCGGCGGCGATCCCCTCCAACGAGTCGCCGCGGGCGATGCGGTCCGCGATCATGCGCCGGACGGCGTCGGTGATCTCCTCGCGACCGCCGTAGCCGACCGCGATGTTGAGCTGGTAGCCCTGGTATCGCTCGGTCAGGGCCTCGGCGCGGGCGATCACCGCCTGCGTGGAGGGCGGCAGCAGCTCGGTGCGCCCCACCACGCGAATGCGGCGTGGCGGCCGGGCCGTGCGCTGCTGCTCCGCCAGATGGGCGATCTTCTCCTCAATGATGCCCAGCAGCGGGATCAGCTCGCTTGGGTCGCGCTTGAGGTTGTCCGTGGAGAGGGCCCACATCGTCACCACGGGGATGGCCAGCTCGTTGCACCACCCCAGGACCTCGTCCACCTTGTCCGCACCCCGGCGGTGGCCTTCGGAGACGTGGCCCAGCCCTGCGCGGCGCGCAAACCGCCGGTTCCCGTCCACGATCAGCCCGAGATGTCGGGGGATGGGCCCGTGCCGAAGCTGGGATTCCAGCCGCCGTTCGTACACACGATAGAGGAGCTTCGTGAAAAGCATAACCAGCCTCCCTTGCGCCGAGGGCCGCGGCGGGCTCCGGCGGTTCAGGGCGTCAGCGGGGTGATACCTACCTCCGCGGCGATGCGCCGCCGGGCGATGGCCACGTATTCCGGGGCGTTCTCGATCAGGACCCACCGCCGCCCCAGGCGTGTTGCCGCCACCGCCAGCGTGCCGGTCCCGGCGAACGGGTCCAGGATCAGGTCGTCCGGATTGGTGGCCAGCTCAATCAGGCGCGCCACCAGTGCCAGCGGCTTCTGGGCCGGGTGTTTGCCGAAGCGGCGCTCCGAGCGCGGTGTGGTGGGAAACTCCCACAGATTTCGCATCTGCCGGCCACCATTGAGTTCTTTGGCCCGCCAGTAGTTGAACGTCCACTTGCGCGCCCGGCCGGGTGCCTCGTTCACTGCCCAGATGATCTGCTCGGTGCTCTCGGTGAGTGTCCTCGCTGTAATATTCGGCTGGGCATTAGGCTTGTAGTAGATGATGGAGTTAAGGATTCGCCGGTTGAGGACGTTCTGCAAGATGGTGCCGAGCTGGTAGATGTTGTGGTAGGTGCCAAACACGATGACGTTGCCGTTCGGTTTGACGACCCGGCACACCTCACGAAGCCAGGCCATGTTAAAGGCAAAAAATTCATCCGCCGAGAAGCGATCCCACGCCTCCTGCATGGTGATGTGCGAGGAAAAGGCCCACCCCAGGCCGCGGCGGCGCGAGATGTTGAACGGCGGGTCGGCGATGCAGTGGTCCACGCAGGCGTCCGGCCAGCGGCGCAGGACCGCCAGGCAGTCATCGACGTAGAGGGCGTGGACCACCGGACCGGGCGCGCCCTCCCGCCACCCCGTGGCACCGTCAACGCGGCACGGTTCATCGATGGGATCAGAATACATCGCGCAGCTCGAAGCGGGGACCGTCCTTGCAGACCAGCTTCATGCCGTGCCGGCGGGTCTCCACCGCGCAGGAATAGCAGATGCCGGTGCCGCAGGCCATATGCTCCTCCAGCAGCACCTGACAGGAGCGGCGATACTGGATGGCGCGGAGCTGGGCGGCCATCGACCGGAACATGGCCGTGGGGCCGCAGGCCAGCACCTGGTCCGCCCAGCCGGCGTACTCCGGCAGCAGGTCGGTCACGGGGCCGGGGTGGCCGGCGCTGCCGTCGTCGGTGGCGGTGAGCACCTCCACCTCCGGCGGCAGCAGTTCCGCTGGGTAGATCTTGGCGGCGGTGCGGGCGCCGAGGAGCATGGTCACGGTGCGGCCGCGGGCCACCTGCTCGTCCGCCAGCCACACCAGCGGCGCCACGCCGATGCCGCCGCCTACCAGCAACAGGTTCTGCGCCGCTGGGCGCACGCTGAAGCCGTGTCCCAGCGGGCCGAAGAGGGCGAGCTCATCGCCCGGCCGCCGACGCGCGAGCCAAGCCGTCCCCCGCCCCACGACCTCGAACAGCAGGCCGATCTCCGGGCCGCGGTCGCCATCCCGGACGCGGTAGATGGAGAAGGCGCGCGGTAGGAGCGGGTCGTAGCCCTCGCCGCAGCGCACCATCACGAACTGGCCGGGGGTAGCGCGTCGGGCGATGTCCCGGGCCGCGAGCCACAGCGCGAACGTGTCCTGGTACAGCGCCCGCACCTCGGTCACCGGCACCGCCTGCACGGGCAGCCGGCAATCGACCGGCGCCGGCGCTGCCGTCCGGTTGCTATCACGCCTCATGGCCGACGCTCCGCGATCCGCGCACCGGTAGCCGGGTGCGCGGCGACACCGTCACGGCGGTCCTCTGCGCTCGGCAGACGGCCGTGCAGGTATTCGGGCAGCGGCAGGACGTGGTAGCGCAGCCCACCGCCGGCCAGGGCGGCCGCTGCGGCACGGGCGGTGTCGATGGAGGTGAAGCAGGGGATGCGCATCTCGGCCGCCGCCCGGCGGATGTGGAAGCCGTCGCGCAGGGTGCCGGTGATACGGCCCTCGGCGGTGTTGATCACCACGTGCACCAGCCCCCGGCGGATGACGTCCACCACGTTGGGGTGGCCGCCGTCCGTGAGCTTTTCCACCCGCGTGACCGGGTAGCCCATGGCCTCGATCATGGCCGCCGTGCCGTGGGTGGCGTAGAAACGGTAGCCGGCCGCGGCCAGCGCCTCGATCACCGGCACGGCCTCCGGCTTGGTGCGGTCGGACAGGGAGAGGAGGGCCGCGCCGGTGGGCGGCAGCATCAGGTCGGCGGCCAGGAGCGCCTTGGCCAGGGCGGCCGGCCAGTCCGTGTCGATGCCCATCACCTCGCCCGTGGACTTCATCTCCGGCCCCAGGTACGTGTCCACGCCGATCAGCTTGGCCATGGAGAAGACCGGCGCCTTGACCGCCACCAACCGCTGCCGCTTCCACAGCCCGCCCGGGTAGCCCTGCTCGCGCAGCGAGCGGCCCAGCATGATGTTCACCGCCACCTGCACCATAGGCACACCGGTGACCTTGGAAAGGAAAGGCACCGTGCGCGAGCCACGCGGGTTGACCTCCAGCACGTACACATCGGAGCCGCCGCCGTTACGCGGCATGATCACGTACTGCACGTTGATCAGCCCGCGCGCGCCGAGGGCCAGGCCGATGCGGCGCGTGTATTCCACCACGGTGTCAACCTCGTCCTCGGTGAGGTTGATCCCCGGGTAGACCGCCATCGAGTCGCCGGAGTGCACCCCGGCCCGCTCGATGTGCTCCATGATGCCGGGGATGAGCACCTCTTCGCCGTCGCAGAGGGCGTCGACCTCGACCTCCTTACCCTCGAGGTACTTGTCGATCAGCACCGGCCGGCCGGTGGCGACGTCGGTGGCGGCGGCCATGTAGCGCACCAGCTCGTCGGCGTTTTGCACGATCTCCATCGCCCGGCCGCCCAGCACGTAGCTGGGCCGCACCAGCACCGGGTAGCCGATGAGCTGGGCGGTCTTGAGCGCGTCCGCCACGCTGGTCACCGCCGCGCCGGGCGGCTGGGGGATGCCCAACCGCGACAGGAAGTCCTCGAAGCGGCGCCGATCCTCGGCCAGGTCGATGGCCTCCGCCGAGGAGCCGATGATGGGCAGGTCGGCGTGGTGCAGCGGGCCGGCGAGGTTGATCGCCGTTTGGCCGCCGAACTGGACGATGCTCGGCGGCGGCTCGTCGTCGCCGCCCTCGTTTTCGAGGATATCGCGCACCGCCTCCTCATCGAGGGGCTCGAAGTAGAGGCGGTCCGACGTGTCGAAATCGGTGGAGACCGTCTCCGGGTTGGAGTTGGCGATGATCGCGGCGTAGCCCGCCCGTTGCAGCGCCCAGGCGGCCTGCACCGAGCAGTAGTCGAACTCGATCCCCTGGCCAATGCGGATCGGGCCGCTCCCGATCACCAGCGCCTTCTTGCCCGGCAGCGGCGCGGCCTCGTTCTCCTGCTCGTAGGTGCTGTAGAAGTAGGGCGTGGCCGCGTCGAACTCGGCGGCGCAGGTATCGACCATCTTGTAGACCGGGCGGATGTTCCAACGGCGGCGCAGGTCGCACACCTGTTCCGGCAGGCGGTCCGCCAGGCGGCCGATCTGCGCATCCGAGAATCCCATCCGCTTGGCGGCGCGCAGTAGGTCCGGCGTGAGCGGCTCGGAGAGCAGGCGCCGTTCCATGTCCACGATGTTCTTGAACTTGGTGATGAACCACGGGTCGATGCCGGTGCGCCGCGCCAGCTCCAGTACATCCATCCCCCGCCGCAGCGCGGCAAAGATAGCCCAGAGCCGCTCGTCGGTGGGGTGCATGGGACGGCTGCACGGGTCGTCCCAGTTGCGGTCCTCCCACAGCAACGAGCGGCCGCCCACCTCCAGGGATCGCACGGCCTTCTGCAGGGCCGCCTCAAACGTGCGATCAATGGCCATCACCTCGCCGGTGGCCTTCATCTGCGTGCCGAGGGTGCGGTCGCCGAAGGGAAATTTGTCGAACGGCCAGCGCGGGATCTTGACCACGACATAATCCAGGGCCGGCTCGAAGGCGGCCGTGGTTTTCCGCGTGACGGCGTTCGGGATCTCCTCCAGGCGCCGGCCGATGGCGATCTTGGCCGCCACCCGGGCGATGGGGTAGCCGGTGGCCTTGGAGGCCAGGGCCGAGGAGCGGGAGACACGCGGGTTGACCTCGATCACGTAGTAGGGCAGACGGTCCGGGACGGCCCCATCTCCCCACGGCACGATGTCCGGACGCGGGGCGAGGGCGAACTGGATGTTGCAGCCACCCTCGATGCCCAGCGCGCGGATGATCTTGAGGGCGGCGGAACGCAGCATTTGGTGATCTTTATCGGACAGCGTTTGCGACGGCGCCACGACGATCGAGTCGCCGGTGTGCACCCCCATTGGGTCGATGTTCTCCATGTTGCACACGGTGATGCAGGTATCGTTGGCATCCCGCATCACCTCGTACTCCAGCTCCTTCCAGCCCACCAGGCTCTTCTCGATCAGCACCTGGTGGATGGGGCTGGCGGCCAGCCCACCGGCCACGATGCGCTCAAACTCCTCCTCGGTGGTGGCGATACCGCCGCCGGTGCCGCCCAGGGTGAAGGCCGGCCGGATGACCGCCGGCAGGCCGATGCGCGCCTTGGCGGCCCGCGCCTGCTCCAGAGACGTGACCGTCTCGCTAGGTGGCACCGGCTCACCGATGCGGATCAGAAGCTCCTTGAACAGCTCCCGGTCCTCCGCCATCTTGATCGTTTCCAGGGAGGTGCCCAGAAGCCGGACGCCGTAACGGTCGAGCACGCCGGCCTCAGCTAGTTGCACCGCCAGGTTGAGCCCGGTCTGACCGCCGAGCGTGGGCAGCAGCCCGTCCGGTCGCTCGCGCTCGATGACGCGGGTAAGCACGTCGACAGTGAGGGGCTCGATGTAGACGATGTCGGCGATCCCCTGGTCCGTCATGATGGTGGCCGGGTTGGAGTTCACGAGGACGGAGATGACGCCCTCCTCGCGCATCGCCTTGCAGGCCTGGGTGCCGGCGTAATCGAACTCCGCCGCCTGGCCAATGACGATCGGGCCGGAACCGATGATCAGGACTTTCGATGGCTTGGCCAACGTTCAGCGCCCCCGTGGTGTTGCGTGCGTCGTGTGGCCCGCCCGGCAAGGCCGGGCAGACATCATTCTCAAACCGGCAGCTCGTAGACCATCCCCCCGCCCGCTACCTGCACGATCGGACCGATGGAGCTGAAGAACGACAGGGCGGGCTCGTTGTAGGCGGGGATGGTACCGCGCAGCTTCGTGTACCCGGCGTCGCGGGCGAAGGCGAGCCCCAGTTCAGCCAGCCGCGTGCCGATGCCGCGCCGGCGGTACCCTTCGTGCACCCATACGCCCATGATCGCCGTGCCCGGTTCGGCGGGGTCGGGCTGGACAATGGCGAAACCGACCACCCGCCCGTCCGTGCGGCAGTAAAACACCGCCCCTCGGTCGCCGATACGCTCGATCAAGGCGGCCACATCGGCCGCGCTCCAGTTGGGCGGCAGGGCGGTGCCCACGCCGCCCATCTTGCGCCCATGTTCCTCGTTGATCTCGGCGGCGAGGGCGGCGATCTCCGCCGCCAGGGCTGCCACCTGCTGTGCATCCCGGTGGTTGACCCGGTCCATGGTGCCGGTGCTCATGCCGACCTCCCCCGCTCGGCGGCGATCAACGCTAAGAAGCGGTCGAACAGGTACATGTTGTCGAGCGGCCCAGGCGACGCCTCCGAGTGATACTGGATGGACATAATCGGCAGCGAGCGGTGCGTGAGCCCCTCGCAGGTGTAGTCGTTCAGGTTGATGTGTGACACCTCGGCGCCGCCACGCAGTCCGTCCGGGTCCACGGCATAGCCGTGGTTCTGGGCGGTGATGTGCACCTCGCCGGTGAGCAGGTCCTTGACCGGGTGGTTACCGCCCCGGTGCCCGAACTTGAGCTTGAAGGTGCGGGCACCGAAGGCACGGCCCAGCACCTGGTGCCCAAGGCAGATGCCCATCAGGGCGGTGCGGCCGATGAGCCGCCGGGTGTTGTCCACGATGTAGTCGAGCAGCTCCGGGTCGCCAGGACCGGGCGAGAGCAGCACCCCATCCGGCTTGAGCGACAGCACCTCCTCGGCGGGGGTAGCCGCGGGCAGCACCGTGGTGCGGTAGCCACGCCGGTTAAGCGTGCGCAGGATGTTAAATTTCAGCCCCTCATCCAGCACCACGATGTGGCCCCGCTCCTCGCCTTGGGCCGGCCAGGTGTAGGGCTGCGGGGTGGCTACGGTGCTCACCAGGTCCAGGTCACCGTAGCGGGGCAGGTCACGCAGGCGGGCCAGCGCTTGCTGCGGCGTCTCATCTGCGGTGATCACGCCCATCATCACGCCGACGGTGCGCAGCCGGCGCGTGAGGGCGCGCGTGTCCACGCCGGTGATGGCCGGCACACCGGCCGCCGCCAGGTACTCGCGCACCGTCAGGCCGCCCAGCGGGTGGCTCGGCACCTCACACAGCTCGCGGGTGACGAACCCCGCCACCTGCACCCGACGCGACTCCACATGCGGCGCATGGGCGGCGTAGTTGCCGATCAGGGGATAGGTCATGACCACGATCTGGCCGGCGTAAGAGGGATCGGTGAGGATCTCCTGGTAGCCCGTCATGCTGGTGTTGAACACCACCTCGCCGTGGCCGCGCACCGGCGCACCGGCCGCCTCCCCCTCGAACACCGCGCCGTCTTCTAGGACGAGATAGGCCCGCTCCGCCACCGTTGCCTCCACCGTCGTTCCATCTGGCACGTCGTCCTGTGCCCTCCGGCATCGGTTTCCGACGCCGCCGTGTCATCGTCCGCCCTGGGGCAACCGCACCGCGGACGGCCCCGGTTACTACGCCTGTGGGCCGTCATCGACCTCACGCCACAAGCCCGCCGTCCGCGGCGTGCACCACGCGGCCGGCGAGGATCGTGAGCACCACCCGTCCCGGCAGCTCCCAGCCGGTGAACGGCGTGTTCTTGCCCTTCGAGGCCAGGGCGCGTGGCTCCACCACCCAGGACGCCCGCGGGTCGAACACGGTGACGTCGGCCGGGGCACCCGGCGCTAGCGTGCCCAGACCGGCGAGTCCCGGGCGCTCGTCCAGGCGGAGGGCACGCACCGGCCCCACCGTCAGCCGCGCGATCGCCGTGCGCAGTGAGAGATCGCCCCCCTGCACCCGCCGTAAGAGGAGCCCCAGCGCCAGCTCGAGGCCGGTCATGCCAGGTGCCGCCAGGTCGAACTCGCACAGCTTGTCCGTGTCGGCGTGGGGGGCGTGGTCCGTAGCCACGGCGTCGATGGTGCCGTCGCGCAGGCCGTCCAGGCAGGCCGCCACGTCGGCCTCCTCGCGTAACGGCGGGTTGACGCGCGCGTTCGTGTCGTAGGCCAGCCCTTCGACCCCGGCGGCGCGCATCACGGCCGTGTGGGTGAGCGTCAGGTGGTGGGGTGTGACCTCCGCCGTCACGGCGGTCCCCCGCGCCTTGGCCGCCCGCACGAGAGCCACCGACCCGGCGGTGCTCAGGTGAGCCAGGTGCAGCCGCCCGCCCGTGAGCGCCGCCAGCTCGATGTCGCGAGCGACGATCGCCTCCTCGGCCGCCGCCGGTTGTCCGCGCAGGCCGAGGCGCGTGGCCACCCATCCCTCGTGCATCACGCCGCCGTCTGCCAACACCGGGTCCTCGGCGTGCTGGATCACGGGCAGGCCCAGGGCCGAGGCATACGCCAGGGCGTGCCGCATGAGGGCGGCGTTGGCCACGCAGGCGCCGTCGTCGGAGAACCCCACGCACCCGGCCTCAGCCAGGTCGGCCAGCTCGGCCAGGCGTTCCCCTGCCCGGCCTTTGGTCACCGCCCCGATCACCAGCACGCGCGCCCTGCCGCGCTCCGCCGCCGTGCGCTGCACGTACTCCACCACCGATCGGCTGTCGATGGGCGGGTCGGTGTTGGGCATGGCGCACACCGTGGTGAAGCCGCCGCGCGCCGCGGCCAGGGTGCCGCTCTCGATCGTTTCCTTGTGCTCAAAGCCCGGCTCACGCAGGTGCACGTGCAGGTCCACGAACCCGGGACAGATCACCAGCCCGTCGGCGTCGAACACCCGCGCCCCCGCGGCCTCAACGCCCTGCCCGATCGCGGCCACCTGGCCGTCCCGTAGGAGCACATCCGCCCTCCCGTCCAGGCCCGTGGCCGGGTCGATCACGTGCCCCCCGCGGATGAGGACGCTCGCCGGTTCCGTTGTCGCCATACCGTTCCACCCATCGCCGCGAGCACCGGCCATGGTCTCACGCCGCCGCGCGTCGGCCGGTGCGCAGCAGGTAGAGAATCGCCATGCGCACCGCCACGCCGTTGGTGACCTGCTCCTCGATGCGCGACTGGACGCTGTAGGCCACGTCGGGGGCGATCTCCACCCCCTCGTTCATGGGGCCGGGATGCATCACCAGGGCGTTCGGTTTCGCCCAGCGCAACCGCTCGCTCGTGATCTCGTACCGGCGCGAGTACTCGCGCAGGCTGGGGATGAGGCCGGCGCGCATCCGCTCGGTCTGCAGGCGCAGGGCCATCACCACGTCCGCCCCCACCAGCGCGCGACGCAGGTCGTACTCCACCCGCACGGGCGGCAGCGCCGTCTCGCATCCCTCGTGCGCCGCGCGGCCAAGTCCGGCCGGAATCAAGGTCGGCGGGCCGCAGACCACCACCTCCGCCCCCAGGGCCGTGAGCCCCCACAGGTTAGAGCGGGCCACCCGGCTGTGCATGATGTCGCCCACGATGACCACCTTGCGCCCGCGCAGGTCGCCCAGATGCCGGCGCATGGTGTACAGGTCGAGCAGGGCCTGGGTGGGGTGCGCGTGCCAGCCGTCGCCGGCGTTGACCACTGCGGCGCGCAGGTGCCGGGCGGCGAGATACGGGGCACCGGAGCGGCTATGCCGCATCACCAGGATATCCGCGCCGATGGCCTGCAGGGTGCGCACCGTGTCGATCAGCGATTCGCCCTTCTCCACGCTGGAGCCGCTCGCGGACAGATTGATCACGTCCGCCCCCAACGCCTTACCCGCCAACTCGAACGAGGCGCGCGTGCGCGTGCTCGGCTCGTAGAACAAGGTGACCACCGTCGTGCCGCGCAAGGTGGGCAGGCGGGGCACGTCGCGGCCGAGCACCTCGCGCATCACATCCGCCGTGTCCATTACCAGCTCCAGCTCATCGGCGGTGAAGTCGTCCAGGTCCAGGACATGTCGCCGCGTCCATCCCGGCCGGCTCTGCGGGGCGGGGGCGACGGGCGGCGTGTCGGGCAGGACGCCGTTCTGCATCGCGGTAACTCGGTCGGACGGCTCGCTGGTGGGACGCATACCCTCACTCCCCTGCATGGCTGAGCAATAACACGCGGTCGACGCCGTCGATCTCGGCCAGTTGCACCTGCACCTGCTCATGGCGGGACGTGGGCAGGTTCTTGCCCACGAAGTCGGGCCGAATGGGGAGCTCGCGGTGGCCGCGATCCACCAGCACGGCCAGCAGGATGCGCTGGGGCCGGCCGAAGTCCGTGAGCGCGTCCAAGGCGGCGCGCGCCGTGCGGCCGGTGTACAGGACATCGTCTACCAGCACCACCCGCTTGTCGGTGATATCGGTCGGGATCGAGCTGCGTTGCAACCGGGCGCGCGGGCCGAGCGTGGGCAGGTCGTCCCGGTAAAGGCTGATATCCAGCGCGCCCACGGGCACCCGCTCGCCCTCAAAGCCCTCGATGGTCCGGGCCAGCCGCTCGGCGAGCGGCACCCCGCGGGTGTAGAGGCCGACGAGCACCAGGTCGCGCGTGCCGCGGGTGTTCTCCACGATCTCGTGCGCGATACGGGTGAGGGCGCGCCGGATGTCGGCGTCGGTGAGGATCACCTTCACGGGCATGCCGGGGCTCCAGGCAGCAGACGGACGAAAAAAACGCCTCCGGCTCCGCCACGGGGAGGGAGGCTCGCACCCCTCGGGTGAGGGGTCAACATACGCGCAGGAAGCGTTGCCATAGGTCACGCCCTTTCCGGCCTCACGGGACCGGCTTAAAGGGTCGGCAGACGAACCGCTTGACCCATAATAGCAGATGACCGGGTCCGCCACAAATGGGTTGCGGCACCTGTCGCAGCCGGCGGCCGAGCGTGCGCTTGGGCTGTGGTATAGTCTTCGCGGTACCTCAGTGAGGATCCGCGCGAGAGCATCCACGCGAACGAGTTCGAGTATGACCGCGACGACCGAGCATCTGGCTGGTGAGGCGGAGGGCGCCGATGTGCGCGCGCGCATCGTGCGCAGCGCGCTCGACCTGTTTGCAGCCAAGGGGTACGCGGCCACCTCGCTGCGCGAGATCGCCGAGGCGGCCCGCACCACCAAACCGATGATTTACTACTATTTTCGCTCCAAAGAGGGGCTCTATCTCTCCACCCTGGGTGACCGTTTGCAGGCCTTTGCCAACGCCATTGACCGCGCCACACGGCCGGACGACACACCGGTTGAGAAGCTGCGCGCCTTCGCCGACGCGTACCTGCGCTATTTTCAGTCGCAGGAGCCGCACATCGCCTTCGTGGTGCGCGAGGTGTTCGGGCTCGGCGCCGACATCACCGCCCAGTTCGGCTGCTACCTTGAGGAGCGCGTCTTCTCCCGCCTGAAGGTCATCCTGCAGGAGGGCGTGCAGGCCGGGGTGTTCCGCGAGTGTGACATCGACGCCTGTAGCGTGGCGGTGATGGGGATCCTCAACATGTTCATCCTGCGCCGGGTGTTCGGCAACGCGCCGCTCGACCGCGAGGCGGCGGTGGCGCAGGTGGACTGCTACCTCGAAGGGCTGCGCCGCCGCGCGCCCGATGCGGCCGCCTCCGCGTAGCAGGGGGGGCCGAGTCCCTCAATCGAAGAGCTCCCGCGCCGCCGGTGGTGCCGGCCGGGCGGCGTGCACCGGCAGGGCCGGCAGCGAACGGCGTCGCCAAGCCGAGCCGGCCAGCGCCAGCACGAACACCGCCGCGCCGAGCAGCACGATGCTGGCACCCGAGGCGATGTTGAAGTGGTAGCTGAGGTACATCCCAGCCACACCGATCCCGGCCCCGAGAACCGTCGAGCCAGTGAGCACCCGGCTGAATCGGTCGGTGAGCAGGCGAGCGGTTACGGGTGGGATGACGATCGTCGCCGCGATCAGCGTCACGCCCACGACGTTCATTGAGGCGACGATGGTGGCGGCCAGGGCGAGCGAGAAGAGGGCGTCGATGGCCCGGGCGGGCACGCCGTACACCGGCGCTACCTCGGGGTCGAACGTGGTGAACAGCAGTTGCTTGTAGGCGAAAAAGACGAACACGGCCACCGCCGCCGCCACCGCGCCGATCACCCATAGGTCGGTGACCGTCACGCCCAGGATGTTGCCGAAGAGGGCCGCCTCGAAGTTCCGCGTGAAGCTGCGGCCGCGGCTGATCAGCGCCACGCCGAGCGCGAAGCTGGAGGTGGTGATGATGCCGATGGCGGCGTCGGAGCCGATGCGCCGCCGCCGGGCGGTGGCGTCGATCAGCAGGGCGGAGACAAACCCCCACAGGCCGGCGCCGACGTAGAAGTTCCACCCCATCAGGTAGCTGACCACCGCGCCGCCGAACACGGAGTGCGATAGGCCGTGACCGATGTAGCTCATGCGTCGCAGCACGATGTAGACGCCCATCAGGCCGCAGAGGGCGCCCACCAGGGCGGCGGCCACCAGACCGTGCCGGAAGAAGTCGTACTGGAACGGCTCAAACAGATTCATGGCTGATCCTTAGCCGACTGCACGGTTACCGCCCGCCGGCGCGGCGCGCCTGCTCGTTCGGGTCCAGCGGCAGGAGGGCCTCCGCCAGGTCCAGTCGGTGGTGGTGATGGTGGTCGGAGCCGTGCGCGTGTTCGTGCTCGTGCGGCTCCTCCTCCCCGTGTCGGTGCGTGTGGCGGTGGCGGAGCTGCTCACGCAGGCGATGGGGCGCCACGTCGGCCACCAGCAATAGGCCGTCCTGGCGCACCACCTGCATCTCGGCCCCGTACGTGCGCCGGAGCACCTCCGGGGTGAACACCTCGTCCGGGTCGCCCTGGGCGATGACGCGGCCGTTGATGCACAGCACCCACGGCAGGTGGGCGGCGACGGCGTTCAGCTCATGGGTGGTGAGGACGATGGTGACGCCGTCTCGGTTGAGGTCGCCCAGCAGGTGCAGCACCTCATCGCGCGTTTTGACGTCAACCCCGCTGGTGGGTTCGTCCAGCAGCAACACCTGGGGCTCACTGATCAGGGCGCGGGCGAGAAATACACGCTGCTGCTGGCCGCCGGACAGCTCACGGATGTGGCGGCGCGCCAAGGCGGCGATCCCGAGCCGGTCCAGGATACGGTGCATGAGGCGCCGGTCATCCCGGCTGGGCCAGGGCCAGGGGCGCATGCGCATCGCCCGTCCCATGAGCACCACCTCTTCCACGGTGACCGGGAAGTTCCAGTCCACGCTCTCCAACTGGGGCACGTAGGCCACGCCGGACGGCGGCGCGCCGGGCCGCACCTCGCGCCCCAGCACCCGCACGCGTCCCGCTACGCGCGGCACCTGCCCGAGCAGGGCCCGCAAGAGCGTCGTCTTACCGGCGCCGCTGGGCCCGACAAGACCTACCAATTGCCCTCCGGCAATCCGTGCGTGCACGTCATGCAGCACCGGCTCGCCGCGGTAGCCGCAGGTCAGGCCCTCTATCTCGATCACCGGCATGGTCCCGGACCACGCGCTCCGCGCCATCGGCTCACGCTCCCCGCTGCTCTGCCGGGCGGTTCGGTTCCCGCTGCCGGCGCGCGCCCGCCGCGCGGCAGGCGGCGCACCGGCCGAAGATGGCAAAGTGGTCCAGGTCGGCCGCAAAGCCCAGGTCGCGCTCCAGCTCGGCGCCCAGGCGCTCCAGGTAGGAATGGTCGAGCTGGGTGACCGAGCCGCAGCCAGAGCAGATGAGATGATGATGCGGCTTTTCCCGCACCCATTCGTACGCGAGATCGCCGCTGCCCATGTCCGTCTCGGTAACCAGCCGCAGTTGCTTGAGGGCGTTCAGGGTGCGGTAGACCGTGGAGATATCGACGTAGGGATAGGCGGCGCGCACCTGCTCGTACACATCCGCCGCGGTGAGGTGGCCCGGCGCGTGGCGCAGGGCGGTGAGCACCATCAACCGCTGCGGCGTCAGCTTCAGCTCCGCACGGCGCAGGATGGCGGCCGAGTCGGCGTCACAGCTCATCGCGCTCGCTCTCCGTCCTGTGACCTCGACCTCAGTGTATGGCAGGTGCAATCAGTTGCACAAGAAACGGGTGGACGGCTTGCCCGCGATGTGGGATGATCGGGCCAGATTGCCCGATGCGGGGTGCGGACGTGCCGATCTACGAGTATCGCTGCGAGCAGTGCGGGGTGACGTTCGAGAAGTTCTACCGCTCCGCGGCGGCGGCCGGTGAGGCCGCGTGCCCGTCCTGTGGGCGGCCCGGGCGGCGGCTCCTATCGCTGTTCAGCCGGCCGCGGGGCGCGCAGTCGGGATCGGACGAGGCCGAGCGGGAGCGCTCCGGCGACGAGCACGATCACGATCACGGCCACGGCCACGACCACAACCACGACTTCGGCGGGCACAGCCACAGCGCGTTGCACGGGCACCATCACTGATGCCGGCTGCGCACCAACGGGGCCGCCCTTACCCTGTCCGCAGGCGCGAGCGCCCAAGATGGGCGTGGTCCAGGAGGCGGTGGGCGGTCACAGCGGCGGGCGGCGGGGCCCGTCGCGTTCCCACCAGATGCAGGCCACGGCGCGTTGGGGCTGCGGCAGGACCAGGCGTCCCTCATGGAACACCAGCGCCGCTTCCAGCTCGCCCCGGAGTTCGGCCTCAATCGCCGGCTCCGGCGGCAGAATGAGATGCTCGCGCGCCACGGCCAGGGCCTCGTCGATGTCCTGAAAGGACCACATGGCCGGCCCACCCGGCAGCGCGTGCACCGTCACGTTGGCGGGGATGCCCATCTCGTGGAGCACGGCGATGGCGTCGAAGGCCTCCGGCTGACCGACCCGTTCCTCACCGTGATAGCGCCGCCAGAGGGCGGCCATGAGCGGTGGCTCCGCCCACGTCACCATCATCGCCAGCACCACCGCCCGGGCGGCGTGCGCCTCCAGCTTGCGGATGAAGGGCACCGGCTCGGCGATGGGGTAGAGGACGTGCGCGCACAGCACCACGGTGGCCGGCTCGACGACCGCGTCCTCCCAGCGCTTCTCCACCACGCTGACGTTGGTGAGGTGGGCGGCGGCCAGCGCATCGCGCAAGTGCCGCACCATCGCCGCCGACGGCTCCACGGCCGTCAGGTGGCGGACCCGTGGCGCCAGCGCCAGCGCGAACCGGCCGGTGCCGGCGCCCACGTCCAGCACGGTGCCCTCCGGCCCGGCCAGCTTGAGCACACGCCGCACGATCGGGTCATCTTCTGAAGCGACGCGCGCCGTGGCGCGGAAGCGATCCGCCCGCCGCTCCCAGAAGTCGGCACTCGACCGGTCGAGCCGAGCGTAGGCGGCGTCCATCTGTCGCTGTCGGGCGAGAACCAGCTCCCGCCAGTGCTCGCTCGGTCGCACGGTGCCCTCCTTGGTTGGTCGGTCGGCACGAGCATACCGGCGGCGGCCGGATCGCTCAATTGCCGCCGCGCGGCGGTGGGGTCGTCACCGGCGGGGGCACGGCAGGTAGAGCGGCGGCTGTGGGCGGCACGGTTGGTCGTCGCCAGGCGGCTGCCGCGGAACCCCGGGCGTGCTCGGCGGTGGTGGGATGGGCGTCGGCCCGGCCGGTCCCGCCTGCGGCGGCCCTGGTGCCGGTGGTGGTGCGGCCGGTTCGGTCTGAGGCGGCGCGGGGAGGGGGCGTGGCGTCGGTTGCGGGGCGCCCGTGCCGGGTAGCTGGCCGCTTGTCGGCGGGGTCTCGATGCCGCGCGCAGGCGCCACCGGGCGGCTGCCTGATTCTCTCATCCCGCCGTTGACGGGCGGCTGGGCGGGGGAGGTGGGCAACAGCCCGGCCGCGAAGCTGTTGAGAGCACCCTCGCTCAGGATCACCTTGGCCCCCTTGACCAACGGCTCGCGGTGACCGTTCACGTACCGCCACTCGATGTCCGGCGGCACCGTGAACTCCTTGGGTGGTAGATGCAGCATCTCGATGGCGGCGGCCATGAACTCCTTCCAGATCAGCAGCGAGGAGGACGCGCTGGTGAGGTTGGGGTTGACGAGGCTGTTGTCGGCGTTCCCCACCCACACCCCGACGGTAAGCTGCGGGATGTAACCGAAGTTCCAGGTGGCGAGCACGTCGCGAATGCTCTTGGGCCCCTGCTGGGTACCGGTCTTGGCCGCCACCGGACGCTTGTCCGGCATGCCGAATTGCCACTCCGGGGCGGTGTACGTGCGGCGCTTGGCGTTGTTGTCCTTCAGGATATCGGTGATCTGGTAGGCGTAGCCCGCCTGGACCACCTGTTTCCGCGCCTGCTCCTGCGCGTACTCGTAGAGCACGCGACCGCGGCCGTCGGTGACCCGCAGGATCGCCGCCGGGTCGATCTCCCGGTAGCCGGGGCGCGGGTTGCGCGCGCGCACGCCCCGCATCTCCCCGTTGTTCGCCAGGACCGAGTAGACGAACGTCAGGTCCAGCAGGGTCAGGTTGGCGCCGCCGGTGGCGATGGAGACGCCGTACCCGTCCCGATCCTCCATCGTGGTGATGCCCATGCGGTGGGCCATCTCGATCACGGCATCCACCCCGGCGAAGGCGGCAGCCTTGACGGCGGGCGTGTTCATGGAGTTGCCCAGGGCGTCGCGCACGGTCATGGGCCCCTGCCAGGGAATCGGTCCCTGGGGGATAAAGTACTCCGGCCGCCCTCCCTCGAAACGGGAGAGGAAGCGCGTTGGCTGATCGTAGACGATGGTGCCGGGGGTCCAGCCCTTCTCGAAGGCCGCCAGATAGACCACCGGCTTGAACGCCGAGCCGGGTTGCTTGATGGCGGTGGCGTTGTTGTTCTCGCCTTCGATATCGGTGCGCCAGTAGTTACGCGACCCCACCATCACCAGGATCTGGCCGGTCTCGTTATCGATGGCTACCAGCGCGCCGTTGTGGCAGCGGCAGTCGGCACCGCGCGGGCTCTCGTAAAACGCGATCTTCTCCTCAATGATCTGCTCCGCCTTTTGCTGAAGGTCTAGGTCTAGGGTAGTGATGACCCGCAGGCCGCCGCTGCGGAACGTCTCCAGGCCGAACAGGTTAACGAGTAGGTCGCGCACGTAGAACACCCAATGCGGCGCGAGCAGGGTAACCTTGTTCTCCGCGAAGACCAGCTCCTCCGCTTTGGCGGCCTCGGCCTGTTCACGCGTGATGAAGCCGTGCCGCACCATCAGGTCCAGCACCTCGTGCTGGCGGGCGATCGCCGCCTCACGGTTGCGATAGGGGTCGTAGCGGGCGGGCGCCTGCGGCAACCCGGCGAGCAGTGCCGCCTGCGCAAGGGTAAGGTCCTTGGCCGTGGTGCCGAAGTACCGCTGGGCGGCGGCGCCCACCCCACTGGCGCGGTTGCCGTAGTAGATCTGGTTCAGGTACCACTCGAGGATCTGGTCTTTCGAGTAGCGATGGGTAAGCTCAAGCGAGAATACGGCTTCCTTGAGCTTGCGCGCGACGCTCCGCTCATAGCGTTCTTCAGGTGGGATAAACACGTTCTTGACCAGTTGCTGTGTGATAGAGGAACCGCCGCTACCTTGCAGAAGGCCGGTATCGGCGGCGATGAAGTTTTCGAGACCGGCCCGCACCAGGCCGCGCACGTTCACACCGGGGTTACTGTAGAAGCTGGCGTCTTCGGTGGCGATCGTTGCCTTGATTAGGTACGGCGAAATATCCTTCAGTTTGACCGGGTTGCGCAGCCCTTCGGTTTCATCCTCGAACTCGTAGAGGAGCGTGCCGTGACGGTCGTAGATCTTCGCCGGTCCCATGTTCAGGCCGGCGAAGGCCACCTCCGGGTTGGGCGGCAGCGCGGCGATCAGGTGGCTGTAGACGGCCAGCGCCGCCATTCCGCCGGTAAACAGCATGCCCACCGCACACGCCAGCAGCACCACCGCGGCGGGGAGCAATGGACCGAGGGCCGCCCGGCTCTCCAGACGGCGGAGGCGACGCTGACGGACGCGAAGCGACTGGTGCATAGATGGTGACGGAAGGCAACGCCTGACCCCGCCTCAACCGGCGGGCACGGCCTCTGCTTTAGTCTATGCCGTGTGCTCGGCAGTTGGATCGCCCCGCGGCGGTAGGCAAGGGTATCAAGCGGCGGGAAGGCGGGCTGGTATACTGCCTGCCAAATGCCCGATGCACGGGAGGGGGCGATGGATGTGCAGACCGTCCGCGACGTGGTGGTGGTGGTGGCCGGCATCGTGTGGCTGGTCGTAGCCCTGGCCCTGGCCGTCGTCTTCGGCGTGGCCTGGTGGCTCAGCCGCCGTGCGTTCCGCGCGGCCGATGAGGCGTTTCCGGAGCGGATCCGGCCGGCCCTGGCCGCGGCGCACGCTCAGCTTGCCGCCCTCCGCGACCGCACGTCGCGGCTGCCGGGCAACATGCCCGTGCCTGAAGGGCTTGCCGAACCGGCCCGTCCCCGACGGCTGCGGTGGCCGTTCCGGCGTCGCCGCCGCCTGCCCTTTCTTCGGTAGGGGCGCGTGGACGGGAGGAGGAAGGCCGCTATACTGGTACGGGCGTCTAAGCGGGTAACACGCGCGGGCGCGCGGCGTTCTCACGGCTGGAACCCGCAGCGCGTCAGCTCCCATCTCCCCCGCGCTGCGGCCGATGCATCTGTCCCACGCGGCATGGGTGTGTCGAGGCGCCGCGGCCTTCGAGAGACCACCCCAGGAGGACCACCCCCATGCAGAGACGGATCGTCGCCGGGCTCCTCGCGGCCGCGCTCATGCTGGCCGGTGCCAGCGATGCGCTGGTCGCGCAGCCGGCGCCGCCCAACCGCTTCTACGGCAACCTGACCATCGACGGGCAACCGGCCCCGGCCGGCACCGTGGTGACGGTCGTGCAAGGCGGCCGAGAGTGCGGCAGCCGGGCCACCGACACCCCCGGCCAGTACTGGGTAGACGCCGCCAGCGGCTCCCAGACGCCCGGCTGCGGCACGGCCGACCCGGTCCAGTTCCGCGTGGGCTCCCGCCTGGCCAATGAGACGGCCGCCTGGAACGGCGGACAGTTCACGCGCCTAGACCTGACGGTCGGCGGCCCAGGCGGCGGCACCGCGGCTGCGCAGCGGTTCACCCTGTCACGGCTGGATATGTCCGGCCGCCTCTGCATTCCGGCGGCGGGTGCTACGCAGTGCGACGCCACGCGGCTGCGGCTGTGGAATGGTGATCGCGCCGCCTGGACGGCCGAGTTCGCCCGGCAGGGCCGCCCGGAGCCGAGCGACGATGAGGTCTTCGTGGCGACGTACGAGTTCCGTATCGGTGCCGGCGACCCGGCGGCGATCGCCTCGCTGGCGCAAGGGCTGGGTTGGCCGAAGATCTACATCACCGCCGTGCGCTATCGGGGCAGCGCGCCCGGCGAGGGCGACGAGTACATCGAGGTCACCAACGTCGGCGGCGCGCCCCAAGACATGACCGGCTGGCGTGCCTTCGCCGTGGAGAGCAACACCAGCTTCTACTTCACGGACGGTTCCGTGCTGGAGCCGGGCGCGCGGTGCCGCTTCTACACCGGGGCGCCGCGCGAGGACTCCTGCCCCGGGACCATTAACGTCGCCACCACCGGCGTCTGGAACGACAGTGCCGGCACGGCCGAGCTGTGGTACGACCCCCTGGCCCTGCTCGCCGACCGCACGCGCTACAACGCCGACCCGAACAACCAGCCGCCGCCGCCCAACCTCCAGGGAGTGACTGGCCCGCTCGGCTGACGCTGCGGCCGTGAGCCCCTACCGCGCGGACGGCGCCCCGGCCCGGAGCTACCGGGCCGGGGCGCCGTCCATCTGCCCGCCATCCGAGCTGTGACCGCCGCACACCCCCGGCAGCCAGACCACATCCGGACGGGAGAGGTTGTTAGCGCTCGCGCCAGGCCTTCATTACGTGTGTGTACGGGAACCACACCGTGGGCCGATAGTTCTCGATCGCCGGGTCCCAGAAATACGTGCGCGTGTCGGTGCTGAAGTAGATCTCGTACTGCTCCTCCGCGCAGATCGTCTCGATCTCGCGGATCAGCTTCTTGCGCTCGTTGACGTCGAACTCCGCCCGCTGCTTGTCCAGCAGGTTGTTGAGCTGCGGATTATTGACATAACTCAGATTGATACGCGCCCGCTTGCCGCCCGGCTCCATGTACAGCCGCTCGGTGAGGTAGTCAATGTAGTACGGGATGGAGCGCGGGCTGTGCCCCACGCCCTCGTACTGTCCCTGGTAGGTGGTGCTGATGTACTGGGCATAGGGTTGCTGGCGGTCAATGACGTTGACGCCGATCTCCTTCCACTGCGCCTGCGTGAGCGTGGCGGTGTCCACGTAGGCCTGGGTGTAGACCGCCGCGTCGGCGTGCCACCACTCGAACTCCAGCTTGTCGTAGCCGGCGGCCTTGAGGAGCTGTTTGGCCTCCTGCGGGTTATAGTCCCAGTACTTCGCCGCCGGACCCAGGTCCTTGACCTGCCGCGCCCACTCCGTAAAGCCGACAAACACGATCTGGTCGGGCACCCCCTCGCCTTTGGAGATGGCGTCGCGGATCGCCTTACGGTTGATACCCATGCTCAGGGCCTGCCGCACCCGCTTATCGCTGAACGGCGGCTTATCGGTGCGCAGGTAGATGTAGCCGCCGATGCCCTGCGTCTCCTCGAACTTGGCGTCCGGCCGCTGCCGTTTGAGCTGGTCCCGCTCCTCGGGCAGAAACAGCCAGGTAAGGTCCACCGCGCGGGCGCTGAAGTCCGCCACCCGCTTGGCCACATCGGTGACGATGAAGACCTTGACCTCGTCGAAGTAAGGGTACGGCTTGTCGTAGTAGTCGGGGTTCTTTTTGAAGGTGAGGCTGACGCCGGTCTGGTACTCGGTGTGGATGAAGGGGCCGCTGCCCAGCATCTTGGTGGCGGCCTCCGCGCTCTCGGCGTGTTCGCGCGGCGAGATGTATGAGGCCAGGTTTCCGCCCGCGATCTGGATCGTGTCCGCGTAGGGGAACTTGGTCTTCAGCACAAAGGTCTGCGGGTCCGGCGTCTCCATCTTGTCCACGAACGCCCATGTAGTCTTGTGCACGGACTTCTCATAGTTGAGGTAGCGATCGATCGCGTAGCGCACGTCTTCGGACGTGACATCGCGCCCGTTGTGAAACTTGGCCTTCTTGAGCTTGAAGACAAACGTGGTCTTGTCTGGCTGCTCCGGCATGGCCTGCGCCAGGTCCGGCTCCATCGTCAGGTCCGTGGGCGCGTACTCCGGGGTGCCGTTGCGGAACCGCACCAGCCGGCTGTAGGACAAGCCGTTCAGGTAGGCGTTGATGAAGCTCGTCTGCGTGTAGGGGTCGAGCGAGGGGGGCGGCGCACTGATCTGGAACGAGAACGAGCCGCCCGGTTTGGGCTGTTTGGCCGTGGTGGGCGCCGCCGTGGCGGTCGGCAGCAGCCCCCGCTGCTCACCCGGGGTTTCCTTCTTCTCGCCGCCGCCGCACGCCGCGGCGAACGCGGCGGCCGCGGCGCCCAGCACCCCGGCGCGCCACACCGCCCGGCGACTAGCTCGCCGACGGAGCCAGTAATTCGAATCGGTACCCATGAGTTCTCCCTCCTCTTAATTAAGATGCGTGGAGCTTTGTTGCTGGACCACGCGGGCGCCGATGGCCACGAAGTGCCCACCGCCCGTGCGGTCCGGTCCTTCCACCCTCCCTCATCCCTGACCGCGCAGGCGCGGGTCGAGCACGTCGCGCAGCGCGTCGCCGAACAGGTTGAAGCTGAGCACGGCGATGCTGATGGCGGCACCCGGCATCACGGCCGTCCACCAGGCGGCCTGCCAGTACTGGCGCGTGTCCTGGAGCATCTTGCCCCAGCTCGGTTGGGCATCGGTGGAGACGCCGAGGCTGAGGAAGCTGAGCGCCGCCTCCGCCAGGATGGCGTTGCCCACCTGGATGCTGGCGATAACGATGATCGGCGCCACCACGTTGGGCAGCACGTGGCGAAGCATGATGCGCATATGCGAGCTGCCCAACGCGGCCGCCGCCTCCACGTACTGGAGCGTCTTGATGCTCAGCACCGCGCCGCGCACGATCCGCGCCGTGGCTGGCATGATGATGATGCCGATGGCGATGCTCACGCTAGCAAAGGAGGGCCGGAACACGCTGAGCACGAACATGGCCAGAATGAGCGGCGGAAAGGCCATGATCGTGTCCATCAGCCGGTTCAGGAGCAGGTCCGCCCAGCCGCCGCTGTAGCCGCTCACCAGCCCCACCGCCGCGCCGAGCAGCGTGCCCACCAGCACCGCGCTGAAGCCCACACCCAGCGACACGCGACTGCCGACCAGGATGCGGCTGTAGATATCGCGGAACAGGTTGTCCGTGCCGAACCAGTGCTGGGCGGACGGCGGTTTGAGCCGTTGCGTACCGGGCTTTGCCGGGTCGTACGGTGCCAATTGGTGCGCGAAGACCGCGACCAGCACCAGGACAACGCAGACGATGCCGGCCAGTGCGCCTACCGGCTTGCGCCGGGCGATGTGCCACAGCGCGGCCGGGGCGCGACGTCCGGCGCGCGGCTCGGAAATAGGCATCTCACGGGACACGGCGGTGGTTGTCATGGCTCGTGACGCGCCGCCCGCACCGGCGGGCAGGCACCCGCACTGGCGGCGCTGCTCCCTCCCTAGGCGTAGCGGATGCGCGGGTCAATCCACGCGTAGCTGATATCGACGACGAGGTTGATCAGCACCAGCGCCGTGGCGAAGAACAGGACCAGCCCCTGCACCTGCGGGTAGTCCTTCAGCAGCACGGCGTTGAGCGCCAGGGTGCCCAGGCCAGGCAGGCTGAAGATCGACTCCAGCACCACCGTGCCACCCAGCAGCACCCCGAACTGGATGGCGAACAGCGTGACCACGGGGATCAGCGCGTTGCGCAGGGCGTGACGGAAGACCATCGTCCGCTCCGCGAGGCCCTTGGCGCGCGCCGTGCGGATGTAATCCTGGCGCAGCACCTCCAGCATCGAGGAGCGGGTGAGCCGGGCCAGGCTGGCACTGAGCGCCAACCCCAGCGCGATGGCGGGCAGGTAGAGCTGGTGCAGGTTCTTGAGCGGGTCCTTCCAAAAGTCCACGTATCCCACCGGTGGGCTATAGCCCCACCACCGCGCCGGAAACACGATCAGCATGGTGCCCAGCCAGAAGCTGGGGATGCTGAGCCAGCCGATGGTGAGAAAGCGCAGCAGGTAATCGATCAGGGTGTCCTGCTTGACCGCCGAGACCACCCCGATGGGGATGGCCAGCGTGAGCGCAAACACGGTGGCGAGCAGCGCTAGCTCGAGGGTGAGCGGAATGCGGGTGCGGATCTCACCCCACACGTCGCGCTTGCTGATCAGCGCCTTGCCGAAATCGCCGTGCAGCACGCCGGCCATGTAGTGCAGGTACTGCACCACCGCCGGCCGATCCAGCCCCAGCTCATGGCGGATCACCTGACACTGGCGCTCGTCCACGTCGCTGGTGGCCAGCACGATCTTGCACACGTCGCCGGGGATGAGACGGACAGCGCCGAACACGATCACGCTGACCGCCCACAGCACCAGCACGGTGAACAGGAGACGCTTGGTGATGTACTGGACCACGGCCCTCCCTCCGCGGCAGCCAGCTAGTGGCACGGGCGGGTATGCGGTTTTCTTACCGGGAGCATGACACACCGCCGCCTGGGCGGCAAGCGCTGCCGCCCTCGGACGGCGGCCAGAGGGCTGAACCATCGGCCGGAGAGGCGCTACACTATGGGCTGGTCCTATCGCACCACGATCGCGCCCAGGTGGGCGCCCATCCCCCGCGCGCTCGACCCCCACACACGGAGGCGGTGATGACGGAACCGATGCAGCGCTGGCAGGAGCTCGCGCGCCAATTGCGGATCGACAGCATCCGCTGCAGCACGGAAGCCGGCTCCGGCCACCCCACCTCCTCGCTCTCCGCGGCCGACCTGATGGCCGTCCTGCTGACCGAGCACCTGCGCTACGACGTTGACCACCCGCGCGACCCGGCCAACGACCACCTCATCTTCTCCAAGGGGCACGCCTCTCCGCTCCTGTACGCCCTCTTGAAAGCGGCCGGCGCCATCACCGACGCCGAATTGCTCACCTTCCGCAAGTTCGGCAGCCGTTTGCAGGGGCACCCCACGCCGGCCCTACCGTGGGTGGAGGTGGCGACCGGCTCCCTGGGCCAGGGCCTGCCCATCGGCGTGGGCCTGGCGCTGGCCGGCAAATACCTGGACCGGCTGCCGTACCGGGTTTGGGTGCTAGTGGGGGACAGCGAGACCAGTGAGGGCTCGGTGTGGGAGGCGTTCGAGCTCGCCGGTTACTATCGCCTGGATAACCTGATCGCCATCGTCGACGTCAACCGGTTGGGCCAGCGCGGCCCCACCATGCTGGAGTGGGACACCGCGACCTACGCCCGCCGCGCGCGCGCCTTCGGCTGGGAAGCCATCGAGATCGACGGACACGACCTGGCCCGCATCGATGAGGCCTACCGCTGGGCGGAGGAGACGGGCGGCGCGCCCAAGGTCATCCTCGCCCGCACGGTCAAGGGCAAGGGCGTCTCCTTCCTGGAGGACAAGCCGGGCTGGCACGGCAGACCGCTCTCCCGCGAGGAAGCCCAGCGGGCCCTGGCCGAGCTGGGCCAGAGCCCACAGCTCATCGTTCGGCCACGCCTGCCGGAGCCGGTGACGGTCCCCCCGCGCGCGGCGGGGGTGCTCAGCCTGCCCGTCTACCAGCTCGGCAGCGAGGTGGCCACGCGCGTGGCCTACGGCGACGCGCTGGCCGCGCTGGGCGCCGCCCGGCCGAACGTGGTGGCCTTGGATGCCGAGGTGAGCAACTCCACCTACTCAGAACGGTTCCAGGCGGCGCATCCGGACCGGTTCTTCGAGATGTTCATCGCGGAGCAGCAAATGATCGCCGCCGCGGTGGGCTTGCAGGTGCGCGGCTACGTTCCCTTCGCCTCCACGTTCGGCGCCTTTCTGACCCGCGCCCACGACTTCATCCGCATGGCGGCGATTTCCGAGGCCAACTTGTGTCTGGTGGGCTCCCACGCGGGGGTCTCCATCGGTGAGGACGGACCCTCGCAGATGGCGCTGGAGGACCTGGCGATGTTCCGCGCCGTGCACGGCAGCACCGTGCTTCACCCCTGCGACGCCAACCAGACGGCACAGCTGGTGGCCAGCATGGCCGACCTGAAGGGGATCGTCTACCTGCGCACCCTGCGCAACAAGACGCCGGTGATCTACCCGCCCGGCGAGAGCTTCCCGGTCGGTGGCAGCCGCGTGTTGCACCGCTCGGAGGCGGACCGGGTGACCATCGTCGCCGCCGGCGCCACGGTGCCGGAGGCACTGGCGGCGTACGCGGAGCTGCGCGCCGAGGGGATCAGCGCCCGCGTGATCGACGCCTACTCAATCAAGCCCATCGACGCGGAGACGCTGCGCCAGGCGGCGCGGGAGACGGGCCGCATCGTGACCGTGGAGGACCACTGGTCGGAAGGCGGCCTGGGTGATGCCGTGCTGGAGGCGTTCGCCGGTTGGGACGGGCCGTTGCCGCGGGTGGCAAAGCTCGGCGTGCGCGGCATGCCGGGCTCCGGCACGCCGGAAGAGCTGCGCGACGCGGCCGGCATCAGCGCGCGCCACATCGTCGCCGCGGCACGGGCGCTGGCGACCGGCACCATACCGGTCGGTCGGGCGTGAGGAGCGCGGGGAGCGCCCGTCGCCCGGCCGGCCCTTACCCGCCCGGGTCCTCAGCTGAAGCGCTCCGGCAGCCGCGGTCCCCACCCGCTGCGTGTGCCCCGCAGGCTCGGCCCTCCCCCTCGCCCGCCGGCGGGACAAGGGGATGATACGGGGTTGCTCGAACGAGAGGGTGGGGACCGGTCTCCGCGGGGGAAAGGGGCTCCACAGCCGTCGGCTCAGGAGTAGCGCTCCTCCTTCCAGGGATCGCCGTGGATGTGGTAGCCGTAGGTCTCCCAGAAGCCCGGGCGGTTGCGGTCCATGAACTCCAGGCCGCGCACCCATTTAGCGCTCTTCCAGAAGTACAGACGCGGCACGACGAGCCGGAGCGGCCAGCCGTGCTCCGGTGTGAGGTCTTCCCCATTGGCCGCCCAGGCGAACAGCACGTCCGGCTGGTCCAGGTCCTCCAGCGGCACGTTTGTGGTGTAGCCGCCGTAGCTGTGCACCATCACATACTTCGCCTCTGGCTTGGGGCGGATGCGCGCCAGCACCTCGCGGAACGGCACGCCGTGGAAGACCATGTCGAACTTGCTCCAATGCGTCACGCAGTGGATGTCGCAGGTCACGTCCGCGGTAGGCAGCGCGCGGAACTCCTCCCACGTCCAGCTCACCGGCTCCTCCACCAGGCCCACGACCTGGAAGCGCCACGTGGCCGGGTCGAACCGGGGGATGGCGCCGTAGTGCAGCACCGGCCACCCTTCGGTCAGACGCTGGCCGGGTGGCAGCCGGTTGCCGTACCGCGCCCGTTCCTCGCGCTCTTTCCGCCCAAACAGCTCCGTCGCCACCGCGCACGCTCCCTTCACGCCGTGTAAGGCGGGAACGCCGATCCGCTCCCTCTGGCTCCGATGGTATGCCAGGGGCTGCCGCCCGGCAAGCAGCGGGCGGGCCCGGTACCGGTCGGGGCCTGTGCTACCATGGGGCAAGGACGATCCCCGCCGCAGCCGCGAGCGTGACGGACCTCCACATGGCCCGAGACCTGGAGCTGATAGCCGACCGCCCCGGCGAGCGGCTCGACGCCTACCTCGCGCGGGTGGTGCCGGACCTCTCCCGCTCCCACGCCCAGAAGCTGATCGCGGCGGGCAAGGTCACCGTGAACGGCCATCCGGCCAAGCCGGCGCTGCGGTTGTCGCCCGGTGACCGGGTACACGTGCGGCTGCCCGAACCGCAGCCGGTGACGCCGGCGCCGGAGCCGATCCACCTGACCGTGCTCTACGAGGACGCGGACCTGCTCGTGGTGGACAAGCCGCCGGGGTTGACGGTCCACCCGGCACCGGGACATCCCTCCGGCACCCTGGTCAACGCCCTCCTGGCGCACTGCGCCGACCTGGCGGGGATCAACGGCGACCTGCGTCCGGGCATCGTCCACCGCCTGGACCAGGACACCAGCGGGCTGCTGGTGGTGGCCAAGAACGATCGCGCGCAGCTCGCCCTCAGCCGGCAGTTCGCCGGGCGTGAGGTGCTGAAGGCGTATCTCGCGCTGGTGGAGGGGCGGCCGCCGCCGGCCGGTGTGATCGAGGCGCCCATCGGCCGCCATCCAGCCCAGCGCAAGCGGATGGCGGTGATCGCCGAGGGGCGACCGGCACGCACCCAGTACCGGGTGGTAGCCCAGTTTGCCGACGCGGCGCTGGTGGTGGCCGTGCTGGAGACGGGGCGCACGCACCAGGTGCGCGTGCACTTCGCCGCTATCGGCCACCCCGTGGTGGGCGACGCGGTGTACGGGCACCGCTCCGGCCTCGTCGCGCGCCAGTTCCTGCACGCCTGGCGGCTGGGCTTCCGCCACCCGCGCACGGGCGCCTGGTTGGAGTTCGAGGCACGGCTGCCGGACGACCTGCGCGCGGCGCTGGCCACCCTGCTCCGGCGCGAGGGGAGCGGGCGCGTGGATGAGCGGATCGCCGGATTGCTACAATCGGCACGAGCGGCCGTGACCGCCATGACCGCGGCACCCGTGGCCGCGGGCGGCGCCCACGGGCGAAGGGAGGCCCCATGAGCGTGCGTGTGCGGTTTGCCCCCAGCCCCACCGGCGAGCTGACGGTGGGCGGGCTCCGATCCTCGCTGTTCAACTACCTCCTGGCCCGCCACCACGGCGGGACCTTCGTGCTGCGCCTTGAGGACACCGACCGCAGCCGCCTCACACCGGGAGCCTTTGAGTCGTTGCTGGAGGCGCACCGCTGGCTGGGCATCATGTGGGATGAGGGACCGGAGGTGGGCGGGCCGTATGCCCCGTATTTCCAGTCGGAGCGGTTGGACCTGTACCGCGCCTACATCGATCGCCTCATCGCCGGAGGACATGCCTATCGCTGCTACTGCTCCGAGGAGCGGTTGGAGCGGCTGCGCGCCGAGCAGCGGGCGCGGCGTCAGCCCACCCGCTACGACCGGCGCTGCCGCTCCCTTTCGGCCGAGGAGCGGGCGGCCTACGAGGCCGCAGGGGCGCCCTTTGTGGTGCGGTTTGCCATGCCGCTGGCGGGGGAGACCGTCCTGCACGACGCCATCCGCGGCACGATCACCTGGAGCAACGCCACGTACGACGACCACGTGCTGCTCAAATCGGATGGCTACCCCACCTACCACCTGGCCGCCATTGTGGACGACATCGAGATGCGGATCACGCACGTCTTCCGCGGCGAAGAGTGGCTGCCGAGCACGCCGCGGCACCTGCAGCTGTACTACGCCCTTGGGGTCGAACCGCCGGTGTTTGCCCACCTGCCGGTGGTGCTGGGCAAGGACCGGAAGAAGCTGTCCAAGCGCCACGGCGACACCAGCGTGCGCGCCTACGCCGAGGCCGGCTATCTGCCGGACGCCATGTTCAACTTCCTAGGGCTGCTGGGCTGGTCGCTAGACGATAAGACGGTGATCATCTCGCGTCAGGAGTTCATCGAGCACTTCACCATCGAGCGCATCGTCAAGAGCCCGGCGTTGTTTGACCTGGACAAGCTCAACTGGCTGAACCAGCAGTACATCCAGCGCCTCTCGCTTGAGGAGCTGGTGGGCTACTGCGTGCGCTGGCTAGAGCGCGATCTACCGCCTGCGGCGCCGCGTCCGGTGGACCGCGAGCGGGTGCGGCGCATCGCCGAGGCGGTGCGCACGCGCATCACCCGCTTCGACGAGGTGGCGGGCTTGACATGGTACCTGTTTGTGCCGGGCCCGCTGCCCTACGACACCGCGCTCCTGTTGGGCAAGCGAGGCGAGGGTGACCCGGTGCAGGTGGCGGCTACGCTGCGGCTCCTGCGCGAGCACCTAGCGCGAGTGGAGCCGTGGGAGCGCACAGCCATCGAGGCGCTGTTTGACCGGCTGGTAGCGGAGCACGGGCTCAAGAAGGGGGCGCTGCTCATGCCGCTGCGCGTGGCGTGCAGCGGCGGCACGGTGTCGCTGCCCATGGACGTAACGCTGGAGGCGCTGGGACGGTCGGAGACGCTGGCGCGGATCGACGATGCGCTGCGACGGTTGGCCGAGCTCCCGACGGTGGCCGCCCGCTGAGCCCACGGGCGGAGCGGTGGTGCCACGGGGCACCGCCGTTTGACGGGGTGGGGACCGGAATGGTAGGATGGAAAAGAGCTTTGGGGACTCGTCTAACGGTAGGACAGCGGACTCTGGATCCGTATGTGGGGGTTCGAATCCTCCGTCCCCAGCCATTCTTTGTGTTTTCGTGGCGCATTCGTCTAGCGGCCTAGGACACCGCCCTCTCAAGGCGGAGATCGCGGGTTCGAATCCCGCATGCGCTACCCACCGCCCGGTTACCGCGCGGTACCGGGCGGTTTGTCGTTGAGGGCACGGGCGGTGCGTTCCGGCGCGCACCGGGCGCGGAGACGGCTGTGATATCCTAGTAGCGGCAGCGTCCTTGGCCACCGCGGCCGCACTGAGGCGTGGTGCAACGGTAGCACAGCGGACTTTGGATCCGTTAATCCTGGTTCGAATCCAGGCGCCTCAGCCACC
>JBHOQW010000151.1:0-74225 GCA_042408665.1 Dehalococcoidia bacterium
GGCCGGGGCAGGCGTGGGGCTGGGTGCCGGTGTGGGTGTGGGCGTGGGCGTGGCGGTGGGGGTGGGCGGCGCTTTGGCGGGGTCGAACCCCTTCACGGCCAGGTGCACGGCGCGGTAGAGGTTGAGGCGGCCGCCGCAGCGGACGTTGATGCGGATCGGGTCGCAGGTGCTAAGCAGCCACTCCTCCACCTTGGCCTTGGTGGCGCCCGGCACCTGGAAGAGCAGCGCGGCGGCGGCGGCCACATGCGGCGCCGCCATGGAGGTGCCGCTGGCGATGGCGTATTCGCCCAGCGCTACCGGGAAGGTAGAGAGGATGCGCACGCCGGGCGCGGCGATGGCCACCGAGGGGCCGGTGTCGGTAAAGGGGGCGGGAGCGTCGTTGCGGTCCGTGGCGGCCACGGCGATCACGTTGGGATCGTCCGCGGGGAAGCGGCCCTCACGGCAGCCGCCGTCGTTGCCGGCCGCCACCACGATCACCACGTCGCGCGTGGCGGCGTAGCGGAGGGCGTCCTGCTCGGCGCGGCTGCCGCGTTCGCCGCAGTCCCCGCCGAAGCTCATGTTGATCACGCGCGCGCCGCGGTCCACGGCGTAGGTGATGGCGTTCACGATGGTGGAGATCTTCACCAGGCCGGCCCGGCGGGTGAGCACCTGGATGGGCAGCAGCGAGACCCGTCCGCCGGACACCGCGGCGATGCCGGTGCCGTTGTCCGTCGCGGCGCCGATAATACCGGCCACATGGGTGCCGTGGCCGAGAACGTCCCGCGGCTCGTCATTCGAGGTGCCGCAGGTCTCGAACACCGCGCTGCAGCCGCCGCGCGCGATCTGACCGCGAAATTCCGGGTGCCCGTAATCGAGACCCGTGTCCAGCACGGCCACCGTCGTGCTGCCCCCGGGCGGCAGGAGGTCCCACGCCTCGGGGGCGTGCACGGCATCCAGGTTCCACTGGCCGCCTTCCCGGTAGAGTGGGTCGCTGGGGGTGGCCAGCGCACCCACAGGGCGCTCGCGGTCCGGCTCGGCGTAGCGCACGGCCGGATGGCGACGTAGGCGCGCGATCAGCCGCCCGGTCTCACCTGGACGGGGCCGCACCACCAGCAGGCGCAGCGGCGCGTTGCGTGAGACCACCACGGCCCCGACGGCGTCCAGCTCACGGCGCACGGCGGCCTCGGCGTCGGTGTCCTTCAGGCCCACCAGCACGTCGGTGTCCGCTGCCGCTGGCACACCCTCACCCCGGCCTTCGGCCACCCCTCTCCCGTATGCGGGAGAGGGGCTGGGGGTGAGGGTGGGCGAGGGTAGGTCGGAGGCGAGGGGCGGTGCGAGCGCGGCAACCACCCAGAACGCGATCAGGAGGAGCGCCAGCAGGGCCAGCGGCGGCGCCCGGCGTGGAAGGCGAGAAACGATCGACATCACCGTCTCCGGCGCGTGGTGCTCAGTCCATTCTAACGGCGCCGGGCAGGCGCGGGCGTGACCGAACAGTCGCGCCTCCAGACCCGATCAGGGGCGCAGCGGCGGCAGGGGCTCCTGTCGGTCGCTTCCGCCGAGAAAGTGCTGCCGGAAGAGGCGATAGCAGCCGAGGTCCGTGGAGCGGCGCACGGCGCGCGCCAGGTACTTCGTCCAGCCGCGCAGGATGTCGTCTTTGCGGCTGGTGGAGTTGTGCCGGTACTCCTCGATGGAGGAGGCGCATTTGCGTTCCACGTGCGGGTCGTTCTGGACCTTGGCGGCGGCGTAGCAAAGGGTGGCGATAAGGGTGTCACGCTCCTTAGTGCGCGCCAGGTACTCGTCCACGGCGGCCATGGCGCGTGGGGCGTCCTGCACGTCGATCGCCCGGGCGAGCGTGACCAGCAGCTCCCGCTCCGATTGTTGCTCCATCTCACGCGCGTGCACCGTGGGGCTCTCCAAGGCCATGGCCGGGTCGCGCGGGAAGAGCATGTTGGCGCGCAGCACGTCGTTCACGAACAGCGCCTCGAAGTACAGCGCCTTGGCCTGGTGCGGGTTGTCGTAAGTGCGCAGCCAGTGGTTGACCACGTTGCAGTAGTCGAAGGCGTGGCCCGGCGTGAAAAAGGCGTTCGGGTGCTCCATGACGTGGATCTCGTTATAGACGTAGGCGATGACGATCGCGTCCGCGATGGACAGCAGGGAGCGGCCGCGGCGCAGGAGATCGGTGATCAGGGCCACCACATCGCCCGGCTGGGCCCAGTTGATCACATCGACCACCGTGTCTAGTTCACGCTCGGTGAGGGGTGCGGTGTTGGTACGTTTGAGGTCCTGCCAGCCGCGGAATTCCATGGGCAGCAGGGTGGAGGTGAGGGCCCACAGCTCGTGGAAGCGCGGGGTGCAGCCTAGGTCCGGCACCACGGTGTAGAAAACGCCGTGCGCGTTCTCCCAACCGAGCGTGTCGGCCAGGTCCAGCATGGCGCGGGCGCGCAGGGCCTTATGGCCGATGTTCTGGAAGGAACCGCGCTGGATGATCGTCTCCTGCAGGTCGATGATGCCGGCCATGAGGATGGTGTCTTTGAGGCGGGGGCGCATCTCCGGCTCCTCGGCCAGGCCCAGGAACAGGCGGTAGCCCTCCACCCGCTCGCCGGTCATGATCGCCCACCACATGCGCGCGAGTCGCTCCTCCGGGCTGCCCTCGCGCAGGGGCGGGTGGTCCTCGAAGTGCACTTTGGGCGGCCGCCAGGCCGGGCCGTCAAACCGGCCACCGGTGCGGGTGTTGGTGCCGGTGGGGCCGGGCATACCGGCGGTCCGTTCCGGCGTCTGGGCGGCGTCCCGCTCGTCGCACTTCTCCTGGTCGCGGGCGTAATGGCCGGGAAACTCACACAGCACCTGGTCCCAAACGTCGAGACCCTGGGGTACATACCACATGGCCTGCGTCATGGGCAGGAGCCGCGCCGGGTCCGGCAGGCAAGGGGTGAGCCGCCACGAGGCGCGCCAGCCGAGCACGGTGTGGTCGTAGTTCACGCCACGGAAGGTGCCGTCGCCCTTGGGCATGATGTGCGAAGGGGCCTGCACGTAGGGCGCCGTGGTGTCGATGGCCACGCGCACCACGTCCAGCAGCCGATGCCCTTCCTTGAGCAGGGCGCAGAAGGTATCGGCCGCCTGCGGATAGTTGGCGGTGACGATGTGTTCCTTGAGGGCTGCGAGGCTGACCGCCGCGGACATCGCTGGCTCCTTCCCCGTATCCCCTGGCTCCCGTGCGGGGCCGGCACGCTAGCGCAGCACCACCGCCGGCCGGCGGGCGCCCGGGGCACGCCAGTCGCGGGCGCGCAGGCGAGCGCCGTGCTCGGGGCTGAAGGCGTTGGCGATGGGTGCCCACAGGGGGCCACGGGCGCGGAACGCGGCCTCGAGTTGGGCGATAACGGTGGGATCGGCGTGCTGCCAGAGCAGCTCCACAAAGCGGTCGAAGCTGCTCACCCACTCCGGGCTGGCGGCGCGGCCGGGGTAGAAGCTGCCGCAGAAATCGATCAGCTCGTCCACCGAGGCGCGTGCGATCTCCCGCCCCACCCAGTCCAGCGCCTGTTCCAGCGCCGCCGCCAGGCTGTTGCGCAGCTTCCAGGCCTCCCGCAGCTCGGACACCGCCGCTCACCCCCGCCGGTGAGGCGAGTGTAGGCACGACGCCGCGCCCCCGTCAATCGGGCGTTCCGGGCCGTCTCCTGCCAGGATCGGCCCCGCGCCGGGCACGGGCGGAGGCGCGGCACAATCCGGGAGCGTCCCGATACCGGCCGGCCGGCCGGAACGCGAATCCTGGGATGAGGCTGCTGGTGAGGTGTACGACCATGGGCTTCATCCTGCGCCTGCGCGATGGCGCTGCACACGCGCCGCTGCTCATCGGACGGGTCCCCAGCGCCCGCGACGCCCTTGCCCTCATGCGCCGCTGGCGGGAGCGGTACACGGGCGCCTGGGTGGAGGTCATCCACCTCGACCACCGGCCCGCCGACGACGCCGCCTGAACCGTACCGCCGTTGCCCGAACCGCGCCCGACGGGTAGCATCGGTCCGCAACGAGCGGAGCGGGGGCCTCGACGACGGGACGCCGCGAGTCGCGACACCTGTCCTCTGCCCGCGCCGTTTACCGCTCAGGGAGAGGGAAAGCCGTGACCCGGACCGGCGCGCGTATCGACTTCGGCGGGGCCCTGCCCCAGATGGACGGATCGCTCACCGTCGCCGGCCTGCACGCCCCCGTGCAGATCCGTCGCGATGCCCACGGCGTGGCCCACATCCGCGCCGAGAACGAGCACGACGCCTGGTTCGGCCAGGGATTCGCCGCGGCGCAGGACCGCCTCTGGCAGATGGAGTACGACCGCCGCCGCGCCGTCGGGCGCTGGGCGGAAGTCGTGGGTGAGCCGGCGCTCCCGGCCGACATCCTCGCTCGCCGCCTTCAGCTTGAGCGCGCCGCCCGCGCCGACGTGGCCGCCATGTCCGCCGGGACGCGGGCCATGTTCGAGGCCTACGCCGCCGGCGTGAACGCCTTCCTCCGCTCGGGGCAGCCGCTGCCGGTGGAGTACCAACTCACCGGGCTTGCGCCGGAGCCGTGGGAGCCGTGGCACTCGGTGGCCTGCTTCAAAATCCGCCACGTGCTCATGGGTGTCTGGCAGAAGAAAGTGGCCTACGCGCGGCTGCTCGCTGCCGTTGGTCCCGCGGCGTTCGCCCGCCTGGACGGCCGCCCACCCGTGGGCTCGCCCGTGATCCTGCCGCCCGGCGGGCGCGTGCGGGAGCTGTTTGACCAGGCCGAGGCCGACATCCGCGCCGCGGCCGTGCACCTGGGCTTCCTGGCCGAGGCCACGGCCGGCTCCAACTCCTGGGCCGTGCACGGCAGCCGCACCACCACCGGCCGGCCCGTGATCTGCAACGACTCGCACCGCGCGCTGGACGTGCCCAACGTCTACTGGCCGGTGCACGTCGCCTGCCCGGAGTTCGACGTGATCGGCGCCGCCTTTCCCGGCGTGCCCGGCTTCCCCCACTTCGGCCACAACGGCGCCGTGGTCTGGAACATCACCCACACCGGCGCCGACTACCAGGACCTGTACGTCGAGCAGTTCGACGCTGCCGATCCCACCCGCTACCGCGTGCCCGGCGGCTGGGACGACGCCGAGCACCGCGTGGAGACGATCTCCGTGCGCGGCGCCAACCCGGCCAAGATCGACGTGTGGCGCACCCGCCACGGCCCCGTGGTGCATGGCGACCCGCGCACCGGCTGGGCGCTGGCCCTACGCTACACCGCCACCGATCCCGGCTCTGCCGGGGCGGGCTTCGAGGCGCTGCGGCCCATGCTGCGGGCCCGCACCGTGGAGGAGCTGTTCGAGGCGCAGCGGGAATGGGTGGACCCGGTCAACAACCTGGTGGCCGCGGACACCTCCGGCACCATCGGCTACCTCACGCGCGGGCTGTTACCGGTGCGCGCCTCGCAGGCGCACCGGCTGTTCCCCGCCCCCGGTTGGACGGGCGAGCACGAGTGGATCGGCTTTGTGCCGTTTGAGCGGATGCCCCGCGCCCTGAACCCGCCCGAAGGTTTCATCGTCACCGCCAACCAGCGCGTGATCGCCGAGGACGAGCCCTACATCGCCCACGAGTTCGCGCCGCCCGCCCGCGCCGAGCGGCTGGTGGAGCTGCTTGGGACCAAGGAGCGCATGAGCCCGGACGAGATCGCCGCCATCCAGGGCGACACGCTGTCCGTGCCGGCGCGACGGTGGGCGACGCTGCTGGCGCGGGTGGGGCCGTTCACCGGCGAGGCCGAGCGGGCGCGGGCGCTGCTCGCAGGCTGGGACGGCAACCTCCTCCCGGACAGCGCCGCGGCGCTCCTGTACGCCGCCTTCCGGCAGGAGCTCGCCCGCGCGCTGTTTGAGCCGATCGTCGGCGGGCGGCAATGGACGTGGCTCACCTCCGGCGACCCGCCCGCCCTGGCGACGATCATCCACCGCTGGCTGGCCCACGTCCAAGCCGTGGCCACCGATGCCGAGGTCCTGCCCGACGGCCGCCGCTGGACGGAGGTGCTGCCGGAGGCGCTGGCGGCGGCGTGGCAGGCGACGACCGCCCTGGCAGGTGCTGACCCGGGGCGCTGGCGCTGGGCGGACCACCACGCCACCGCCGCGCAGCATACCCTGGCCACAACGTTTCCCGAGCTGGCGTCGGCGCTCAACCCGCCCCGCGCGGCCGTGGGCGGCGGCGGCGACACCGTCCAGTGCGCCGCCTACGGCTGGCGGCGGCAGCACGGCTATCCCATCACCGCCCTGTCCGTGTACCGGCAGGTGGTGGATCTCGCCGACATCGCCCACGGCAGCTTCGTGGTGCCGGGCGGCGTCTCCGGCCTGCCCGGCACGCCGCATTACGCCGACCAGCTCGAGCTCTGGCGCACGCACCGGCGCATCCCCATGCACTACACCGAGGCCGACGTGCAGGCGGCGGCGGTGCACACGCTTACCCTGCTGCCCGCGGGAGGGACGGGCGCATGAGCGATCCAGGCCTGTTTCACACCATCTACACCACCCGCGCCCTGCGCCGGCTGAAGCCGGACCCGATCCCGGACGAGATCCTGTTCCAAGTGTTCGACGCTGCCATCCGGGCGCCGTCCGGCGGCAACGCCCAGGACTGGCGCTTCGTCCTGATCACCGACCCGGCGGTGAAGCGGCAGATCCAGGCGTGGTTCTGGGAGGCGTGGACGCGCTACCAGCCGCAGTACGCGGAGAACCCGGCGCTTATGGACGAACTGCCGCGCCCGCAGCGGCTCTCGCTCAAGAGCACCGCCCATCTGGCGGCGCACGTGCACGAGGCGCCGGTGATTGTGGCGGTGTGCGGCCTGCGCGGCAAGCACAGCACGCCCGGGGGCAGCATCTTCCCGGCCGTGCAGAACCTGCTGCTGGCGGCGCGGGCGCTGGGGCTGGGCGGCTCCATCACCAACTTTGCCCGCGCGCACGAGGAGGAGCTGCGCGCGCTGCTCGGCATCCCGGAAACGAACCAGATCTACTGCCTCATCCCCCTCGGCTACCCGGTGGACCGGCCCGGCCCGGTGCGCCGCCGTCCGGTGAAGCGGGTGGTGTACCTGAACCGCTGGGAGCGGCCCTGGCCCTTCGCCGAGGCCCAGCCGGATGAGGGCTGGCAGGCGCGCTGGCTGGGCGACACGGCACGGTGACGGCCGGCCACGGCGCGCCGGGTTATCCCCCGGCGCGGGTGGCGCGGAAGTCCGGCTGGCGCTTCTCCATGAACGCCGTCACCGCCTCGCGGAACTCCGGCGAGGCGTACGCCTGCCGCAGCGCCTCCATCTCCCGCGCCAGCACCGCGTCCAGGTCCTGCTCGACGGCGTTGGCGTGCAGAAGCTGTTTGGCCAGGCGTAGTTGCGTGGGCGGCAGGGCGGCGATCTCCTCGCCCAGCGCCAGCGCCTCCTCCAGCAGGCGGTCGTCCGGCACCACGCGGGAGACCAGCCCCAGGCGCAGCGCCTCGGCGGCGTCGAACATGCGCGCAGTGAGGCACAGCTCCAGCGCCGGGCCGAGGCCTACCAGTTGGACCAGGTAGTGGGTGCTGGCCAGCTCCGGCACCACACCCATGCGCACGAACACGAACCCGAAGCGCGCGCTCTCCGCCGCGATGCGGATATCGGCGGGCAGCACGTGCGTGGCGCCGACCCCGACCGCCACCCCGTTCACGGCGGCGATCACCGGCTTGGAGCGGCGCAGCAGGTGCACCCAGCTCTCGCCGGGGCGGGCCGCTCCGCCGCCGGCGCGCTCCACACCGCCCTGCTGCAGGCCCTCACGCCAGGCGCCGATGTCATAGCCGGCGCAGTAGCCCCGCCCGGCGCCGGTGAGCACGATGGCGCCCACCTCCGCGTCCGCGTTGGCGCGGGAGATGGCGTCGTGCAGCTCCGCGTGCATGCGGTCGGTCCAGGCGTTCAGCTTCTCCGGGCGGTTGAGGGTGAGAAGGGCTACCGCGCCGCGCCGTTCGGCGCGAATCTGCTCGTAGTTCATGCCGTGCTCCTCGTGGCGCGCGCTCCACGGCGTGCGCGCCGCATCGGTAGTGTACGGCCACACGTGAGAACGAGAAACCAGGAGTGAGGCAGGAGGAGGGACCGGCGGACGGCTCCTCGTTCCGCGCCGGGGGCAGGCTCCACGCCGCCCCGCTTCACGCCGCGATGGCGGGCGCGTTACATCTCCGCGTACAGCTCTTCACCGCGCGCCAGGCGCTGGGCGATGGTCACCGTCTGGCGAAGGGCACGCGGCGTGGGGCTGTGGGCCGCGAGAAAGCGCGCCACCCCCACCAGGGTGCGCCGGGCGGCGAGCGGCCGCCGCTCGCGCAGGACCGTGTACAGCCGCCACCCCGCCTCGAACGTCTGATAGGCGTGGAAGCCGGCGTCCTCGCGGAAGAGGGCATGCCCCAGCGTCTGCACCAGGGCCGCGTCATCGTGCCCGGCCGCCAGATAAGCGTCCACCAGCCGGCCCACCGGGTTCACCTGCTGCTCCCGGTCCATGAGCTCCAGCAGTGCCTGCCGCAGCGCGACCGGGTCCGCCTGCGCCGTGGCTGTCTCCGGCTCCGTATCGGGCAGGCGTTGGGGCGGCACATTCAGGAAGCGGTCCAGGTAGACGCGCATGGCGGCGTGGTACAGGCCGCGCGCCAGCTCCCGCGAGGGAGCGCGCCGCAGGGCCTGGTACAGCGCCTGGCAGGAGGTCCAGGTGTTGTGCACGGTGTCCCAGTCACCGAACTCGTTGCTGGTGTGGAAGCGGGCCAGCCGCAGGGCGGCCGCGTGCGCCACCGCCAGGCCGAGCTCTGCCAGGTCCACACCCTCCCGCATGGCCGTGGACAGCGCTCGCACCGTGGCCTGCGGGTCCTCGCCCAGCACCGTCCACACCAGGCCGTCGAACTCCTCGTCGGTCAGCGCCCGGCCGCCCGCCACCGCCACCGGCGCGCTACCCCTCAGGGCGGCCAGCTCCGGTTCCACCAGCGCCACCAGGTCTACCGGGTGCCGCCAGGCGTTCTGCTCCTCGCTGCGCGTGGCCCGGCACAGGCCGGCGACCAGCGCCGGCAGCGTTGCGCCCGCCTCCTGCCAGCCCACCAGGTCCAGGTACTCGCAGGCCTTGTTGATGAAGTCCAGGGTGTGCCCGTCGTCTAGGTAGTAGTGGTCGGTGGCGGCGCACAGCAGCATGTCGGCCAGCTCCCGCGGTGAGCCGCCGGTGGCGATGGCCGTGGCGAGCGTGCGCTCGGCCGCCTCCTCATCCCGCACCTCAACGGCGCGGCGGAACCATTGCTTGAGTCGGGGGAGAGGGGCCGCGGTACCCGGCAGCGGCTCGAGCGGGAAGCGGGGCGGCTGGCCGGCGCAATCGGCCGCCACCCGCGCCAAACCGTGCACCAGCGCCGGCACGCGGTCCTCCGGCGTCAGGGCGGGCAGCACGCTCGCGCAGGCGGTGAGGATCGTCATCCCCGGTCCCCAGCCGGCGGCGCGATAGCGGAGGCCGAAGCGGCCGCCGATGGCCGCTACCTGTGCCGGCGGCACGCCCGCGCCCAGCAGCGCGATCACCCCTTTGGCCAGCACCAGCGAGAGCTGCTGCTCCAACCCCTCCTCGACCCGCCGGGTCCAGTAGAACACGCGCCCGCCCTCACCGGCGGGCACCTCCACGAACACCTCCCCGTCCACCACGCGCACCGGGAAGGTGCGCACATCGTCGGCGAAGGGGTCGAGCGTGCCGCCGGAGGTGAGGTCAAAACGGGCGTGGTGCCAGTGGCAGGTGAGCAGCCCGTCGCGCACCGTGCCGCGGCTGAGGGGAAAGCCCATGTGCGGGCAACGGTTGTCAAGGGCATAAACGCGTCCCTCGTGCAGGAACACGGCCACCGTATGCCCGCTGGCCGTCACCACCAGGCACCCTCGGTCCTCCAGTTCTGCCAAGGTGCCCACGCGCACCTGGCCGCTTGCGGTGGTCGCCATCGCTGCTCCCTCCCAATCTGGCGTTCGGCGCGCTCATTGTAGCCCTCAGCCGCTCAGCCGTACCTGGCCAAGCGGCTGGGCGTGACCTGGCCCAGGGGACAGGTCGACGGACGAGCGTGTGGTGCGCCCGTGCCGTGGGCTGGCGGCCCCGGATCATCGGCCCGCGCTGGGTAAGCTCGAGCGGTCAGATATCGTGCTAGCCCGTGCCCTCGCGGCGAGCGACGATCAGCACCTCAATATGCACGTTGTTCTCTACCTGCACGATGCCGGCCACGTTTGGCGGCGGGATGTCGAAGTCGGCCCAGGTGAAGTCGGTGCGCCCGGCGATGTAGAGCGTGTTGTCCTGGAAACGTGCCTCGACCTGGAAGGTGAGCGGCCGCTCCACCTCACGGATCTTCATCATGCCGGTGACGGTGCGGTGCACCGTCTCACCTACGCGGTACTCGCTGGGGAGGTCGAGCTGGGTGACGGTGAACTGGGCGTAGGGGTAGCGGTCGGACTGGATGCCGCCCCGCTCGCGAATGAAGCGGTCGCGCATGGGCTGATCGCTCTCCAGGGTGCGCAGGTCCACGGTGATCGTGGACGGCCCGCCGTCCAGGCGGATGGTGCCGGTGATGGCGGTGGTCCGGCCAACGGCGTTGCTGGGCAGCGGCAGCCGGGCCAGCTTCTCGCGCACCGTGTAGGTGGCGGCCGATTCACCGGGCACCACCGTGAACACCACCCCGGCCACGTCCTGCGGGCGGAGGACGCCGCCGGACGCCTCTCCCCCTTGCCCCGCCGCGGGGGTGCCGGCCGGCCGCTCCGGGAGCGCCAGCCGACCGCTCGGCGTGTCACCCGCGCCGGCCAGCGCCAGACCGAGCACGATGGCGCCTCCCGCGGCCAGGGGGCCGCTCCAGGCGGGCCGCAGCGCCGGCCGGGCCAGGAGCGGCGTGAGGACGCCCACCGTCGCGAACACCAGCGCCGCCAGCGGCAGCACGAACGGTGCTACCCCGTCCAGGGGCGCGTTGGGCGCCGCCTCGAACGCCAGCGCGACGAGCGTCACCAGGGCAAAGCCGGCGACAAGCCACCCGGCAAAGGCAACGAGCGGACGGGCGCGTCGTTGCAGCCCCCACCACGCCAGGCCGGCGAGCAGGCCCACCAGCAAGCCGCCCAGCGTCACGCTCGCGGTGTTGAAAAAGGCGTCGTCCGGGGAACGAAGCGGCAGCGAGAGCAGCGCGGCGGCTGCGGCCGCCAGGGCACCCGCGCCTAGGCCGCCCAGCACGGCGTGCCGAGCCGGTGTGGGAGAAGGTGTCCGTGCCATCGGCGTCCTCCTGCGCATGAAGGGTCGGGGACGAGGACGGTACTGGCGCTGATGGTAGCGGAGCCTGTGGGCCGTGGGTGTTAGCGCGGCGTTAACGGCCCGCGATCGCTACGTCGTCACCCCGGCGGACGGATTGCCCGCCGACATGCGCGCCGGTGCGTCAGGCCGTATCCTCGAGACGGCACGGCCCGCCACGAGCGCCGGGTGCTGAAAGGGGGCGAGCCGTCTCGGCTGACCCTCACCCCGCCCTGCGGCTGCCCCCGGCTGAAGCACGGGGCGGGGCCGCTGAGTCCGTGGTACCGATCCCGGTCGCTGACATCCCGGTCAAGGACACGGCCCGGCCGGGACGGGCCGCCAGGGGGCAGGCGGGGCGGATTTCCACGGCAGGCCGGGAGGGCGGGGTACGGGCCGCCACCGCGGCACTCACCGGGGGTGAGGGGTGGCCGACCGCCTGATCTCCCTTGACTCGATGTCCAACCCACCACTGGAGGGAGCTATGGGACTGCTCGACGGCAAGGTTGCCTTGGTGCTGGGCGTAGCCAACAAGTTCAGCATCGGCTGGGCCATCGCCCGGGCGTTGCACCGCGAGGGCGCTCGCCTGGTGCTCAACTATCAGGGGGAGCGGGTGGAGCGAGGCGTGCGTGCGCTGGGCGAGGCGCTGTCTGGCACGCTGGTGCTGCCCTGCGATGTGAGCGACGATACCCAGATCGACGCCCTCTTCCGGGAGATTGACGCGGCATATGGTGGCCTGGACGCGCTGGTGCATGCCATCGCGTACGCCCCCACAGAGGCGCTAGACGGCCCCTACCTGTACACCAGCCGGGAGGCGTTCCGCGTGGCGCTGGAGGTGAGCGCGTACTCGCTCACGGCGGTCCTGCAGCGGGCGGCGCCGCTGATGGAACGGCGCGGCGGTGGGGCGGCGGTGACGCTCACCTACCTGGGTGGGGAGCGGGTGGTCCCACACTACAACGTCATGGGTGTGGCCAAGGCCGCCCTGGAGATGAGCGTGCGCTACCTGGCGGCCGACCTCGGCCCGCGCGGCGTGCGCGTTAACGCCATCTCTGCCGGGCCGATCAGTACCGCCTCTTCCCGCGCGATTAAGGGGTTTCTGGAGATGGCGCACCGTGTGGCCGAGCAGGCACCGCTGCGCCGCGGCACCAGCGCGGACGAGGTGGCCGACACCGCCGTCTACCTACTCAGCGACCTGGCCCGTGGCGTGACCGGCGAGGTGGTGCACGTCGATTCCGGGTACCACGTGCTGGGCGTGGGATGAGGGGGCGGGCCGGCCTGTGGCACCCGCCTCAGCCCGTGACCGACGGCAGGTGGATCACCACGCGGCACAAGGGGCGTTCGACTTGTGGTTGAAGACCAGCTCCTCGCCTGCCCTCACCCGCCTCGCTCCGCTCGGCACCCTCTCCCGCAAGCGGGAGAGGGGCCGGGGGTGAGGGTGGGGTGAGGGTGCGCCGCGAGCCGGCGGCCAACACCGCCCGTGCCGTGGCCCTGGCCCGCTTTCGCTGACCGCCGGTCAGGTGACCGCAGACCGGCCGTTCGGTGAGGAGGGCCCGTTTCTGCCATGAGCAACGCCATCGAGGCCATCCAACGTCATCACGCCGAGATCCTCGCTCGTCTCGGCGAGCAGGCACGGCTGCTCCGCGAACGCCGCCCCGAAGCCGACCCGGCCGCCCTCGTCGACCTACTCAGGCATGAGCTCTTGCCGCACGCCGTGGGTGAAGAGCGGTTCCTGTACCCCGCCGTCGAGCCCCTGATCAAGGCGCACGGCCACGCCACCGCGACGATGCGCCTCGACTACCAGGTGATCACCGAGTACGTGACGGCCATCATCCAGACGGCATAGGAACGAGCCGCCGCCGAGCCGTCGGCCCGGGCCGAGGTGCGGGACCGCCTGGCGTGGTACGTCCCCCAGCTTGAGGCGGTGCTGCGCCTGCACCTGCGCAAGGAAAAGGAAGAGGAGGTGTACCTGCCGCTCTTCGCCCGCTACCTCAGCCCGGAGGAGCAGCAACGGGTGTTGGACGGCATGCACGCGGTGCAACCCGATGAGGTGTCACCCGCCGACCCGCTGCTCGACGTGCGGCCTTTGCCGCCCGCACAGCGGCACGCGGCGACTGAGGCGCTGGGGACAGGCCGTGCCCCTCGCATCCCTGGTTGGCGTGTGAGCGATCAGCCGGCCGCCACGCGCGCGATGGCCGCCTCAAGGCGCCGCCGCACCTCTCGCGCCAGCGGCTCCAGCGCCGGGTTGCCGACCAGGCCAAGGACCGGCACCGGGTCCATCGCCTCCACCACGCTGCCACCCTCGTCCGCGTACACCACCACGTTGCACGGCAGCAGTAGGCCGATATCCGGCTCCGCGTGCAGGGCCTGCTCCGCCAGCGGCGGGTTGCAGGCGCCGAGGATCACGTACGGCCGGAACTCGATGCCGCGCTTCTCCTTCATGGTCTGTTGGACGTCGATCTCACACAGCACGCCGAAGCCCTGCTCTTTGAGCGCGGCTTTGGCGCGCTCGACCGCCTCGGCGTAGGGCAAGTTCACCCTGACGCCGAATCCGTATCGGGTCCGCTGTTCCGTGGCCATGAGGTCGCTCCTGTTCCGTGATGTGGTAGGCACCCCGCCGACCCGACGTGCCTTAGCCGGCGGGCTGCCCCGCGGCCAGATACGCCAGCAGTTCCGGGATGCCGCCGGTGAGCAGCACGGGCCGGTAGCCGTGACGCTCCAGCAGGCCGGTGGCGATGACCGCGCGGTAGCCGCTCCCGCACGCCACCCAGACCGACGCACTGGGTTCCAGCTCCGGCGGCACACCGTCCACCAGGTCCGGCAGGTAGCGGTGCACCGAGCCCGGCAGGTGACCGGCCCGCCACTCGTCCGGCGCGCGTACGTCCAGCACCTGCGGCCGCTCACCGCGGGCCAGCGCCGTCGCCAGCTCCTGCGCCGTCTGAATCGGGAACGAGACCAGCGGCAGACCGGCCTCGCGCCAGGCATCAAGGCCGCGCAGGACCCCGCGCACGTCGTCGTAGCCGATGCGGGCGAGCTGCGTGGCGGCCTCACGCGCGTCCTGGTCCGGGTTGAGGACCAGCACCAGCGGCGCGTTGAAGGGCACCAGCCAGCCCGTCCATACGCCGAACTGCTCACTCAGCTCGATGCCGAGCGCGCCGGGGATATGGCCGGCAGCGAAGTCCTGCCGCGGTCGGCCGTCGATGATCTGGACCGAGCCGACCAGCGCCTGCACCTGCGCGGGGGTGAGCTCGGGGACACGCAGATCCGGCATCGGCGGTGGGCCCAGCAGGTTGATGCGGCCCATGTAGGCGTAGTAGCGCGGGAAGGGCGCCAGCGCGGCGAGCTGACCCTCAGCGAACGACTCGGCGTCCGGATAGGCGAGGGCGGGGTTTTCCCGCTGCTCCACGCCGATCGTGGATGCCTCTCGTCCCGCGCCGGTCACGGTGCAGAACGAGCCCTCGCCGTGCGTCGGGAGGAGCACCACCTCATCGGGCAGGCGGGCCAGGCGCTGGAGCGAGCCGAACTGCAACACGGCGAGCTGGTGCGCCCGTTCCGGCCCGAGCAGGTCGGTGCGGCCGGCGGAGCCGACCAGCAGGCTGCCGCCGGAAAAGAGGGCCACCGGCCGGCCGTCGATCAGCACCAGGTAGCTCATGTGCTCCGGGGTGTGTCCCGGAGTGTGCAGCGGGCGGATGACGAGCCCCCGGTCGCCGAACTCCTCCAGGTGGAAGGCGGGGGTGTGCTCGAAGGCGACGCCGGCGCCGGCGGGCAGCACCAGTTCCGCGCCGCTGCGTCGCGCCGCCTCCCGGCCGCCGGAGACGTAGTCGTTGTGCAGGTGGGTCTCCAGCACGTAGCGCAGGCGCACCCCGGCGTCGTGCGCGGCGCGCAGGAAACGATCCACGTCCCGCTGCGGGTCCACCAGGATGCCAATGCCGTTGTGCGTGAGCAGGTAGCTGGTATCGCCCAGCCCCGGGGTACGAATGCGGATCACGTTCATGGCTCGCTCCTCCCGCCGGGCGGTCCCCTGCTCGGCTCGTTATCCGGTGCGGCTGAGCAGCCGCACCAGCCGGGTGATCTCCGTTTGCGCCTGCTGTGGCGGTCGCTCGCGCAGGCATTCATCGATGGACGCGGCGACGACCTCCGCCGCCACCCGCTCCAGGGCGGTCTTGGCGGACAGGATCTGCGTGAGGATCGGCTCGCAGCCGCGCCGTTCCTCGATCATGCGCTGGATGCCGCGCACCTGGCCCTCGATCCGCTTCAGGCGGTCGAGGATCTCCTTCTCACGGCTCGGGTCCACGGACACCTCCTGGAACGGGGTGGGGGCGGCTCCATTATAGGATACCCAGGTATCCTATGCAAGCGGCATGGCGCGGGTGGTTGTCGTGCTGCCCCACCTCTCCACTACACTCGAGGACGGGGGCGCGCAGGTTGCGTTCGGGGGTCAGGAGGCCACGCGTGGGGGGACCGTTGCCGCCGCTGCCAGACCTCGGCGCCCGTGTGCTGCCGGGCGGCGGGGTGCGCTTCACCGTCTGGGCTCCTACGGCGCGGCTGCTCGAGCTGCTGCTCCTGAGGGGTGGTCAGGAGCGACGGCTGCCCCTGCATCCCGTGCCGGACGGCTATCACGCCGTCACGGTCCCGGATGCCGGACCGGGAGACCGCTACCGCTTCCTGGTGGACGGCGCCGGGCCGTTCCCCGACCCGGCCTCCCGCTTCCAGCCGGAAGGGCCGCACGGCCCGTCCGAGGTCGTCGACCCGGCGGCGTTCCCCTGGACGGATGCCGGCTGGCCCGGCCTGCGCCGTGATGGGCTGGTGATCTACGAGCTGCACGTAGGCGCGTTCACGGCGGCGGGCACGTTCGACGCCGCCATCGCCGAGCTGTCCCGCCTGCGTGACCTGGGCGTGACGGCCATCGAGCTGATGCCGGTGGCCGAGTTTCCGGGCCGCTGGAACTGGGGCTACGACGGCGTGGACCCCTTCGCCCCCAGCCACGTCTACGGCGGCCCGGACGGGCTGCGACGGCTGGTGGACGCCGCCCACGCCCTCGGCCTGGGCGTGATCCTGGACGTGGTGTACAACCACCTCGGCCCGGACGGAAACTACCTGGGCGCCTTCTCCCCGTACTACTTCACCAGCCGCTACCGCACCCCCTGGGGCGATGCCCTCAACTACGACGGCCCGCACAGCCGCCCCGTGCGCGATTTCGTGTGCGCTGCCGCCTGTCGCTGGGTAGAGGAGTACCACATCGACGGCCTGCGCCTGGACGCCGTGCACGCCATCTTCGACGCCACCCCCACGCACATCCTGGCCGAGCTCGCCGCCCGCGTGCGCGCCGCCGCCGGCCGCCGCGCTGTGGTGCTGATCGCCGAGAGCGATGCCAACGATGTGACCCTCATTCGCCCCGCGCGTGGTCCACACCCCCCGGCGGAGCCCGGCGCCCGTGCCTCCGACCGGGCCGGCTACGGCTTGGACGCCGTGTGGGCGGACGACTTCCACCATGCCGTGCACGTCCGCCTCACCGGCGAGCGCGACGGCTACTACGCCGCCTACACCGGTGCTGTGGCCGAGATCGCCCGCGCCGTCAACGAGGGGTTCATCTACCAGGGGGAGGTCTCGCCCATCACCGGCCACCCGCGTGGCACGCGCGTGACGGACGAGCCGGCGGCGGCCTTCGTGTTCTGTATCCAGAACCACGACCAGGTGGGCAACCGCGCCGAGGGCGAGCGGCTGGCGGCGCTGGTGGACCGCGACGCCTACGCCCTGGCCTCCGCCCTGCTCCTGCTCGTGCCGGAGACACCGCTGCTGTTCATGGGGCAGGAGTACGCCGCCACTACCCCTTTCCTGTACTTCACCGACCACCACCCGGAGCTGGGCCGGCGGGTGACGGCGGGCCGCCGGCAGGAGTTTGCCGCCTTCCCCGCCTTCCGCGACCCGGCACGGCGCGCCCGCATCCCCGACCCGCAGGACGAGGCCACCTTTCGCCGCTCCAAGCTCGACCCGGCCGAGCGGGTGCGCAACGCGCCGATGGAGCGCCTGTACCGTGACCTGCTTGCCCTGCGGCGCGACGACCCCGTCCTGCGCGTGCAGGACCGTGCCGCCACCCGCGCCCTGCCGCTCACCGGCGACGTGCTGGCGGTGTACCGATGGCAGGGGGAGGAGCACCGCCTGCTCCTGGTCAATTTCGGCGCCGCGGCGCGCCTGCCGGCGCCGGAATCGTGGCTCCTTCCCCCTTCCGCCTCCCTGGTCTGGTGTAGCCGCGATGCCCGCTACGGCGGCGACGGCGCGGCGCCCGCGCTCGCCGAGGGGGAGGTGCACCTGCCGGCGCGCTGTGCCGTCCTGTTTGCCTGGAGAACGCCGGCAGGCCAGCATGAAGGCGATGCCGGCAGCCTGGAGGTGAGGTGATGCCGTCTTTCGCGGAGATGGTGCAGGAGTTCCTTCACGAGCTATACGAGGATCAGCCGGTCGTGGCCAGCGCCCTGGGCCTGACCGCATACGACGGCCGTCTCGACGACCTCTCCGCCGCCGCCTTCGAGGACCGCCGCCGGCGCAGCGCGGCCTGGCTGCACCGCTTCACCCAGGTGCCGGAGGAAGGGCTCAGCTTCGACGAGCGCATCGACCGTGCCCTCATCCTGTCCCATCTGCGCGGCGAGCAGATCATGGCCGACTGGGAGATGTGGCGGCGCCAGCCCGCCGTCTACCTCGGCCCCTGCCTGAACGGGGTGTTCGTGCTCTTCTTGCACCGACTGCGACCGGAGGCGGAGCTGGTGGAGGCCGCGGCCGCGCGCCTGCGCGCCGTGCCCAAGGCGCTGGAAGACGGTCGGCGCAACCTGCGCGCCGACCTGACGCCTCGCCTCTACGTGGAGCGCGCCCTGGCGCAGGTGCGGGCCGCGGTCCACTACCTGGCCGAACTCCTGCCCGCGGAGGCACGCGATCCCATCCTGCGCGCCGAGCTGGAGGACGCCGCCGCGGACGCCGTCCTGGCGCTGGAAGGGTTCCGCGACTATCTAGAGTGGTTGGTAGAGCGGGCACGCGGGAGCTGGGCCATCGGCGAGGAACGCTACAGCCGCCTGCTCCAAGAGAAGGAGCTGCTGGGCTATGACGCACGCGCGCTCAGGGAGCGTGGCCGCGCCGAGTACGAGCGGGTGGCCGCCGAGCTGCGCCGCCTCGCCCGCCTGATCGCGGATACGGACGACTGGGTGGCGGTGTTGCGCCAGCTCAATCAGGACCATCCGCCCACGCCAGACGCCATGCGCGCGGCCTACGCCGAGTGGACGGGGCGAGCGCGTGCCTTCCTGCAGGAACGGGGGCTCGTCACCTTGCCGCCGGGCGAGGAGTGCCTGGTAGAGCCCTCGCCCCATTTCCAGCGGCCGGTGCAGGCCGTGGCCTCGTACCACCAGCCGCCCCCCTTCTCCCCCTCGCTCCGCGGCCACTTCTTCGTGCCCTACCCGCCGGACGACGCCTCGCCCGAGGAGGTGCGCAAGCGGTTGGAGGGCAACTGCTATGCCGGCATCCCCACCACCGCCGTGCACGAGACCTATCCCGGACATCACTGGCACCTCGTCACCGCCAAGGCCAACCCCCGGCCGGTGCGGCACGTCCTGCGCACCCCCTTCTTCACCGAGGGGTGGGCCCTGTACGCCGAGCAGGTGATGCGCGAGCAAGGCTTCTTCGCGGACCCGCGCCACGAGCTATACCAGCACGAGGCGACGCTGTTCCGGGCGGCGCGCATCATCGTCGATACCAGCCTGCACCTGGGCGAGATGGGCTTTGATGAGGCCGTGCAGTTCATGATGGAGCGCGCCAACCTGCCGGAGCCGACGGCGCGGGCGGAGGTGGGCCGCTACTGCTCCTGGCCGACGCAGGCCGCATCCTACCTCACCGGTTGTCTGGAGATCACCCGTCTACGCGAGCGCTTCCTGGCGGCCCGGGGGTTGACCGGCGTGGAGGGGCTGCGCCGCTTCCACGACGCGCTGGCCGGCAGCGGCTCCCTGCCCATCGCCTTGGCCGAGCGAACCGTTCTCGGCACGTCCTCAGTGTGAGGACAGCGTGAGCCCCTGATAGCCTCTCGCCCCTCTCCCGCGCGGGAGAGGGGCGAGGGGGAAGGGTCGGCGAGGTGAGGGCCGGCCTTGGTTGGGCGGGCCTCACACGCCGATCATGTCCGCTACGTCGCGCAGGCCCAACGACTCCAGCTTGGCGCGGCTGGGCTTGCAGGTCTCCGGGTCCCAGTCGCACTCCTTGAGGTACTCGAGCTCGAGCGTCTCTGTGTCCAGGCGGATGTCCTTGTGCGGCCCTTCGCTGAGCACGGCGCCGAGGCCGCCGTAGAGCCGCTCGGGCACGTGCCGCTTGCGCGGGTTACCGCCCTCGCGCACCTCGAAGGCCATGCGCATGTTGGCGATCCGCTCGCCGATGCGCAGCAGCTCTTCTTTGGTCATGTCCCAGCCGTTGAGGTGGTTGAGCCAGTCAGGGATGTGGGCCGTGTTGGCCGCCATCATAATGAACTGGCAGGCGCCGGCGGCGTTCACCACGTGCATGTACTCACTGGCCGCCTTGTGGTGGGCGCCGCGCCCCTCGGCCTTGGTGCGGTCGCGCACGGCGGGCGGCAGGCCGAAGCGGCGGTTGCCCTCGTACTGGGTATGGCGGGCCGGCGTGGGGTCCAGCTTGTAGGTCGTGTAGTACTCGGGCTGCAGCTTCGGATCGTGCATCGGCACTTCTTGGCCGGCGATGTGCATGGCGTACCGCTCGGCGCCGCGGCCGATGCGCTCCGCCGCCCGCTTGACGCCATCCGCCAGCACGTCGCCGATGCCCTCGCGCCGTCCGATCTTCTCCAGCAGCGCGATCATGGCGTGGGCGTCGCCCCAGCGCAGCTCCAGCCCGTCCGTGTCCTCTTTGGTGAGGATCCCCTTCTCGTAGCACTCGAAGGCGAAGGAGATCGTCGCCCCGGCCGAGATCACGTCCAGGCCGTACTGGTTGCTGAGGTGGTTGGCGTAGATGAGGGCGTCTAGGTCGTTGATCAGGTTCATGGTGCCGAAGGCGGCCGCCGCCTCGTACTCCGGCCGGTGGGTATGGCGCGGGTAGGCGAAGCCCTTCGCCTTCGCCGCCTCGTCCGCCTCTTTGGATTCGGCGCCACAGGCCAGTGGGCAGTGCCAGCAGGCGTAGTGCTTCTCCATCTTCTCGTTGACCACCGGGCCCTTGAGCGGCTCCACCTCTGGGAAGTCAACGATGCCCACTCCCGCCCAGTTCTTCACCGGGGAGTCGCCGTTGTGGGCGGACATGGCGGTGATGCCGGTGGTGCCGAAGGTGCGGAAGAAATCGGCGGTGGGCTTGACGAAGTCGTTCAGCTCGGCGCGCAGAAGCTGCAACGTGTCCTTGGTCTGGTGGATGATGGAGCGGGTCGCGTTGACGACGATCGCCTTCAACCGTTTGGAGCCCATTACGGCGCCCACGCCGGAGCGCGCCGCCAGCCGTCCCCGCTCGTTGCAGATCCCGGAGATGAGCGACAGCTTCTCCCCGGCCGGGCCGATGACCGCCACCGAGCAGTTCTTGCCGGTGGCCTTCTTGCCGTACTTGGCCTGGAGGGCGTCCTCACAGTCGATGGCCAGCATGCCCCAGTACTCGTCCGCGTCCAGGATCTCCACGCGGTCATCGTCGATGTGGATCAGCTTGGGCGTGGTTGCCTGGCCGAACACCATGATTCCGTCCCAGCCGGCATGCTTGAGCACGGGGCCGAAGTCGCCGCCACAGTTGGCGTCACCCCAGCCGCCGGTCAGGGGTGACTTGCACACCACCTGGAAACGCTGCCCGAACAGGGGCGTGCCGGTGAGCGCGCCGGGAAAGAAGCCAAGCATGTTCTCCGGCCCCAGCGGGTCGGCACCCCTGGGGATGCGCTCCAGCGCCAGGCGCACACCGATGCCGTAGCCGCCCAGGTAGGTGCGGTAGAACCCGTCGTCAAAGTGCTCGACGGTGATCTCGCCGGTGGAGAGGTTGACGCTTAGGATTTTGCCGTTGTAGCTCTTTTCGCCGTTGGCTGTCATGGGTGCCGCCTCCTCATCTCCAGCCCTTCCCATGCCGACCCGATGCGCCGCGCCCGGCCGGCCGGGCGCCGATGTGGCTGCTGAGTGCTTGGATAACACAGGGTACCAGATGCCGCAACGACGCGCGGCTCCGCCGCCTCACGGCGCTCGATCCTGCCGGCGCGTGAGCAGGCGCAGGACCCCATCCGCGATGAGCAGCACGCCCAGCGCCAACATGAAGCTGGGCGTGGGACCGTCCGTGGCCAGCTTCACCGCGACGATCGTCGCGCCCAGCACCAGCGCGGCGGTGGCCAGCAGCGTGCCCTTCACACCGGTAGCGTCTGTCGCGCTCCCGGCGTCGTCAAGGCGGCCGCCCCGGCCGCGGGCACGGGGCCCCGGTGTGCGGGGGCGAGCGGCGTTGCCGGTGCCGCATCGGGCTCGTACAGTCGAACAAGCGACACCACGCGAGGTTGAACATGTCCCGTCGCCTGCCGGTGCTGCTCGTGGCCCTTGGTGCCGTGCTCGCCCTCGTGCTGACGCCCACGCCCACATCGCGCGCGGCACCGCCGGAGGCGCGGTCGGATATCATCCGCGCCGCCTACACCCTGCTCATGGACCACTTCTACCGCGTGCCGGCGCCGGACGACCTGTTGCGCGCCGCCTGGACGGGCGCCGGCCGCGCCCTGATCGCCGCCGGGGCGCGGGAGCCGCTGCCGGAGCTGCCGGCCCTGCCCTCAGACCGTGACGGCGCCTGGAGCGCCTTCGCCCAGGCCTACGGCGCCCTTGCCGCCCTGGCACCGGCTGAGCTCAGCCAGACGGACCTCGCCTTTGCCGCGGTGGACGCCATGGCGGAGAGTCTGGACGAGCAGCACACCGCCTTCCTGTCGCCGCAGGTGTACCAAGCGTTCGTGGCCCAGCTTGGCGGCAACGCCGGCGAGGGGGTGGGGCTGGGTGTCCGCCTGACGACGCGCGCCCCTTGGACGATCATCGAAGTGGCGCCGGACGGCCCCGCCGCGCGCGCCGGGCTGCGTCCCGGCGACACCCTCCTGGCGGTGGACGGCCAGGAGGTGACGGCGGTGGCGCGGCCAGTGCTGGGGCGCGCCCTGGCCCGGCCGGAGGGCACGGCGGTCGAGCTGCGCGTGGACCGGCCGGATGTCGGCCAGGTCACCGTGACAGTGGTCATCGGCCGCTTCCGCTTCCCCGACCTCCAGTCCAGCGTGCTCCCGGACGGGACCGGGTATATGCGGTTGCGGTCGTTCTCCTCCTTCCTGCGCGATCCCCAGGGGCGCCCCAACGTGATCGAGGCGCTGGACGCGGCGCTAGCCTCGTTCGAGGCCCGGGGAGTGACGCGCTGGGTGCTGGACCTGCGCGGCAACCCCGGCGGCTTTGGCTTCACGGCCAACGCCCTTCTCGGTCGCTTCCTGCCCGATGTGGTCGCCACCCGCGTCTCAGACCAGCGCGGCCGGGCCGGGGAACACGCCTCGTTCGGCCCGGCCTTTCCGGTGCAGCGGCCGCTGGCGGTGCTGGTGGACGGCGGCGCTGCCTCCGCCTCGGAGATCGTGGCCAGCACGCTGCAGGAGTACGGCCGCGCCCTGATCGTGGGCACGCGCACCGCGGGTGCCCTGGCCGGCGCCCTGCTCTTCCCGTTGCCGGAGGGCGCCGGCCTGGAGGTGGCGGTAGAAGAGGTGCGCACCGGCCGTGGCGGGGTAGTGGTGGATGGACGAGGGGTGACGCCCGATATTGAGGTGGCGGACGAGCGCACCCCGGCGGATTACGCCGCCGGACGGGACCCGCAGCTGGCGGCGGCAGTGGTCGCGCTGCGCGGGGTGGCGGCGCCGCCCGCGCCGCCGCCACCTCTGCCGGGGCAGTTGAGCGCGAGCGAGTTACGGCGGCTGCTGGAGCGCTACTTCCCGCCCGCCGAGGAGGTGCCCGCCACGGCCGATATCGCCGCCCCGCGCGTCCTGGGAGACCTGCCGCTCAGCCAACCCAACGAGTACGTGGGCGCGTTGGGAGCGGTGCCGGATGCCCTTGGCCTGGCGCAACTGGTGCGCTCGCGCGGCTGGATGGGGAGCTATAGCCGTTTCTACGGCGAGGTGCCGGGGCCGGCCGGCCCCTACCTGAGCGTGACGGTGGACGTCTACCGCTCCCAGGCCGGGGCGTACACCGCCCTGATGAGCAACGACGCACCGCAGTTGCAGGAGGCCGTGCCCGCGCCGGTCCAACTGGGTGACGGTGCGGTGGCCTATCGCGGCGTGTGGCTGAACGCTGGCACCAGCATCCTGGTGTGGCGGCAGGGACGCGCCGTGATCACCGTAGCCTCCTCCGCCGTACCCGGCCGGGAGTCGTTCGACCCGGTGGTGACGCTGGCCCGCGCGGTGGACGCCCGTCTGCGCGCCGCGCCGTTGCCGGAACTGGCGCCCCAGCCGGCCGGGCCCTGAGCCAGGGGGATGCCGGCGCGTGCTACGATGGCGCCGCGCGGCGGTCACAAGGGGTGGAACGTGAGCGTACCCCCGCTCCAGGCGCTGCAGACGGTCGGCGCTGCCCAGGCCCGGGTCGTGCTGCTCTGGCTCTCGCGCCGGCGCGCGTTGCAGCGCCTGGCGGCCGAGGTTCCGCCGGCCCGCCGCGTGGCGCGCCGCTTCATCGCCGGTGAGCGGCTGACCGAGGCGGTGACGACGGCGCGCGCGCTGGCGGACCAGGGCTTTCTCACCACCGTCACCTTCCTGGGTGAGCACGTGACAGACCCGCGCGAGGCCCACGCTGCCGCGGCCGAATACGAGCGGCTGCTGCGCTCCCTGGCCGCGGCCGGCCTGGAGGCCAACTGCTCCCTCAAGCTCAGCCAGCTCGGCATCCTGTTCGACGCGGCGCTGGCGGAGGCGCTGCTGCGGCGGATCGTCGCGGTGGCGGAGGAGCTGAGCGGGTTCGTGCGCATCGATATGGAGGGTTCGGACCTGGTGCAGCCCACGCTGGACCTGTACGAGCGGCTCACCGCCGGCTGCCGTGACCAGCCGCGCCTGGGGGTGGTGATCCAGTCCTACCTGCGCCGCAGCGAGGCCGATGTGCGCCGGTTGATCGCGCGTGGCGCGCCGATCCGGCTGGTCAAGGGCGCCTACGCGGAACCGCCCACGATCGCTTACCCGCGCAAGGCCGACGTCGATGCGGCCTATCTGCGACTGGCCGACCTGTTGCTCTCGGACGAGGCGCGGGCGCATGGCGTCTACCCGGCGTTTGCCACCCATGACCCGGCGCTGATCGCCGCCGTGCGCGGTTTGGCACAGGCGCGCGGCATCCCGCCCACGGAATATGAGTTCCAGATGCTGTTGGGCGTGCGGCGCGACCTGCAGGTGACGCTGCGGCAGGCCGGGCTGCGGGTGCGGATCTACGTGCCGTACGGCAGTCACTGGTACCCGTATTTCATGCGTCGCCTGGCCGAGCGCCCGGCCAACCTCTGGTTCCTGGTGCGCGCCTTGGTACACGGCTGAGCACGGCCCTCCCGCGCTCGATATTGTCCCTTGCCGAGCGCCGGCACGGCCTCCCTGTGGACGCGCCCCCTATAACGGCGTGGGCGCCGCGTCGATATTTAGAGTACCGAACGTTGCACGTTCCGGCACCGGATGGAAACGGCGGACAAGGGCCGGTACTCGGCCCCGGACGGTTCCACCGGGCGGCGGATATCGGCGCTGCCAGTTTGCGTGGCGGAGTGGGGATGGCGACCGACCGCGCGCCACAGGTCCGGATCAACGCCCAGTACATCGAGATCGCGCGCCTGCGCCGGCTGGCGTTGCGCGATGAGCTGACGGGCCTTGCGAACCGCCGCGCCTTTCTCGAACGACTGGAGGCCGAGATCGCGCGCGCGGTGCACACCGGTATCCCCTTCTCACTTATCCTGCTGGACCTCGATGGCCTCAAAGACCTGAACGACACCTTCGGCCATCACGCCGGCGACGCGGCCCTGCGCGCCTTCGGTCGGGCGCTGCGCCGGGCGGTCCGCGCCGGTGACCTGGTGGCGCGTATCGGCGGTGATGAGTTCGCGGTGATCGGCGTGCACGCCGTCCCGGCCGAGGCCACCCTTTTCGCGGCCCGCGTCCGTGCGGTGGCCGACGGGCTCACCCGTCGCATCCTGCCCGGCCGGCGCCGGGCGCACCTGACGGCGGCGATGGGGGTGGCGACGTGGGACGGCACGGTGTGCGACGCCGGTCAGATCTTTGCTCGTGCGGAGGCGGCGCTGTTGAGCGCCAAGAACGCCCGCCAGCCCGTGGATACCCCCGTGACCGGTGTGTACCGGCCGCGCGGGCGGCGCACGCTGGGCGAGGAGCTGCGCCGACTGCTGGCTATGGCTCGCCGCGTGTCTTCCAGCCGCGAGCTGGAGGACCTGTGCCGCGCCGCGGCGGAGAACGCGGCCGCCCTCATCGGCGCGCGTGATGCTGTCGTCGCCCTCCCCCGCCCGGATGGCTGCATCGGGTACACCGAACGTTTCACCGAGGGACGCTGGCTGCGCGTCGAGGGGTGCTGGTATCGACCGGGCCAGGGGCTTGTCGGTCGGGTGATGGAGACCGCTCAGCCCTACGTCACCGCCGATGCCCGTGGCGACCGGCAGGTAGACCAAGTGGCGGTGGCGCGGTTTGATCTGTGCGCCGTCATGGGGCTGCCGCTGCGCGACCACACCGGCCGGGCGATGGGGGTGATCTCCCTCGCCAACAAGCGTGACGGCCGCCCCTTCACGGACAACGACGTGTTGCTGGGGATGGCCTTCGCCGACCTGGTGGCTACTGCCATGGAGAACGTGCAGGCGCGCGAAGAGGCGGAGGCGGCCCACCGCTACCTGCGCAGCCTGATGGACCAGGCACACGACGCCATCTACATCACCGACCCGCACACCCGTCGCATCCTGGACGTCAACGAGGCGGCCGAGCGGCTGAGCGGCTACACGCGCGCCCAGCTCCTCACCATGCGCGCGCCCGATTTGCGCCCGCCGGAGGACCGCGTGCAACCCGGCACCACCGATCTGGTGCTCGAACACGGCGCGCGGAGCCTGCTGGTGACGGCTCCCCGTCGCCACCTGCGCGCAGACGGGCGGATCGTGCCGGTGGAGGTGAGCGCTCGCCTCGTGCAGACGCCGCGTGGCCCCGTAGTGATGAACATCGTGCGCGATGTGAGCGAACGGGTGGCGGCAGAGGAGGAATTACGCCGCCGCAACCGTGAGCTGGAGGCCCGCAACGACGTCTCCCACCTGTTGGCACAGGTCGAGGGCGACGCGGCGGCGTTGGAGCGCGTGCTGCGCATCGCGGTGCACGCCGCGGGCGGTGACGGCGGTGTGTTGGCCGAGTACGAGCTGGAGGCCGGCGCGGCGCGCGTCACCGCCGAGTATCGGGTACCGGAACCGCTGCGCTCGTACCTGTTGGCCAAGGCGCACCGGCCAGAAGGCGGTTTCCTGGGGGCGGCCCTGCACGGCGGCGTTGTCCACGTGCCGGACACCCAGGCGTCCGGGGTCGGCGCGCGGCCGGAGACGCTGGCCGCCGGGGTGCGCGCCTTCGTGTGTGTGCCGCTGGCCGCGAGCGGACGTGTGCTGGGCGTGCTGGCCGTCGGCAGCTTCACCCCGCACCGTTTCGGTGAGCCGGAGATCGCGCTGTTGCAAGCCGTGGCCGATCAGACGGCGGTGTGGTTGGAACGACAGCGGTTGCTGGAGGAGACGCGTCGGCGCGAACAGGAGGCGCGCTTCCTAGCGGAGCTGAGCGCCGCCCTAAACGGGGCGCGGACGGCGGGCACGGCCGCGCGCCGGCTCGCCGCCAAGGCATCGGAGGCGCTCGGCCGGGCGGTGGCCGTCTTCCTGTGTGATACGTCGGCCCGACAATGGCGGGTGGCCGCCCTTCACCACCCGGACCCGGCGCTGCGCCGGCGGCTGGCGCGGATGCTGGCCACCGATCCCCCACGCTTTGAGGGCGGCTTGATGGCCCACCTGTCCGCCGCGGAACGAGCGGAGCTGGTAGACGTGCGGACCGGTACCCTGCCGCCCGGCTCGGCGGCCAAGCTGGCGCAGATGGGGATCGAGACGGCCGTGTTCGCGCCGTTGTGCGCCGGCGGACGTCTCGTGGGCATGCTGGTCGCCGGTGATGGCCCGCCGGGGCCGCCGGTGACGCCCCGTCAGGTGCGGCTGGCCGAAGAGATCGGGCGACATGCAGCCGCCGTGCTGGCCAACGCCCTCGCCCGGCGCGACCTGCTGGCGCGCAACCGCGAGCTCCGGCTGGTGAACGATATCGCCGTGCTGGCACAGCGGGCCACGGATACGCACGCCCTCTACGCGGCGGTGGTGGAGCGGCTCCGGCGGTATTTCCGGGCCCAGAGCGCGGTGTTGCGGCTGTGGGACGCCGCCACCGGCGTGCTGCGCTTTGCGGCCGGAAGCCGTCTGCCAAGGCACGTGGAGGCGTGGTCGCGACAGACGTCGCCGACGCTGGGCACCGGCATCACCGGGCGGGTGGCGGCAACGCGGCGGCCGGCGATCATCGAGGACGCCCTCACCGACCCGCGGCCCTTATATACGCCGGAGGTGGCCGCAGTGTTGCGCTCGAGCGTCTACGTGCCGCTGGTGGCGGGGGATGAGCTGATCGGCACGCTCTCGGTGCACAGCGATCGCCCGCGGGCGTTCGGCGAGGCGCACGCGCGCATCGTCATGACGGTGGCCAGCCAGGTAGCGCCGGCGCTGGCGCGCACCTCGCTTGGCGGTGGGTGGGACCCGAAATGAGAGGAGCCGCCTTCTCGGTGGGGATACCGAGCAGGCGGCCGCCAGAGAGGGTGGGGGCTTGCGCCGGCCGGACCCCATCTCCCCACATGGCCCGGGATCGGCGCCAAAGGAACCCTACGCAATGCCCCGAGTCCGGTCAACCACCGGACGATTCCGAGAGCGGCCGAGGATGGACGCTCCTTGCCCGTCCGTGCCTGACAACGGCCAGGGAGGCACGAGAACGCCGATATCGGTCGTAACCGTTCGGCAACGGGCGCGGTCAGCGTAGATAGCGCGCGAACCAGTCCAGTGTGCGCCGCCAGGCGTCGGCCGCCGCCTCGGCGTTGTACGAGGGGCCGGTATCGTTGAAGAAGGCGTGGCCGGCGTTGGGGTAGATCACGGTTTCCACGGTCTTGCCGGCGGCGCGCAGGCGCTGCTCCAGGTCGCGCACGGCATCGGGCGGCATCCACTCGTCGGTGGCGCCGAACAGGCCCAGCACGGGCGCCTGGAGCCGGTCGCAATCCGGCTCGCCGCCGGGCAGCACGCCGTAGAAGTCCACGCAGGCGGCGACGTCGGGGTTGGTGCAGGCGGCGAGCAGCGAGAGGCCGCCGCCCAGGCAGAAGCCGACCGTGCCGACCTTGCCGGTGCAGCGCGGGTGCTGCTTGAGGAAGTCTACGGCGCCCTTGAGCTGGCGCACGGCGACGTCGCGCTTCATGTCCATCATGAGCTTGTTCGCCTCGTCCGGCTCGGTGGTGGCGCGGCCGCCGTACAAGTCGGGCGCCAGGGCCAGGTACCCGGCGGCGGCGAAGCGGTCGGCCACGTCTTTGATGTGTGGGACGAGCCCCCACCACTCCTGGATGACGACCACGCCGGGAGCACGCGCGTCGGTCTCGGGCAGGGCGAGGTAGCCCTGCACTGTGCCCTGGCCGTTGGGAAACGTCACCATCTCACCCATGGAGCCCGGTTTCCTCCTTGCCTCGTGGTCAGCAGGGGTGCGCAGGTGCAGCCTAGCGTATAGACGCGGCAGAGGGGAGCGGCCCGCCGCGTCCATGGCCACCTCCGGCCTTCACCCGCCTCGCTGCGCGTGGACCCCGTCCGACAAGCAGAAGAGGGGGCAGTTGGAGGATGACGGCGGCCGACGGCGCGGCGTCACCGCTGCGGCGCACGGCGGGGCACCAGCTTGAGTCCGGCGCTCACCGCGGCGGCACAGGGCGGGCCTGCGGCACGCGGCCCGGTGATTGCCCATAATAGGGGAGGCACAGCCGAGACGGCCCCCGCGAGAGCCGTCTGTCGGAGGGGTACCATGGCCGAACAACCGCTGCCCTCGCGCGCTGAGGACTTCTCCGAGTGGTATAACCAGCTCGTGCTGCGCGCCGAGCTGGCCGATTACGCCCCCGTGCGCGGCTGCATGGTCGTGCGCCCTTACGGCTGGGCCATCTGGGAGAACATCCAGCAGGCGCTCGACCGCCGCTTCAAGGCCACGGGGCACGTGAACGCCGCCTTCCCGATGTTTATCCCGATGTCGTTTCTGGAGCGGGAGCGCGAGCACGTGGAGGGCTTCGCGCCGGAGCTGGCCGTGGTGACGATCGGCGGCGGTGAGACCCTGCCCGAGCCGCTGGCGGTGCGGCCCACGTCCGAGACGCTCATCGGCTACATGTACGCGCGCTGGATCAAGTCCTACCGGGACCTGCCGGTGCTGATCAACCTGTGGAACAGCGCCGTGCGCTGGGAGAAACGCACCAAGCTCTTCCTGCGCACTACCGAGTTCTACTGGCAGGAGGGGCACACCGCCCACGCCACCGAGGAAGAGGCCGAGGCGGAGGCGCGGCGGATGGTGCGCATCTATGAGGAGTTCGCCATCACCGAGGCCGCCATCCCCGTCATCGCTGGCCAGAAGAGCGAGAGTGAGAAGTTCGCGGGGGCGGTGCGCTCCTACACCATCGAGGCGATGATGGGCGATACGCGTGCTCTGCAGGCCGGCACCTCTCACAACCTCGGCCAGAACTTCGCCCGCGCCTTTGAGATCCAGTACCTGGACCGCAATAACACCCTGCAGTATTGCTGGACTACCTCGTGGGGCCTCTCCACCCGCTTCATCGGCGCCATCATCATGGTCCACGGCGACGACAAGGGCCTCATCCTGCCCCCGCGCCTGGCGCCCTACCAGGTGGTCATCGTGCCCATCTACAAGAGCGACGACGAACGGGCCCAGATGCTGGCCGAGGCCGATCGCCTGGCCCAGGAGCTAGGGAGCTTCCGCGTCTACATCGATCGCCGGGAGGAGGTCACCCCCGGCTACAAGTTCAACGACTGGGAGATGCGCGGCGTGCCCCTGCGCCTTGAGATCGGCCCGCGCGACGTGGCCCAGGGCACGGTGGTGCTGGCCCGGCGCGACGTGCCGGGTAGGGAGGGCAAGCTCACCGTGCCCCGCACCGGCTTATCGGAGCGGGTCGGCGCCCTGCTGGAGGATATTCAGGCCGCGTTGTATCGGCGGGCGCTGGCGTTTCGTAAGGAGCACACGTTTGAGCCGGTGGACTACGTGGAGCTGCGAGAGGCGGTGGAGCGAGGCTTCGCCCTGGCCTGGTGGTGCGGCTCACCGGTCTGCGAGACCCGCGTCAAAGAGGAAACCCGCGCCACCACCCGCTGCATCCCGTTTGACCAGCCGGGAGGCGTCGGTCATTGCGTGGTCTGTGGCCTCCCCGCCGATCGCAAGGTCATCTTCGCCCGCGCCTACTGAATGGGCCCGGGCCGGCAGATGGCCGCACGGCGAAACGTGAGCGGCCGGCTCAGTCTGCCGCGGCCGTGGCCGGCACCGTGCGCAGGAACTCGGTCACCACGCGCACCGTCTCCTCCGGGTGCGAGCCGGCGAAGTTGTGCGCCGCGCCGGGGATGACGTGCAGTCGGCTACCGGCGATGCGCTCATGCAAGATGCGGCTGTTCTCCGGTGGGATGAGCACGTCGCGGTCGCCGGTGAGGATCAGCGTGGGTGCGGTGATCTGGGCCAGGCGGTCGTGGCTGCTCCAGGCGCGGATCGCCTCCATCTGGAAGCGGCGCGTCTTGAGCGGCGTCGGGTGGGCCAGGGCACGCTCCAGGGTTTGCTCGAGGATATCCTGGTGGGTGGCGATGAACTCCGGCGTGTAGCTGGCCGGCCAGGCCCGGCGGGCGGCCTCGCGCGGGTCCATTCCCTCCGGCACCATCAGCAGTTGCAGCACCTCTGGCGCGGCCGGCACGGACACCGGCGCACCGCAGTTGGTGCAGCCCAGCACCAGTCCCAGCACCCGTTGCGGGTGGCGCAGCGCCAGCTCCTGGGCGATCATGCCGCCCATCGACAGGCCGAACACGTGTGCCCGCGGCACCGAGAGGGCGTCCAGCAGGGCGGCGGCGTCGTCCGCCATCTGCGCCAGCGTCCACGGCGTGTCCGGGTGATCGCTCTGGCCCGTGCCGCGGTTGTCGAAGGCGATGACCTGGAACGAGCGAGCAAAGCCCGCGATAAGCTCCGGCCGCCAGGAGGCCGAGCTGCTGCCGAACCCGTTGATGAGCAGCAGCGGCTCACCCCGGCCGTGGGTCTCGTAGTAGAGGGTGATCTCTCCGGCCCGCACCCGCGGCATACCGAACCTCCCTGCACGCATGCGATTCCATGTCTGAGTATAGGCGCCGGTGCCCACAGACGCGCGGGTACCTGTCGGCCGGCACCCCTGTGAGAGGGGTGAGCCGCTGTCCCACGGCGCAGCTGGGGCGGGGAATGATCGGGGGTGGGGGTGGACCGGCGGGCCTGATTAACCCGTTCGAGGATCGGGCCTACTCCTGCCCGGGCATATCATGGGGTTGGCCGCCACCGTGTCCAGATCTCGCCCCGCCGTCCGCAGCGCGGCCACCCGGGCTGCTACGCCACCTTCCTCAGGCATCGATATCCGGAGCGGCTCACGCGGGAAGGGGGGATGCGATCCGCGCTAGACCGGCAGGCCGCCCCGGTATGCCGGGGCACTGTAGCTCCCGCCCGTATCGACGCGCCCACATGCGGATATTGCGCACGCCAGGTCGCACCCGGCTCCCGGTCGGGTAGAAGCCGGGCGAAGCATGTGCAGGGAAAGGAGAGCCACCATCATGGCACTGACACGTTGGGACCCGTTCGCGGAGATGACCACCCTCCGCCAGGCGATCGACCGGTTGTTCGAGGAGAGCTTCGTACTGCCACGCCGGATCTTTGGCCGGGAGATGGCTGAGGTACCGGTTGACCTCATGGAGCGTGATGACGCCCTGGTAGCCAAGGTGGCGATCCCCGGCGTCAAGCCGGAGGATATCGAGGTCAGCATCCAGAACAACGTGCTCACCATCCGCGGGGAGATGCGTGAGGAGCAGGAGACGCCGCAAGGGCGCTACTACTGGCGCGAGCGGCGCACCGGCAGCTTCATGCGTCAGATCACCCTGCCGGTCGAGGTCAACGCCGATGCGGCCACGGCCACCTACGAGCACGGCGTCCTGACCATTACCATCCCCAAGGCCGAACGGGTGCGACCCAAGCAGATCCCCGTGCGGGTGCAGGGACAGGCCCAGGCGGTCGGCACGGGCGCGCAGGGCGCCCGCAGCTAAGGGACGGCACGGGCGGCGGGCCGTACGGCCCGCCGCCTGCTCTCGTCGCGCCAACCAAACTGCCGAGGAGGAACGGCATGTGAACGACAGAGAGCGCGATGCGGGGGCCGAGCGGGCCGCGACCATCCATGCGGACGGGCGCGAGCTCCCCGGCGACCTGGGTTTGCCGCCGTCCGCACGCGGGTTGGTGATCTTCGCGCACGGCAGCGGCAGCAGCCGCCTCAGCCCCCGCAACCGCGCCGTTGCCGCCGTGCTTCGCCGGGCGGGACTGGCCACCCTGCTCTTCGACCTGCTCACCGCCGCCGAGGAACGCGAGGAGATGTGGACGCGCCACCTGCGGTTCGATATCGGCCTTCTCGCCCGCCGCCTCGTGGCCGCCACGCGGCAGATGGCGGCCGCGCCGGCGACCGCCGCCCTGCCCGTTGGATACTTCGGCGCCAGCACCGGCGCGGCCGCCGCACTGGTGGCCGCGGCCGAGCTGCCCGAGCTTATCCGCGCGGTGGTGTCACGCGGCGGCCGACCGGACCTGGCCGGCGACGCCCTGGAGCGGGTGCGCGCGCCGGTGCTGCTCATCGTGGGCGGCAACGACCCGCTGGTGCTGGAGCTCAACCGGCAGGCGATGACGCGCCTGCGCGTCCCGCATCGCCTGGAGGTCATCCCTGGCGCCACCCACCTGTTCGAGGAGCCGGGCGCGCTGGAGCGGGTGGCGGAGCTGGCCCGCGACTGGTTCCTGGAGCATCTGCCCCAGCCGGCCGGCGATCGGCGGCGGGCGGCGCCGTAGCGCCGTTCCTTCCGCACGCGCTACAGTCAAGCCGGGACGGGTCACGCGGGCCCGTCCCGACGTCTGCGTGCAGGAGGGGCTATGCCGGTCGTCGAGACCAACGGCATTCGCGTCCACTACCTGGAGCAGGGGCAGGGACCACCGGTGGTGTGGTTGCCGGGTGGCAACGACCACGCGGCTATGGCCCTGCGCGCGCACGAGCCCCTGCTGGATCGCTACCGCTTCATCGCCGTGGACCCGCGCGGCCAGGGTGGCACCACGGCGTTCGTCGCCGCTGCCTCCTATGCGCCGTCGCTCCTGGCCGCCGACCTGCTCGGCTTCCTCGATGCGCTTGGCCTGGACCGACCGGTGCTGGGTGGACACTCGCGTGGAGCGCGCTCGGCGCTGGAATTCGCGCGCCGCTACCCACAGCGGGTGCGGGCGGTGGTGGCGGTGGCGCCGCCCGCCCTGGGGGCGCACGGTGAGCGGCGGGCGTTCTACCTGCGGGCGGCGGAGAAACTGCGCCGCGAGGGGCTGGAGCCGTTCCTCAAGCGTCTCCCGAGCGCTCCCCGCCATCCGGAACGGCGCGCCGAGTGGGAGGCCCACCTGCGCGCCGTCGGCGCGGAGGCGCTGGCGGCGCAGTACGAGGCCCTCGCCGACCTGCGACCGCTCACCGAGGACACGGCCGGCCTCACCATGCCCATCCTCGTGGTGTGCGGCCAGCACGACCGCATGCTCGAGGATGCCCGCGCCCTGGCGGCGGCCGTGCCCTCGGCCCGGCTGGTGGTGATCCCGAAGGCCGGCCATGCGCCGTTCAGCGAGGCCAAACCGGAATACTTCGCGGTTGTCGCGGCGTTCCTGACCGAGGTGACGGGCGGCGCGGTCCCGGTGGAACGCGCCGGCTGAGGGGCTCAGGGCACCCGCTCCACGTAGCCTTGCCCGGCGTAGATGTACTGGTTGGGACCGACGATCAGCCACTCGGTGCCCTTGCCCGGCTCCGCCTCCTGACCGTTGAGCACGCGGCCCTGGACGTGCACCTCGGCGCCCTGCGGCACCGAGCCCACCACGTTGCCGGGCTCCACCCGCGGCGCGCTGCGGATGCGCAGCCCACCCGCCTCCACCACACGCCCAGTCCACACCTCATCGACGATCAGGAGGCCGCCCACGTTACGCGGTGTGGGCGTCGGGGAAGCCGTCGGGGTGGCGGTCGGCGTGGGCTCCGGTGTGGGCGTGGCCGACGGCGTCGCCTGGGGTTCCGTTGGCACCGGGGTTACCGCGGCACCGCTCCCGGCCGCCCCGCTCCCACCGCCCCGTCGCAGGGCCACCGCGGCCCCGGCCGCCGCGCCGACGGCAAACGCCAGCACGATCAGCCCGACCAGCAGCGCCCGGCCGGTGGCGTCACCCCGTGGGGCTGAGGCGGGAAAACGGCTCCCCGTCACGTGTCACCCGCGCGGGCGGCAGGGCGCCGCCCGTCCTCCTTCCCGCTTCACGCGCTGCCTCCGCCCGGCCCGACCTGCCGTGCCCGGCGCGGGTCGGGCGCGCCCGGGAACAGGTCGGGATGGAGGATCGCGGCCAGCAGTTCCAGGCCGTCCACCACCCGCGGGCCGGGCCGGGAGAAGAAGGCGTTGGCGTCCACCGCCCACACCTGCCCGGCGCGGACGGCCGGGGTCTGCCACCAACCCGCCGGGATGGCGGCCTGATCGTACTCCTGAACGGTGCGCTCCACCCCGAAGCCGCACGGCATGAGCACGGCCACCTCCGGCGCCGCCGCTATCACCTCGTCCCAGGGCAGCCGGCGGGACGGCTCACCGGCCCGGCCGAGGATATCGAGCCCGCCGGCCACCGCCACCATCTCCGGCACCCAGTGCCCGCCGGCGAAGGGCGGATCCAGCCACTCCAGGCATACGACCCGTGGCCGGCGGGGCACCGTTGCGGTGCGGGCGCGTATCCGTTCGATGCGGGCGCGCAGCCCGTTCACCAGCTCTGTCGCCCGTGCCTCCGTGCCGGTGGCCCGGCCCACCGCCAGGATGGTATCCAGGATGCCGTCCAGGCTCACCGGCTCCAGGGAGAGGATCTGCCGCTCCCCGTACAGGGCGCGCACGGCGCGCTGCACCTCCGCGTAGGAGACGGCGCACACGTCGCACAGCTCCTGGGTGAGGATCAGGTCCGGGTCCAGGCGCTCCAGAAGGGCGCGGTCGATGTGGTAGATGCCGCGGTGGTCGTGCAGGTGCTGCGTCACCAGGGCGTCGATCTGGGCACTGGTGAGGGTGGTTGGGTCAATGGCGGAGCGGGTGATCCGCGGCTTCTCGCGCGCCGCTGGGGGCTCGTCGCACTCGTGCGTCACGGCCACGAGCTGATCACCCAGCCCGAGGGCGTAGACGATCTCGGTCGCGCTGGGCAAGAGCGAACAGATACGCATGCTCACCTCCCACCGGGGTCCGGCTCGTCCCGCTCGTCACCCGCGCCCGCGCGTGGGGCGGGTTGGCTATCGGCAAACGCCCATCGGTGGCGCCCTTGCCCCCAACGTTCAAAGCGGTGGGCGACGCCAGCTCTTATCCTATCAGCCGGACCGATGCCGGGGCGTGCGCGCCCGCATGGCCCAAGGTCGGGTGGAACGCGCCGTCGGGCAAGCCCAGGCCGAGCACCGGCGCCGGGGCGCCCGAGGAGGCCGGTGGGGAGTGACGCGAGCAGGGGACGGCTGGGCCGGCCGGTGGGCGGGCTGGCGCTCGCCCACCGGCCGCGCGCCGCGCTTACCCGCCGGGCGTGAAGCGCACCGGCATGTGCTTGATGCCGCCGATGAAGTTGGAGCGCAGGCGCTCCACCGGGCCGTCCGGTTCGATATCTGGGAAGCGGCGCAACAGCTCCTCGAACATCACGCGCAGCTCCAGGCGGGCGAAGCCGGCGCCCAAACAGAAGTGCTCACCGATGCCAAAGGCGAGGTGCTCGTTGGGCGTGCGACCGACATCGAAGGTGTCCGGCTCCGGGAACACGTCTTCATCCCGGTTGGCGGATGGATACCACAGGGCCAGCTTCTGCCCCGCCTTGATCGTCACGCCGCGGATCTCCACGTCGCGCGTGGCGGTGCGCGTCATGTGCAGCACGGGCGAGGTCCAGCGCAGGATCTCTTCTACCGCGGTAGGCAGAAGCTCTGGGTGCTTCTGCAACCGCTCGCGCTGGTCCGGGTGCTCGAACAGGGCGAGCAGGCCGCCGGAAATGGCGTTGCGGGTGGTCTCGTTGCCGGCCAGGATGAGCAGGTAGCAGAAGTAGAGGATCTCCTCGTCGGTCAGCTTTTCGCCGTCGATCTCCGACTCCACCAGCACGCTGACGAGGTCATCCCGGCGCTCCCGGCGCCGCTCGGCCAGCATGCGCATGAAGTACTGGAACATCTCCATGTACCCCTGCATGATGGTGGCCTCGACGACGCGCGGGCGGTCATCGCCGTCGGCGGTGGCCGTCTGGTACTCAGGGTCCGTGGCGCCCAGCACCCGGTTGGTCAGCTCGAACATCTTGGGCCAGTCCTGCTGGGGCACGCCCATCATGCCGCAGATCACCGCCAGCGGCAGGATGGCAGCCACCTCGGTGACGAAGTCGCAGCGCCCCTTGGGGCTGACCGCATCCAGGATGTCGGTGGTGATGCGGCGGATGTGCGGCTCGAAGGCGGCCACGGCGCGCGGGGTGAAGCCCTTATTCACCAGGCGGCGCAGCCGCACGTGGCGGGGCGGGTCGCTGGTGATGAGCATCTTGCCCAGGCCGGCGGCTGGGCTGGGGTTGTCCGGGTTGGTGCCGATGGTGATCCCCTTGCTGGAGATGAAGGTGAGGGGATCGCGGGAGATGGTGACGATGTCCTCGTATTTGGTGATGTTCCAGAAGCCGGGGAAGAGGCCCTCCACGCCCTCGTGCCAGAACACGGGCGCCTGCTGGCGCAGCAATTTCCACTGCGCGTGCGGCGGCCCCTCACCGAAGACGTCGGGGTCGATCAGGTTGATGTCGTTGAGCGTCAACGGGCTGCTGGTCATCGCGTTGTCGTGCTCCCTGCGCTGTGTACTGACGGCCCCGCATGCGCGGTGGCTTACCCTTCCTCCACGATGCTGATCGCCTGGCGCGGGCAGACACGCACCGCCCGCTCCACCTTGGCGCGCAGCTCCTCACCCGGGCGCTCGATCAGCACCACGGCCTGATCCTCGCGCACCTCGAACACCTCGGGGGCCGCGAGCGCGCAGCGCCCGTTGCCCTCGCACCGGTCGTAGTCGACCACCACGCGCATCTCGCTCCTCCGTGCCGCCGACGAACGGCCACCGCCGTTCGACCGATCGGTAAATCCGGCTTAGAGCATTGTACGACGTTCGGACGCGGAGTGGCACGGTGGGGCGCCCCTCACTGTCGTCTCATTTCCGTGCCGTCTTCCGGTGAAGCGAGGAACGAGAGAGGCCGCTCCCCCGGCATGCCGGGGGAGCGGGCCGATCAGCGGGGCACAATCCGGGCGGCCTAGTAGCCGCCGGTGTACACCAGGTAGCCGTAGTACCGGGTCTGACCGCCGGTGGTGATCGGGTGGTTGGGATCGCCCACGAAGCCGTAGCTGGCAGGCCGGGCGGCGGCGTCCCCGCGCAGTTTCGCCATGATCGTGGCCGGGCTGCCCGTACAGAGGCCGCCGGCGATACACAGCGCCGCAGTGCCGGTCACGTGCGGTGTGGCCATGCTGGTGCCGGAGACGGTTTTGTAGCCACCGCCCTTCCAGGTGGAAAGAATGCACATACCCGGTGCCGCGATGGTGTGGTTCGCGTCGGCGCTGCCGACCGTCGTGAAGTTGCTGAAGTCGGCCGCGGTGTCGTCTACGCCCGCGCGGCACGTCGCCGGCGCGCCGCCGCCCGGCTGACCGTTGAAGTCGGCCATGGCGGTGACGGTCAGCACCTCGTCGTAGGCGGCGGGCACGAAGCCGGCCAGGTCGGCGTTGGAGTTGCCGGCGGCTACAACGTACAGCACGCCCGTCTTGGCGATCGAATTGCAGATCGCCAGGTGCAGGGCGTCGTGATTCGTGTTGCCGCAATTGCCGTCGTCCGCACCGCTGCCGCCCAGGCTCATGTTGGCCACGCGGATGCCCAGGGTGAGGGCGTTGGCGGTGATCCAGTTGACGCCGCAGATCACGCTGGACCAACTGCCGGAGCCGGCGTTGTTAAGCACGCGCACCGAGTAGAGGGGCACGCCCGGCGCCACGCCTACCACGCCGGTCCCGTTATCCCGCGCCCCGATGGTGCCGGCTACGTGCGTGCCGTGCCCGTTGCCGTCGTTGTAGCTCGTCCCGGTCGAACAGTTCACCCCGCCCACCACATTCAGGTCGGGGTGCGGGCCGGAGCCGGTGTCGATCACGGCCACGGCCGGGCCGCTCACGCTCCCCGTGCCGTCCCCCGCGCGCTGGCTGCTGAGATCGGCCTCGATGCGGTTGATGCCCGTGGGCACGACCTGAGCGGTGCTCTGCACGGCCTCGACCAGTCGGTCCTCGGCGATGAAGCGGACGCGGGGATCGCGACGGATGCCGGCCAGCGCCTGCGGCGGGATGCGCGCGGCATATCCTTTGAGGGCGTCTTCAAAGATGTGGCTGACCGCCGCCGCGTACTGGCGGGCGTGCTCGTTCGCCACCTGTCGCGCGGTGGGCACGTCGTCCTTGAGCACCACGATGTAGTGATCGGGAACGACGTCCGGCGACGGCTGCGCCTGCGCGGCGCGGCCGAGCGACAGCGCCGCGAGCAGCACTACCAGCGCCAGGGCCATCCTGCGCGCGGTTGAGGTCCATGGCATCGGTGCTTCCCTCCACTGGCCCGCGCCTGGGCGGGACGTACGCACACCAGCGGGTCACACCGGCCCTCGAGGCAGCGCACGGATGACCAAGGCAGGTGTCACCCTCGCCGCATGATAATCCGAGACCTTCAGCCGCGTCCATCGCGATGCCGCGGCGGTAGCTCACGACCGACCGGCTGGTCGGCGGCGCCGGCCGCGTGGGCGGCTACTTGGCCGGCAGGTAGGTGCGGTCGGGTTTGATGCCCTTCAGCGCCTCCACGTTGCCGCCGAGCGCCGGGATCATGTTCCGCATGTTCTCCAGCATCATGCCCACGTAGGTGTGGTTGGGATCGCCGGGCTTACCGGGTGGCTCGTCGTCGCGGAGCTTGTCGATGTAGCGGGCCCCGGCCTCGCGCGCGATCTGCTCCAGCACCTTGCTGGGGAAGACCTCGCTGCCGAAGATGGCCGGCACCTGCTCGCGCTTGATCTGGTCGATGATCGCCGCCACCTCCTGCGGGCGCGGTTCCTTGAAGTCCGAGGGCTGCACGGCGCCGATCACCGTCCAGCCGTACTCGCGCGCCCAGTAGGCCCAGGAATCGTGGTAGGTGACCAGCTTGCGGTTCTTCTCCGGCACGGTCTGCACGGCTTGGCGGATGCCGGCGTCGAGCTGCTCCAGCAGCGCCCGGTAGCGGGCGAGGTTGGCGGCGTAGTAGGAGGCGTTCGAGGGGTCTTTCTCAGAGAGCCACTGGGCGGTCAGCTCGGCGTAGCGCAGGGCGTACTTGGGGTTCATCCACAGGTGGGGGTTGGGGTCGCCCTTCTCCTTGGGGAAGGAGAAGTCGAAGATCCAGTCCCGCTCGGTGATGGTGTTCTCACCCAGGAGCTTGACCTCCGCGCCGGGTTTCTTGTTGGCCTCGGCCAACTTGAGCGTCGGCTCTTCCAGGTGCAGGCCGTTGAGGATGATCAGGTCCGCCTGCCCCAGCACCTTGGCGTCCGACGGCTTGGGCTCAAAGGTGTGGGAGTCCACGCCGTCCGGGATAATGCCGCGCAGGGCGATCCGCTCCCCACCGACGTTACGCACGATGTCCGAGATCGGCGCCACACTGGTGACGACCTTGAGGCGGCCGTCGTTTTTGCTCAGATCGTCTGCCCAGGCGCTCCGCTCCGTGCCGCCGCCACCGCAGGCGGCCAGCACAAGGGCCAGCAGCGCCACCAGGACCGGAATGCCGGCTCCGCGCCGCATGATGCGTTCCTCCTCAGGTGCAGCCTGTCACCGCTACCAGTAACAGTAAATGCAAATAATGGCGATATCAAGCGCGGCTACGGTTGGGGCCGGCGGGCGCGGTAGGATGGGGAGGCGAGAGACGGCGCACGAGGGACAATGGGGGTCATCCCCGCCACCAATGACGGAGGACCTGTTCCAGGACTTTGCCGCGTTCCTGACCGAGGGCCGCGCGGACCAGGCCGCCTGGGAGTACCTGCACCGCCTGGGCGCCGACGGCCGCCGCCGGCTCCTGCGCCAATTGGAGGCCGATTATTGCCAGGCCGCGCAGAGCATCGAGCTGAGCGGCCGCGACCTGGCCCGCATCGCGGCACTGGCCCACCTGCTGGCTCAGGCGGCGGGCGTTACCGGCGCGGAGAGCAAGCTGGCCATGGCCCATCTCCTGGAGGTGGGCTGGGTCATGGCCCGCTGGTACACCGGCGACTGACCCGCCTAGCGGCCGCCGCCCGCCGCCTCGTCCGGCTGATACAGGCGCAACGTTCCCTGCCGTGGTGCGATACCCAGCTCGGCGCAGATCTGCGCCCAGGCGTCCAGGTCCCACTCGCCCACGAAGGTGATGGCGGTGCCCCGCTTGCCGGCGCGCGCCGTACGCCCGATGCGGTGCACGTACTCCTCCGCGCTCTGCGGCAGGTCGAAGTTCACCACGTGCGTGACGTCGGGGATATCCAGGCCGCGCGCCGCCACGTTGGTGGCCACCAACACGTCGATCGCCCCGGACTTGAACGCCGCCATCACCCGCTCACGCTCGCTCTGGCGCATGCCGCCGTGCAGGCCGGCGACGGCGCCCCCGCGCCGCTTGAGCGCCGCCGTGAGCCGGTCCACCCCGATCTGGGTGCGGCGGAACACCAGGATGCGTGGGTCGTCCTCGATGTCGTTGTAGATCTCCACGAAGGCGTCGACCTTGTCGCGCTCGCTCACCAGGTAGGCGATCTGCTCCACCGTTTCCACGGTGGGTGCGGCCTCCGGCTCGATCACGTCCACCCACACCGGGTCGCGCATGTAGCGGATGATCATGCGCCGGATGAAGGGCGGCAACGTAGCGGAGAAGAGGGCCGTTTGCCGCTCGCGCGGCGTGTGGCGCAGGATGCGCTCCATGTCATCGGCGAAGCCGATGTCCAGCATCTCATCGGCCTCGTCCAGCACCGCCACCCGCACCCGATCCAGGCGCAGCGTGCCGCGCTGCATGTGATCCTGCACGCGCCCGGGCGTGCCGACCACGATGTGGGCGCCTTTGGCCAGGGCGGCAAGCTGGGTGCGGATGCTCTGTCCGCCGTAGACGGCCACGGCGCGCAGCCCACTGCCGGCACCGAGACGGTCGATCTCAGCCGTCACCTGCACCGCCAGCTCGCGTGTGGGCACCAGCACGATCGCCTGCACGGACGGCTCAGCCGGGTCCAACCGCTCGATCAGCGGCAGCGCGAAGGCCCCCGTCTTGCCGGTGCCGGTGCGCGCCCGTCCGACCACATCCTGACCGGCCAGCAGCGGCGGAATGGCCGCCTCCTGGATCGGTGTGGGCCGTTGCCAGCCAAGGGCGGCGATAGCGGCCAGGGTGGACTCGCGTAGCTGGAGGTGACGGAAGCCTTCGGCCAGGGGGACAGCGGTAGAGGGGGCAGGTGAGAGCGTGAGGGGTTTGAGGATGGCGGGGCGCTTACCGGCGGCACCACGGGGCAGGGTAAGCCGCGTGCCGCCGGGACTGTTGGGAATTGCGCGAATATCGATAACCAACGACACTCCTTAAAGGCAAGACCGACGACGTTGAGCCGCTTGGCGCGGCCACCGCCCGGTCCGTTCTGCTCGGATCGAAACGGTTTCTTCATGAAGTATACACGATCCGGTGCTGACTGGGCAGCGCGCCGGGCGGGGGAGAGCGTATCGCCCTGCAGGTCATGGCGCCCGCGCCGTACCGGTGGCATCCTGGTGCCAGCCCGGTGTTGGGGCGCCATGCGGAGGACGGGAGCGTTCGATGAGCACGATGCAGCACGACCCACTCTCGGTCCTCATCGTTGATGACGATGAGGTGACCCGGCGGATGATCGCCGATGCCCTGGTGGCGGAGGGGTACACGGTGTGGGCCGCGGCCAGCGGGCCGGAGGCGATCCGCAGCGTACGCCGTCAGCGTCCCGACCTCATCCTGCTGGACGTGAACATGCCCGGGGTGGACGGCTGGCAGGTGCTGGCCGAGCTGCGCGCCGCCGGTCCGCAGACGCCGGTGGTGGTGATGACGGCCGGCTACCTGGCCCAGGACCGCGCCCTCTCCTCCGGCGCGCAGGGCTACCTCGGCAAGCCGTTTGAGGTGCAGGACCTGGTGGAGGCCGTGCAGGCCCACGCCGGCCTGCGCCTGCGCGGTGGCACCGAAGAGATCCGGCGCGATCTCTCCTCCCCCTGACCACCCTCCCACCGGGGGCCGCCCGCGCCGACCCGCCGTTCCCCCTGCGGTGCTGGCCCGCCCGTGTGCGACCAACATAAGAAGGCCGCCCGGAACCCGCGTCGGCGGGCACAATGAGGAGCGGGGCCGAGGTGACAGATGCGCCTTGGCAGCCGGCGCCGGCGCGGCCGACGATCGGAAGCCCGACGGTACCGTTCGCCGCCGGATGGTGGATGGTTCGCTCACCGTGGTGATCGAGAAACTCCCCCCGCACGACATCGCCGCCGAGGAGGCGGTGCTGGCCGCCTGCCTGGTGGACAGCGAGGCGATTTTTAAAGTCGCCCCCCTCTTACGGCCCACCGACTTCTTCCGCGAGAAGAACGGCTGGATCTACGAGGCCATCTGCGCCCTGTGGGACCGCAACGAGGCCATCAATCCGATCACCGTCGCCCACGAGCTGGCCCGCCGCGACCGCCTGGAGACCGTGGGTGGGACGGCGTATCTTGCCCAGATCGTGGCTGACCTGCCCACCGTGGTGGGGGTGGAGTACTACGCCCAGATCGTGGCGCGGGATGCCGTCTACCGACGCCTGATCGAGTTCGCCGGCAGGGTGGCGCAGCGCGCCTACGAGGGCGGCGCCGACTTGGAGGCGGTGCTGAGCTGGGCGGAAACGCAGCTCATGGCCCTGCGCACCGGCGAGGCCCTGCGCGACTTCGTGCACATCCGCACGCTGCTGGAGAAGTACCTCGAAGAGACCGGCATCGAAGAATCCCAGTCCGGCGCCGGGCCGCAGGTGATCCGCACCGGCTTCATCCCCCTGGACGAGCTGCTGGGCGGGCTGAAACGTTCGGACCTGATCATCGTGGCCGCCAGGCCGAGCATGGGGAAGAGCGCCCTGGCTCTCTCCTTTGCCCGTAACGCCGCCGTGGCCCAGAAGGCGAAGGTGGCTGTCTTCTCGCTGGAGATGTCGGCTGACCAGCTCGCCCAGCGCCTGCTGGCCGCCGAGGCCAACGTGGACAGCACGCGCCTGCGCCTGGGCGAGCACACGGAGGCCGAGGAGCGGCGTATCATGCACGCCATGGGCGTGTTGGCCGGCTGCGATATCTTCATCGACGACACCCCGGTGCTCACCGTGGCGGAGATGCGCGGCAAGGCGCTGCGTCTGCAACGGGAGCACGGCTTGGACCTGATCGTGCTCGATTACCTGCAGCTCATGCAGGGCAGCGGCGGGCGCAACGAGAACCGGGTGCAGGAGATCTCCATGATCTCCCGCAACCTGAAGGCCATCGCCCGCGAGCTGAACGTGCCCGTGGTGGCGCTGTCGCAGCTCTCCCGCGCCGTGGAGAGCCGCACGCCCCACATCCCCATGCTCAGCGACCTGCGCGAATCGGGCAGCATCGAGCAGGACGCCGATGTGGTGATGTTCGTCTACCGCGAGGACTACTACACCAAGAAAGAGGACTGGGAGGCCGCCCACCCGGACCGGCCCGGGCGCGCGTTCCCGGCGGGCATCGCCCAGATCATCGTCGCCAAGCACCGCAACGGCCCGACGGGGACCGTGGACCTGCGCTTTGTCCACAAGACCGCCAAGTTCGAGGACCTCCTGGTCCGGGATGATGAGCCGTTATGAGCGATCCAACCTCCCCCCTCCCGCGCGCGGGAGGGGCTCGGCCGGAGGCAGGAGCCCGCCGGCGAAGCACGGAGCCCCTGCCTCCCGGCCCGCTGCGGAAAGCGGAACCCGAGGCTCAGCGGGCCGGGGAGGCCGGGCCGTGCTCCAGCGGGGGGCCGGGGGTGAGGGCCGGCGCTGCCCCGTTTCCCGGCTTCCCCGCCGGGGCGCGGGCCACGCTGATCCCCAACCAGATCTTCGCCGAGCTTTTGCCGCAGATCGAGGACCCAGCGGAGCTCCTGGTGACAATCTACCTGTTCTTCGCCGTGGGGCGGCGACGCGGCTTCCCACGCGCCGTGACGTTCGACGAGCTGGCCACGGAGGTGCCCCTGCGTCGCGCCCTGGCGCGGCTGGCAGGCGGGGCAGGGGTCGAAGAGGGGCTGCGGCGCGGGCTGGAGCGGGCGGTGGCGCGCGGCTCCGTGCTGTGCGCCCGCCGGGATGGGGTGGACCTGTACCTGATCAACACCGCGGCGACGCGCGCCGCCATCGCCGCCGGGCGGCTGCCGGGCGTGGAGCTGGTGCCGGCGCCGGCGCCGTTGCCGGACGAGCCGCCGCCCTCCATCTACACGCTCTTTGAGGAAAACATCGGCACCATCTCACCGCTCATCGCCGATGAACTGCGCGAGGTAGAGGCCACCTACCCGGCGGCCTGGATCGTGGCCGCCTTCAAAGAGGCGGTCAGCCTGAACAAGCGTAACTGGCGCTACATCGTGCGTATCCTGGAGCGATGGCGCGCCGAGGGCCGGAGCGATGCGACGGTTGGACGAGATCTTCAAGGGCATCCGCGGCGTCGGGACCTCGAAGGACGCTACCGAAACCTGGTACGTCGTTGACGAGAGCGCGCCGGCGCCCCCCGCCGAGCCGGACCCGCCCGCGCCGGTCTGCCCGCGCTGCGGGGGGGCGGGGTTCGTGCGCCGGCGCGTGCCGATCGGCCACCCGGACTTCGGCCGGGCGGTGCCGTGTGACTGCGTGCAGCACGAGGAGGCGGCCGAGCGCACGGCGCGCCTGGAGCGCTACAGCAACCTCGGCCTCCTGCGGCGCATGACCTTCGCCACGCTCATCCCACACGGCCGCTCCCCCGATCCCGTGCACCAGCAGCGCTTCGTCCACGCCCTGCAAGCCGCACGGGCCTACGCCGAGTCGCCGGACGGCTGGCTGGTGCTGCACGGCCGCAGCGGCGCCGGTAAGACCCACCTGGCCGCCGCCATCGCCAACCGTTGCATCGAGCGCGGGCAGCCGGTGCTGTTCATCGTCGTGCCGGACCTGCTCGACCACCTGCGCGCCGCCTACCGTCCCGACGCCGAGGAGCCGTACGACCGCCTGTTCGAGCAGGTGCGCACGGCGCCGCTCCTGGTGCTGGACGATCTGGGCGCGCAGGCCTCCACCCCGTGGGCGGCGGAGAAGCTCTATCAGATCGTTAACTACCGCTACAACGCGCAGCTTCCCACTATCTTCACCGTGGCGGTGCCCCTGGAGGATCTGGACGAGCGGCTGCGCACCCGCTTGAGCGATCCCACCTTTACCCAGGTGGTCCTGCTGGAAGAGGTCGGCGACGGTGGGGGGGCGGGCCAAATCGACGTGCTCTCCCTGCCGCTCATGCGGCAGATGACGTTCGAGCGCTTCAACCCCGTCCCTTTGGCCCCGACGGGTCCGGGGCAGCCCAACAACCTGCTGCGCGCGCTGGAGACCGCCCGCCAGCACGCGGAGCGGCCGGACGGCTGGCTGGTGCTGCTGGGCGAGACCGGCTGCGGCAAGACCCACCTGGCGGCGGCCATCGCCCACCACTGGCGCGCGCACGGGCGGCAGGTGGAGTTCGTGGTGGTGCCGGACCTGCTGGACCGGCTGCGGGCCGGTGTGCGCGATGACGAGGCGGATACCCTCCGCCTACTGGACCAGATCCGCACCAGCCCCTACCTGGTGCTGGACGACCTGGGCGTGCACAGCGCCACGCCCTGGGCGCAGGAGAAGCTCTTCCAGATTCTGAATTACCGCTACAACGCCCGCCTGCCCACCGTCATCACCATCGGCCGGCCGCTAGAGGAGCTGCCCGACGCCTGGGTCTCGCGCATGCACGATGTCAAGGTGAGCGATATCTTCCGGATTGAGGCGCCAGACTACCGCGGCCTGCGTCGTCCGGATCGGCGGGACGCGCGCCCGGAGCGGGGCCGTCGCCGGTAGACCGTCGCGCGTGCCAGTCGCGCAGGGCGGCGACGGTGGTGTCGAAGGCCAGTTCATCCCAGGGGATCTCGTGCGGGGCGAACCAGCGCGCCTCCAGCGCCTCGCGGCCGGGGGCGATGTGCGGGCTGGCGACCCGCCCCTCATACACCACGACCACCACGCCGGGCCCCGGCCGGGAGTAGACGCCGAGCACCGGCCCTAGCTCCACGGTGATACCCGTCTCTTCCGCCGCCTCGCGCACCGCTGCCTCTTCCACCGTCTCACCCCACTCCACGAAGCCGCCGGGGAACACCCACGCGCCGGCCCGCGGCGCGATGGCACGGCGCAGGAGCAGCACCCGTCCATCGTGCACGGGCAGCACGGCGGCCACCGGCACCGGGTTGAGGTAGCGGATGTGGGCACAGACGGTGCACACATGGCGCGGCCGGTCCTCATCGGGAAGCTCGGCCAGGCGCAGGGGGCCGCCGCAGGCCTCACAGAAGCGCGGTGCCCGCGACGGCGGCGGATGGGAGGCGAAGCCTTCGACGGGCGGCTCGTGGTGGGTCATGGGGTCGTCCGTGGGCGGCGTCAGCGGGCGCCCTCCAGGGCTCGCTGCGTCTCCGGGTCGATGGCCGTGCCCTCCAGCCACTCCTCACCGCCCTCGAAGACCTCCTTCTTCCAGATGGGCACGATCTCCTTGAGGCGGTCGATGGCGTAGTGGCAGGCGGCGATGGCGTCGGCGCGGTGGGCGCTGGCCACGGCGATCACCACGCTCGGCTCGCCGATTGCCAACCGACCGATGCGGTGGCGCATGGCGATGCCGGTCACGGGCCAGCGCTGCCGCACCTCGTCCGCGATGGTGCGCATCTTCTTCTCCGCCATAGGCGGGTAGGCGTCGTACTCCAGGTACAGCACGCGGCGGCCGCGGTTGTGGTTGCGCACCACGCCGTAGAAGACCGAGACGGCCCCGGCCTCGTCGGTGCGCACCGCCTCCACCAGCGCGGCGGCGTCGATCGGCTCACTCGTGATCTCGCAGATCGTCATCGCTCCCTCCCCGGCGCCTAACCGCCGCTCACCGGCGGGATGAGCGCCACCACGTCGCCCGGCCGCAGCCGCTCGCCGTCCGGCACGTACTCCTCGTTCACGGCGGCCGCGGCGTTACCCAGCAGCGGCGCCAGGCGCGGGTGGTCGGCGGCCAGGCGTTGGCGGAGCTCGGCCACCGTGCTTCCGTCCGGTACCTCGACCAGCACCTCGCGCGTGCCGGCCGCCTCGCGCAGGGCCGCGAACAGTAACACGCGGGTCTGCATGGGCGTGAACCTCCAGGGCGGATCGTAGCATAGAGGGACGGGGCGCGGCGTCCCGCTGGGTTGCCGCGCCGCGCGATCCCGCCCGTTCCCACACGCTACCCGTCGATCCGCGGGGACACCCGTCCTGGATGGTGAGGCATGCGCAACCTGTTCCTGTTGCTTGCCGGCTGGGGGCTGACGCTCCTTCTCGGCGCTCCCACGGCCGTGGCTCAGCTCCCACCCACCCGCGTGTTCGGCACCGTCACGGTCGGCGGTCGGCCGGCACCGGCGGGCACCGTGGTGCAGGCGTTGATCGGTGAGAAGGTGTGCGGTGAGGGGGTGGTGCGCCGCATCAGCGACGACCTGCCGCTCGGCTACGTCGTGGATGTGGCCGGCGCCACCCAAGTGGAGGGCTGCGGCACCGACGGCGCCACCATCACCTTCCGCGTGGGCGGCGTGCCGGCCAACGAGACCGCCACCTTCGCCACCGGCACCTTCCTCCGTCTGGACCTCACCGTGAGCGGTCAGGTGGCGACGCCGCCGCCCGGCGCGCCTACCCCGCCCCCCTTCGGCGCCGCGCCGGCCGCCACGCCCACCGCCGTGGCATCGCCAGGGGGCACGGCGCCCCCGGGGGAGGCGAGCCCGTCGTCCGGGGCCACCGAGACGCCGGTCGCGGCGACCGCCACATCCGAGCCGGGTCTGCCCGTGCGCACGGCCACGCCGGCCGGAAGCGTCCAAGAGGGCGGCGGTGGCGACGCGGGTCTCATCCTGGCCGCGGTGGCGGCGCTGATCGCGCTGGCAGCGGTCGGTGCGGGTGCGTACATCTGGTACCGACGGCATGCGTAGGCGGCTTGGCGGCAATGAGCTTGCTCGGCAGCAGCTGGGCTGCCCGTCCCGTGCTTACCCGGATAGCGCGGCACGCTGATCGTCTTGTTTCAGTAGCTTAGCGTGAGGTAAACTGTCGAACGGTGTGCGGGAAATGGACCGACAGAACGCACCTATGACGATGTTTTCTCCAACGAGAACATCGTTTGCCTGGATCAGGGGAGGCTTATGGCGGAGTTCCTTGCGCCGATTTTGGTGATAGATGATGATCGTGTATTCCTAGAGTTTATGCAAACCCTACTGACGTCTGAAGGATATGAGGTGATCGCGGTTGCCTCGCTGGCGGAGGCGCGAGCCGGGCTGGCGACAGGACGGCCGGCCATGGTGATCGGTGACGCGCGCATCGCCGATGAGCCGGACTTTGCGGTGCTGGACCTGGTGGCTGGGTTGCCGGGACCGCCGGTACCGCTGCTGCTCACCACGGCGTATCCACCGGCGCGCGTCACCGCACATCTCAGCACCCGGCCGTGGTCGGCGCTTTCGGTGTTGTTCAAACCGTTCGAGATCGAGGAGCTGCTCGCTCATGTGGCGCGCTTGCTCACGCCGGCGTAGAGCATCGACAGCCGCAGGGAGCCCGGTCGACTGCGCAGACCGGAGGCATGGCGGCGACAAGCCGCGTGGAGTGACGCACTATCCCTCTTGCTGGTCAAGCGCACGCCGCACCGCTTGCACGATTTGTTCCAGATCGTAGGGTTTCCCGATCAGCTCGATCGCCTTGGCGTCACCTGCTGTCTCGGCAAGCGCCCGCAGGTTCGTGGTGGTCACGATGAACTGCCGACCACGGGCCGCCTCGGTGTCCTGGAGCAGGCGGAAGAACGTCCAGTTTTCGGCGTAGGGGGGCGAGATATCGTAGATGACAACCCGTGGCTCATAGCGCTGCAGGAAGGCGAGCACGTCTTCGCGCCCGGCCTTGATGTCGGGGACGTGGGCTGTGACGACCACAAAGCCCTCCTCCTGCAGCACCTCACGGAGGAGGGTCACAACGTCGGCGCTGGAGTTGAACACCGCGACTACCGGTGCCGGCGTGGGGGACGCGATGACAGCACCTCCGACCGATTCTGCGGCCCGCGGCGGGGTGGTGATGCCGCCCCGCGGCAGGCCCATGCTACACCAAATGCCTCGCCTGGATCATGACGGTGCGTGGGCGGGGAAGCTCTACTAAATAAGAGAGACACGCTAGCGTGCCACTCGCGCAAGGAGCAGGTACCATGCGCTGGTCAACCTATATCGCTGCGTTCGACGAGCCGAAACAGGCGTGGCTGGCTAACGCCTTAACGATGGCCCAGGGCTACACCAGCCTCGCCAAGCGGCTGACGGCAGAGGACCGCGCTACTGGGGTCCTTCTCACGTATCTTGACCGGGCCGCAGCGGCGCTCGTGCAGGTGTGGAGCTTGCTCACGGCCCCCACAGTGCCCCCTGCCAGCCCGCCAGGTCCGACGACAGTCGCGGATCCCGCGCTCAGTCTCACCTCGTGGCGGGAGTTTCTGGCTCACCTGCCGGCCGGCACGATGGATGAGGTGGAGCGAATGGTGGACGAGGCTGCGCAGGCGGCCCGGCACGCGGCAGCACTGGTGCGAGAGGATGGGGACGTGGAGGCGGTGCGGGCCGCCGTCAGTCGGGCTCTCGCCGCCTTGGCGCGTGCCCGTCCTGGTGAGTATCAGCGCCTTGCCGGGCGCGGCCTGGCGCCGACCAACGGCCACGGCACGATCTCCTCACCCTCTCGTCCGGACACCGCGCCAGAGTAAGAAGTGTGTACAGAACGGCAGCCGCCCGGCTTCGGCTATGGGGGCCTGGTGCGCAGCGCGCTCAGTTGCGGCTGGGGCCGGGGCCGGTGGCGCTGGGGCCGGCCGGGGTGGGGACCACCTGCGGTGTGGCCGGCTGGGCGCGTAGCAGGGCCGCCTCGCGCTGGGCGAGCTGTTTGGTCTCCTCCAGCAACTTGGGTGCCTCGGTGCCGTTCACGCTTTGCGCAAAGGTAGTGAGCGTGGCGTGGACGTTGCGCACGCGCAGGTAGACGAAGTACTGCACGTACCGCTCGGTGGCCGAGCCGCGGGAGAACTCGGCGCGCCAGGCGGTCTGTTCGTCCAAGCCCAGCCCGTCCAGTGGCACCTCTGTAACCTGAATGTTCGCCGTATCGAAGCCGCGCAGCGCGATCACGCGCTGAACCGTGTCCCGTCCGCCGGCGCCGACGGCCGTCTGCGCGAACTTCTCCGATGACTCTTCCAGCGAGGGGAAAAGGGTGGCCTGGATGGTGACGCGGGTGGCGCCGGTGGTGGAGCCGGGGTCGGCAGGGTCGCGGTCCCAGGCGCGGTTCCACTGTCCGGTAAAGAGCGTGCCCTCCTGCATCTTCCACTGCCCCGGCAGGAACGCCTTCTCGTCCAGCACGAGCTGGCGCGGGTCGACCGCGATCAGCGTCTGCACGATCGGGGTGGTCGTGGCCGGCAGCCGCGCACGACGGTTGGTCTCCACCGGGGCGCAGGCCGCGGCGAGCAGCGTCGCGACGGCGCCGGCGATCAGCAGCGAGCGCATGGGGCCTCCACAGGGGTCCAGGGTGTGCGATGACCGCCCCTCACCGTATCACGCCGCCGCCGCGCTGTGCACCACATCTGCCTCGGCCTCACACCCGATTCGGCACCCGATTCACGCGCAAGCGAAGTTAACCTCGGGCCGCCGGCGGGCGTTCCGCTTATAGCTGGGCTCCATAGCCTTTGCTACAGTGGAAATCCCGGCCGGGCCCTGGGGCGTGGCCCGGCGGAGTGGGCGCGGACGGCACGGTGCCCGGTGCCGCGCGTCCTGGGTGGTGTGACGTGCGGATCCTCTTCCGCCGGCCACCGGCGGAGCGTTTCGGCGAGGTGCTGGCGCGCTGCCTGGCCGCCATCGAGGCGGGCGAGGCCACGGTGGAGTCGTGCCTGGCCGCCCATCCGCGGCACGCCGCCCGCCTAGGGCCGCTGTTGCGCGCCGCGGCCGGCGTGCGTCGCGGCCTGAGCAGCGCCACCCCCGACCCGGCCTTTGCCCAGCGGCTGCGCGCCCGCGTGTTGGCCGCAGCGGCCGCGCCCTCGGCGGTCGCGCGTCCGGCACCGTGGTGGCATGGGCTGCGGCGGCCGGCCTTGGCGATGGCGGCGGCCGCGCTGGTGCTGCTGGCGATGGTGCTGGCGCCCGTGGCGGCGGTCACCAGCGCCGACGCCCTCCCGGGCGATTGGAACTACGGCCTCAAGCTCAAGACCGAGGAAGTGCTGCTCGCCCTGGGCCTGCGCGACCACCTGGACCGCGCCGATGAACGGGCGCGCGAGATCCGACAGCTCGCCGTTATCGGCCGTTACCAGGAGATCCCGGAGGTGACGCGCGCCTACCGGGCCGAGCTGGCGGAGGCGACCAAACCCCTGGAGCGGCCGCAGGCAGCGCCGCCGCAGGAGGTGCGCCGCATCGAGCAGCGCGTGGCGGTCCAGCAGACGGTGATCCAACAGGCGGCGGCGAAGGTGGAGCAGGAGGCCCAGCAGGCAGCCGCGGCCGGCCCGCCGCCACCGGTGGTGGTGGAGGCGCACCAGGCGGCGCAGGTCGCCCTCAGCGCCGCGGCGCAGACGCGCCGGCAAGCGAATCGCGCCGCCGAGGCGCAGGCGCAGGAGCGCGCCACCCCGGCGGGAACGAGCTCGTCCGCACCCACGCCGACCGCTGAGCCTGCCGAGACCGCCACACCCCCGTCCCGGCAGACCGAAGCCCCAGCGGAGGGCACGCCCGACGCAACGGGCACCCCGGAGGCCACCGCCCGCCCCGGCGGCCCGCCCGGCGCCGTCGCGCTGCCCACGCTGCCGCCCACTACATCGACGACAACGGCGCCCGCGCCGCCTCCGCCGACCCGCGCGGTCGCGCCACCGCCGGCCGCGGCATCGGCTCCACCTGCCTCCACCCCGGCCCCGAGCACGCCGTCGCCCACGCCCACGCCGCGCCCGACCGGTGCGCCCACCGCGCTGCCGACGGTCACGCCAACGCCCGCTTCAACGCCGGCTGGCTCGGGTGTGACGGTGCTGGAGCTACGGCCGGGCGTGTACAACTTCCTGTACACCGGCCCGGCCGGCCCGATCGACACCGTGCTGGCGGCGTTGGGGCTGGACGGCAAGTATCAGTGGGTGGAGTGGCGGCCTGCCGGCAGCCCGTTGACCGTGCGGTACGAGCCGGGGGTGACCGGCTTCCGCCCGGTGATCACACCCTACGCCGTGGTGACCGTGCTGATCACGTCGCCCGCGAGCGTGCCGCAGGGTGTGCTCGTGCCGCTGTTACGGTAGCGGCGCGGCCGAACTCGGTGAGAGGCGGCGAACCGACGGTGCCCGCCGAAGTGCGCGCTTGACGAATGATCCACAATGAAAGCAGAGCGGGCCGCACGACGGCGCCGCTCTGCTTCCTCCCTCCTCTGGAACCCGTGGGCGAGGCCACTCCCCACGGGTTCCCCTTGTGGGTACGTCTAGGCCCGCCCCGGTGGATTTCAAGAACTCTGTCCGCTCGCTTCCCGGGCGGGGGCTGGCCGTCACCGTTCGCGGACGGCTTAACGCACCAGGTAGGGAGCGGAGTACGCCACGCCGCTCCCCTCGCCTCCTTCGACGCTGTAGTGGAAGGCCAGGCGGTAGATGCCGGGCCCCGGCGCGCCCGGCAGGGTCTGCGTCCGCGACTCGCCGGGGCGGACGATCTGAGCGATGGCCGAACAGGGAAGCAGTGGCTCCGGCACCGGCGCGCGCTGCCAGCCTTCCGGCCCGAACCACTCGATGCGGAACGGCCCGCAGGCGTAGCCACCGCCGGCTGTCACCGCCACGGCGCCCTCGTTGCTCACCGTGCCGGTCACGAGATCACCGACGGCGTATTCGTCGCGGTCGGTCGTCACGCGCAGGACGACAGGCGACGCCGGGGCGTTGATAAGCGTGATCACGTCGCGCACCACGATCCAGTCGCCCGGCATCCGGCGGGCGAGCGTGTAGCGGTTTTCTACCCACTGGTCCTGCTCCAGCGCCAGCTCGCCCGTGCCCAGCCACCGCTCCTGGTAGAGCCAGTGCTCCACCGTCCGCACCTGCGCCGTGCTACCGCTCCATGCCATGTCTACCAATCTGATGCTCAACAGGCGTGGGGTGGCGTAGCGGCCTGCTGCACGCAACAGCGCTATCTGGCCTTGCAGCTCGGCGAACGCCTCGCCGCCCCAGGCTATAGACAGCACCCGTGGGTCCAGGGTGCGGAAGGCGCGCACAAAGGCCAGGTTGGCGCGGTTGACGGCCGCCGCCAGCTCCTGCGCGGGGGGACAGCGCGGCGGCAGTGGGATGGCCGGGGCGGCGCGTTCGATCACATCCGGCGCGACCGCGGACGTGGGCGGGCAGGGGCGCGGCGGCAGCGGCGCGGCCGGGGAGGGTTGGGTGCGGCCATCCCCTGCCTCTCCCGGCGCTTCGATGGGAAGCTCCAGGCAGGCTCCCACCTCATCCGGATCACACACGCCCTCCTGCGCCCGCGCCGGTGCCGGTCTCACCGCAAGCAGCGTGAACACCAGTACGGCCAGCGCTAGCTCTCCTGCACGGTGGAACCGCCGCATGGCACCCCCTCCCCCGGCCGACGGCCGATCGAACCTCGCTTGCGATAACGGTCATCAATGTGGGGTGTTTCACCCGCACGGGCCACGCGGTTCGGCGGCAAATCCCCGACGGAGCGCGGTCGGAAGGAGGGGGCCGAACGGCCCGCGGGATACGTCTTCAGGACGGTTGCCGGATCGACGGCCGCGCGGCACACTCGGTACAGGCAACGACGCAGGGAGGATGCAGGGATGACCACGAACGCCGGCCGGGTACGCGTGCTCATCGCCGATGCTCGCGCGGATGTCCGCGAGGCGCTGGCGGCGCTCCTGGAGGCGACGGACGACTTCGAAGTCATCGGTGAGGCGGCCTCCCCGGAGGAGGCCGCGGCCCGCGCCCCGGCCCTGCGGCCGGACGTTATTCTGGTTGACCCGTGCGGCGAGTATCACGGCGCGCTCGCGCAACTGGCACGCGACACGAAAACCCTGGTGATCCTCACCCTGCGCGTCGGCACCACCTGCCGGGCGCGAGCGCGCGACCTCGGCGCGCTCGTGATCGATAAGGGCACCGGCCCCGAAGACCTGCTCGCCATCCTGCGCCGCGCCTGCTGTCCTTCCCCGGACACGCGCGGCGCGGTTGCATCTCCGTCCACCGAGCCCTAACGCGCTCCGGCCAGCAGCTCGGTTACCACCTCGTTGATGACGCGCCCCTCGGCCTGGCCCGCCAGCCGCTTGATCAGCACCGGCATCACCTTGCCTTTATCGCCCGGCCCTCTGGCCCCCGTCTCCGCGATCACGTCCCGCGCCGCGGCCACGATCTCCTCACGGGTGAGCTGGCGGGGCAGGTAGGCCTGCAAGACGTCGATCTCGGCCTGTTCGTTCTCCGCCAGGTCCGGCCGGTTGCCTTTGCGGAACTCCGCAATGCTGTCGCGTCGCTGTTTGATCTCCCGTTGGAGTACCTGGAGGACGCCCGCGTCGTCCAGCTCGCGGCCGGCGGCGATCTCCGCGTTGCGGATGGCCGCGCTCACCATCCGCAACGCGATCTTGCGCCGCTCGTCGCCGCTGCGAATGGCCTCTTTCAAATCGGCAGCGATGCGCTCTTTCAACGTCATGGTGGAGACCTCCCTCTGAGTCCTCAGGGCGGCCACCGCGCCGCCCCCGATTCACCGTACCGCCGTGATGTAGCGTCGGCACAGGCCCGTTTGGCCGCGGTGGGGCCGCTTCCGTGCCGCAGGGCTTGTCCGTACCAGCCAGTTCCTACACATTTCCTGCGTCGCTCTTACGATCGGGCGGCAGGTGAGCTGCTACCATCGCGGTGACCCGCGGTAACCGCGCCGTTGCCGGCCCGGCCGTCCGATCTCCGCCGCCGGTCGAGCGGCCTCGCTCCGATACTCCGATACAGGGGTTGGACCGTGGAAACCGCTCCGCAGCGCTCCCCGCGCATCGATGTGATCGGCCTCTCTGCCGCACTGCGGCGTGCCATCGCGGCCGACCTGCCCTACCACCGTATCCGGCAGCTGCCACCATCGTCGCGTCCGGACGCGACGCAGGATCAGGCCTACAGCCGCCCCGCGCTCGTGATCGTCGATGCCACGGCCGCCGACGCGCATGCCGAGCGGGACGCGGCCTGGCGGCGGTGGGGCACAGACCTGCCGGTGGTGGAGGTCAACCGCACGACGCCCGTCGCCCGCGTGTGGCTGGCGCCGGCCCATGTGGAAGTGGTTGAGCTTGGCCCCGGGTTCCTGGCCCCCTACCTGCCCCCCCAGCGCCTCCCTGGGGGGAGGGAGCCTGATATGCCGGCTCCCGACCGGCCCACCCCGTCCACCGAACGGTCGCGATGGCGGATGCACCGGCTCTTCGTCCCGGTGCGGCCGGCGATCTACGGGGCCGTCAGCCTGGCGCTCATCGCGCTGGACCGCCGGCTGGGCGTGGCGATGATCGGCGTCGTGGTAGTGGCGCTGGTGCTGGCCGCCCTCCTGCGCCGGCGTGCGCGCCTGCCATCGCGGGGGTAACCTCACGCCCCCACGGCGCGGGAACCCACCGTCCCACCGTTGGCCCCTCACCATCCCGCGCCCGCTCATAGACGAGCTCACCCGCGCGGTACACCGCCTCCACCCGCACCGCGCGCAGGGCGTCCGGCGGCACGGTGCGCGGGTCGGCGGAGAGCACCACGATGTCGGCGCGTCGGCCCGGGGCCAGCGATCCCTCCTCGTCTGCCGTGAACGTGGCTCGGGCGGCGTGCACGGTCGCCATGCGCAGCGCCTCTTCCACCGTCAGCCGCTGCTCGGGGGCATGGACGTCACCGCCCACCGTGGCCCGGGTCACGGCGGCCCACACGTGCAGCAGCGGGTGGAGCGGGTAGCACGGCGCGTCCGAGCTGGCGGCCACGGTGACGCCGGCCGCGAGCAGGTCGCGCAGGGGCAGGTAACGCAGTCCCTCCGCCAGCGGCGCCCGCGCCACGTGGCCGGCGTGGTAGGTGATCGCCAGGGGCTGAGTGACCACCACCGCGCCCACGGCGGCCAGTCGGCGGATGAGGGCGTCCGACAAGAGCACGGCGTGCTCGATGCGAAAGCGCGGCTCTCGGTGCGGGTGCTTCGCCCGCGCCCGCTCCATGGCGGTGAGCGCCATGGCCACGGCGATATCGCCAGCGGCGTGCACCGCGACCTGGAGACCGCGCGCGTGCGCCGCCTCCACCAGTGCGTCCAACTCCTCCTGGCGGTAGAACGCGCGCGGTGGGCGTGGGGCCGGATGCGCCGGGTGGCCGACCCGCGAGGCGGCCGTAGTGTTGCCCCCGCCGTCCACGAACAGCTTGACCCCCACCAGGCGGAACGCCCCATCCCCGCTGCCGGCATCGGGCCACGTCGCTGGATCGGTGAGGCAGGCGCGCGGCGGCGCGAACAGCCCCTCGGCGCTGCCGCAGTAGGCGCTCACCCGTAGCGGCAGGCCGTCACCGGCCGCGGCGGTCTGATACAGGCCCAGGAGCGGCGGGCCGACGTAGGCGTCGCCCAGGGCGGTGATGCCGGCGGCGAGGTGGGCGCGGGCGTTGGCCTGGAACAGCGCCGGCGCGTACACGGCCACCCGCTCCGCGTAGGCGCGCAGCGAGACGGCCTGGGCCGCGTTGGTGGCCGTCTCGTACAGCAGGCCGAGGGGCAGGCCTAGCGGATCGCGCACGATCCAGCCGCCGGGCGGGTCGGGCGTCTGGGCCCCGAGGCCGAGCGCGGCCAGTGCCGCCGAGTTGAGCACACAGCGGTGCACGCTCCAGTGCACCAGCACCACCGGATGGTCCGGTGCCGCCGCGTCCAGTTCAAAGCGGGTGGGATGACGCCGCTCGCGCAGGGCGGTCTCGTCGTAGCCGTGGGCGCGGATCCAAGCCCCGGCCGGCAGCGTGACGGCGAGGGCATGGATCCGCTCCTGCAGCTCGGCGATGGAGCGCAGCGGCGGTGTACGGCAGTCGGCCTCGGCGGGGGCCAGGGCCGTGAGGGAGAAATGGTTGTGCGGGTCGATGAACCCCGGGCAGGCGAAGCGCCCGCCCAGGTCGATGACCGCCGTGTCGCGCTCGCGCCGGGCCAGCAGCGCGGCGGTGGCGCCGGTGGCGCGCACGCGGCCGCCGGCCACGGCCACCGCCTCCGCCTGCGGCCGGGCCGGGTCCATGGTCAGGATGCGGCCGTTCACGAACAGCGTCTCGATCCTCACGGTGGGGCCAGTATACCCTGTGCCTGGCGGTGCGGGCGCCCCGACCTGCAGGGACGCCGGCCGCACGCCAGTCTGTTTCAGGGAGGCGCCGATGCGGGCAGCGTACGCGGTGAAGCTGGGCGGCGAGCGGCCGCTGGAGAACTTGGAGATCGGCGAGCGGCCCACGCCCACGCCGGGGCCGGGCGAGGCCCTGGTGCGGGTGCGGGCGGTATCCCTCAACCACCACGACCTGTGGACCCTGCGCGGGGTGGCCGGCGTGCCCATCGATCTGCCGCGCATCCTGGGTTGCGAGGCGGCTGGGGTGGTGGAGTCCTACGGACCCAACCGGCCGGCCGGCACGCCGGAGCCCGGCAGCGAGGTGGTGCTGTACCCGGTGGTGACGTGCGGCCACTGCGAGGCCTGCCTGGGGCCGGACCCGTCCCTCTGCCGCGAGTGGGGGATGCTCTCGGATAAGGTGGACGGCACGCTGGCGGACTACGTCGTGCTGCCCGCCGTCAACGTGCTGCCCAAGCCCGCGCACCTCTCGGACGCCGAGGCCGCCTGTCTGGGGACGGCCTTCCTCACCGGCTACCGCATGTTGTTCACGCGCGCGCGGCTGCGCCCCGGCGACAGCGTGCTCATCCCAGGCGCCGGCGGCGGCCTGGCCACCGCCCTCATCCAGATGGGCAAGGCCGCCGGGCTGCGCGTGTTCGTCACCTCGCGCGATGAGGCCAAGCGCCAGGCGGCGCTCAAGATCGGGGCCGACCACGCCCTGGAGACGGGCCGCGGCTCCGCCCGCCGGGTGCTAGAGTTGACCGGCGGGCGGGGCGTGGACGCCGTCATGGAGAGCGTGGGCGAGCCCACCTGGGGCGAGAGCCTGCGCTCCCTGCGCCCCGGCGGGACCATCGTGGTGGCGGGCGCCACCGGTGGTCCCAACCCGCCGGCCGACCTGGCGCGCGTCTTCTGGCGCCAGCTCAACATCCTCGGCGCCTCGATGGGCACGCGCGACGACATGCTGGCCATGCTACGCCTGGTGGAAACGGCCCGGATCCAACCGGTGATTGACGCCCGCTTCCCCTTCGAGCGCACGCGCGAGGCGCTGGCCCGGTTGGAGGCCGGCCTGCAGATGGGCAAGATCGTGATCGAGCTGTAGCCGGCGGCCCGCTACTCCGGCGACTTCTCCGAGGAGTGGCCCGGGAAGACGCGGCTGCGCGGGTCGATGAAGTGCTTGGCATGGTTGGCGGCGATCGCCGCCTCGGCGAAGCCGGTGGCGATCAGGTTGAGCTTGCCGCGGTAGCGGGCGATGTCGCCGGCGGCGAACACGCCGGGGATGTTGGTGGCCATGGTGCTGTCCACGGCGATGCCGCCGTCCACGATCTCCAGCCCCCACTCGCGGATGGGGCCGATGTTGGCGATGAAGCCCAGGCACAGCAGCAGCCGGTCCACCTCCAGGGTGGTCTCCGCGTCCGTGCGGTTGTCGAAGATGGTCACGGCGCGCAGGACGCCGTTCTCGCGCTCCACGCGGCGCACCTCGTGGAACACGCGCACGTCCACCGAGGAGCGCATCACCTTGGCCACGGTGTCCTCATGCGCGCGCCAACGGTCGCGCCGGTGGATGAGGGTGGTCTTGCGGGCGATCGGCTCCAGGTTGAGCGCCCAGTCTAGGGCGCTGTCGCCACCGCCCACGATCAGCACCCGCCGGTCGCGGAACTGCTCCGGGTCACGCACGAAGTAGAAGACGCTCGTGCCCTCGAGCTCGTCCAGCTCCGGCATGTTGGGCAGCTTGCGCGGGGCGAACGCGCCCACGCCGGCGCAGATGATCACCGTGCGCGAGCGGTGCTGCTGCCAGTTGGTGGTGAGCAGGAAGGTGCCGTCCGGCTGCCGCTCCAGCTTCTCCACGCGCTCGCCCAGGCACACCGTGGCGCCGAACTGAAGCCCCTGCTCAGCGCAGGCGGCCACCAGGTCCTTGCCCTTGATCTTGGGGAAGCCGGCCACGTCGTAGATGTACTTCTCCGGGTAGAGCGCGGCCACCTGACCGCCCAGCTCGCCCAGCGAATCGATAATCTTGACGCTCATCTCGCGCATGCCGGCGTAGAACGCGGCGAACAGACCGGTGGGACCGGCACCGATGATCGTGCAATCGAAGAGGGCGTCCGGCGGTAGGCGGGGGATGTGCATGCCTTCTTTGGGCATGACCTCCTCGCGGACCGGCTCGGCCAGCACCGCGTGCTGGGCGGGCGGCGCGGCGCGCGGGTCCTCGGTGACGCTCACCCGCGCGGAGCCCACGTTCGTCTCGCGCTCTCCCGGGCCTGTGGCCCCGGGAGGCTGGGGCGTCGTCGACTGCATGTCACGCCGGTTCTCGCTCATGCCCGTCCGTGCTCCTGGTGGGTAGTGACGCTCCCCATTCATAACCATACCGCGCCGCCAGGCCGGTGGCAGCATCGTCCCCCTCCATGGCCGGATGCTGCCGCTTACGCACCGCGGGTGGCGACGGGATGTCCACGCCGGCGCCACGCAGGGTCTTTGAGGCCGAAGCGCGCGCTCTAGGCAAGGTCGCGGCCGAAATCGCGCAGGGAGCGGAACACGAGGCCCAGGCCGCCGAAGAGCAGCACCAACATCACCACCGTGGAGAACAACGAGGTCGGACGGAAGAAGAAGGTGAGGTGGGAGATAATGCCGGCGAAGACGATCACCGCGCCGACCAGGGTGAGCGCCCAGCCCAGCAGCGAGCGGCCATCCAGAAACAGGAAAAAGATGCCAAAGATGAGCGGCACGAGGGAGAGCGAGTAGCCGCTTATGCCGAACAACTCCCACGGCGAGCTGACCACCGTGACGCGGTCGATGAACAGGTAGCCGCCCACGATGGCCATCACCAGCCCGAGGAGGAAGGTGCCCAGGCCGCCGCTGGTGCCGCCCGGGCGCCGCAGCCGCTCCACATCCATGCCCGCACCTCCGCTCGCGGGCAGTATACGGACCCGCCCCACGCCGCCAGAAGCCGGCTCCGTCTCACTCCGTCGGCGGAGGGAACAGGGCGTCCAGGCGGCTCAGGGCCTCCTCAGCCAGGCGTTGCGGGTAGGCGGGGTCGCGCGGGTTGCCCAGCACCAGCGGATAGCGCCCGGTGTCCTGGGGCGCCGCGCGGGTGGTCAGGCGCCGCTCCGGGTCCAGCACCAGGCGCAGACCGCGCACCCCTTCCACGAACAGGTGCGGTACCATCACGGCATCCTCGGCGGGGGCCAGCAGGCGGCAGGCGGTGGCGGCCAGCGCCAGGAGCCGCTCGCGCAGGTGGGCGGCGGTGTCCAGCTCCTCGTGGTAGGGGCGGCGCTGCACCTCGCCGGCGGCCACGCTGCCGTTGCGCGTCACCCGGATGTAGGCGCCCGTCTCGCCTGGGGTGCGCAGCTCGATCTCGCCCGGGCTCACCTGCGGCTCCACCTCGTGCAGGTTGTGCGCGCGCACGAACGGGTCGTCTGCCGGCGCCAGCGCCCCGGCCGCCGCGGCGCTGAACGGTTCGGCCGTGGGCTCGTGGGTGCAGGCGATGATCGCCAGGTTGTAGAAGGCGTAGTGGGCCAGCGCCAGCTTCTCCGCCATGGCGTCGATCAGGCGACCGGCGCGCTCGCGCTCGCCGCGACCGCGGGCGTAGAGGTCGTCCAGCTCCCGTCGGCTCGTCACCGGGCGCATGCCCTCCTCGGTGAGGCGGGGGATGACGCCCGTATCGGTGACCAGGTGCGGCGTGGAGGGGCTCATGCGCACGCGCACCACCAGCACGCCGCCCACGGGCGTTTCCACCAGGCGCGTGCGCACCAGGTGGCCGATGGGCGGATCGATCTTGGCCAGGCCGGCCGCCAGCACCGCCTCCGCCTCCGCCACGGGCAGGCCGCGGGCGCGCGTGAGCGTGCCGTCGGGCGCCATCATCGCGCCCAGCAGCAGGTCACCACCGCGGCTGTTGGCCAGGGCGGCGGCGGCCCGGGCGACGATGTCGGCGTGCGGGGCGGGCAGACACAGGGTCCGCAGCGGGTCGAGCCGCCCGCCCGCCAACTGGTCGGCGGTCCACGGGTCGAGGAGGTGCAGGGTGACGTCCATGTTCCGGTTCGAACGGTTGTCTTATGGCTGCCGGGGGGCTCCGTCGCTCAGGGTAGCGTAGCGGCGCCTCAGGTGCACGGGCGGGGCCGCTCTATACTCGGGGTGATGGATGAGTGCTGGGATGTGGTCATCGCCGGCGCCGGGCCGGCGGGCTGTGCCGCGGCCGCCCTGCTGGCCGCGCGCAACTGGCGGGTGCTGCTCCTGGATCGAGGGCCGGTGCCGCACCCGCGCCTGTGCACGCACGCGATTATGCCCGCCGGGCTGTCCGTGCTGGCGGCCATGGGCGTGCTGGACGAGGTGGAGCGGGCCGGGGCGCAGCGCTGGTGGGGTGTGCGCCTGACGCTGAACGGCGTGCGCCTGGAGGCATCCCTGCCGCGCGGCTGGTGCGAGCACCCCTACGGCCTCAGCCTGCGCCGTCACCTGCTGGACCCCATCCTGCTGGGCGCGGTGTGCCGCCAGCCGACCGCCGAGGTGCGTCTGGGCTGGAGCGTGGAGGCGCTGCTCGGCCGTGAGGGCATTGTGACCGGTGTGCGGGCGCGCGGCCCCGCGGACGAGACCCGGCGCATCGGCGCGCGGCTGGTGGTGGCCGCCGATGGACGCCGCTCCCGCCTGGCACGTCTGGCGCGCCTGCCGGAACGGCTGCTGCCCAACCGGCACACGGCGCTCATCGCCTACCTGGACGGCGTGCCGGGGGAGGAGCGCCCCTGCCTGGAGGGCTTTTACGACCGGGGCCGCTCCGCCTCCATGCTCCCCGCCGACGCCGGCCTGCGCGTGGCCGGCGTGATGGTGCCGCCGGACCGCTGGCCGCGCGCTGAATGGGGCGAGCGGATGCTGGCGGAGCTGCGCCGCTACCCCGGCCTGCGTGAGCGGCTGCGCCACGTCCGTCTGGCCACCCGGCCGGTGCCGGTACGCGGCCTGCGCAATGCCCTGCGCCGCACGACGCGGCCCGGCTTCGCCGCTATCGGCGACGCCGCCACCCAGACCGACCCCGCCTTCGGGCAGGGCATCTCCTGGGCGCTGCGCGCCGGCAGTCGCCTAGCGGAGGCGGCGCATCACGCGCTGGCAGCCGGCGACGGGCCGGTGACATTGCCGCCGCGGATCGCCTGGGAGCCGGTGTTTCTGCCGCTGTTCTTCGGGATCAGCCTGCTCTCGGCCGTGCCGCCCGGCTCCCTGCTGGAGCAGGCCATCATGGCCTCGGCCGCCGGCTCACCCCTGACCGCGCCCGCGCTGCGCCTGGCGTTGGGCTTCGCCGTGCGTCCGCGCCCGGCGCCCGCGCGGTCCACCGCCGCGGCATGGCTGCGGAGCGCCCTCGGGCGCTGATCGTCCGATGAATTCTATAGCTTACGTCTATACAAACTGTCTTGGCAAATAGAGCATACCCGGCTTATCGTGGGGTATGGCCGGTGCTCTGCCCGTCGGTGATCGGCCGTCCGGTTGGACGGGGATGCATCGCACCGGCGATCCGCGTCGGATTGCGGGTTTCTTGGTCAGATGAACGCGTAGGAACGCCGGCCGCTAGCCGTGCCGGCGTCGAGGGGTGATGGTCATGGCGCGATGTGCGATCTGTCGTGAACCCTTGACCGAGCCGGAGCATGAGGGGGCGCGGCTGTGCGTGCTGTGCGCGCACCGCACCACGGAGCGGGCCCGCCCGCAACCGCGTCCGCTGGAGGCCGGCGTGCTCGACACGGCGTGAGGCCGTGGACGGGCGCGGCGCGCGAAAGAGAGGAGGGCCAGGGACCACATCATCGGTTCCTGGCCCTGTGCGTGTCAGGGGGTGGCGCGTCAGTCGATGTAGGCGTAGGCGGGGATGGTGAGGAACTCCACGAACTCCTCGCCCAGGGCCACCTGTTCAAAGAGGGCCACCGCATCGGTGAAGCGCCCGGCCTCGTACGTTGCCGCGCCCAGCGCCTCGCGCAGCCTGGCCAGCTCCTCTTGCTCGATGGCGCGCACCAGCTCCCGCGTCACCGGCGGCCCTTCGTGCAGGCGGGCGCCGTGACGCACCCACTGCCACACCTGGGAGCGGGCGATCTCGGCGGTGGCGGCGTCCTCCATCAGGTTGAAGATGGCCACGGCGCCGGTGCCGCGCAGCCACGACTCCAGGTACTGGATGGCGACGCTGACGTTGTTGCGCAGGCCGGCCTCGGTGATGGTGCCGCCCGGCACGCGCACGTCCAGCAGGTCGGCGGCCGTGACGTGGACATCGTCGCGCTGGCGCTCCACCTGGTTCGGGCGCTCGCCCAGCACCTTGTCGAACTCCGCCATCGCCACCGGTACCAGGTCCGGGTGTGCCACCCAGGTACCGTCGAAGCCGTCGTTCGCCTCGCGCTCCTTGTCCTCGCGCACCTTGGCCAGTGCCACACGGTTGACCTCCGGGTCGCGGCGGCTGGGGATGAAGGCGGCCATGCCGCCAATGGCGTGGGCGCCGCGGCGGTGGCAGGTCTTGACCAGAAGCTGCGTGTAGGCGCGCATGAAGGGGACGGTCATCGTGACCTGGGCGCGGTCCGGCAGCACGAAGTCCGGTCGGTGCCGGAACTTCTTGATGATGCTGAAGATGTAGTCCCACCGGCCGGCGTTGAGGCCGCTGCTGTGCTCGCGTAGCTCGTACAGGATCTCGTCCATCTCGAAGGCGGCCAGGATCGTCTCCACCAGCACCGTGGCCCGGATGGTGCCGCGCGGCACGCCCAGCGCGTCCTGTGCGAACAGGAACACATCGTTCCAAAGGCGGGCTTCCAGGTGGCTCTCCAGCTTGGGCAGGTAGAAGTAGGGCCCGGTGTCGCGCGCCAACAGCTCGTGCGCGTTGTGGAAGAAGTACAGGCCGAAATCCACCAGGGCGGCGGCGGACGGGCGTCCGTCGATGCGCAGGTGCCGCTCCTCCAGGTGCCAACCGCGCGGGCGCACGAGCAGGGTGGCGGTCTTCTCGTTCAGGCGGTAGACGCGCCCGTCCGGGCTCTCAAAGGCAATAGTGCGCCGCACGGCGTCCATCAGGTTGGCCTGGCCGCCCACGCAGTTCTCCCAGGTGGGGGAGTTGGCGTCCTCGAAGTCGGCCATGTACACCTTGGCGCCGGAGTTGAGGGCGTTGATGATCATCTTCCGATCCACGGGGCCGGTGATCTCCACGCGCCGGTCCAGGAGGTCCTTGGGCGCTGGCGCCACCCGCCAATCGCCTTCGCGTACCGGGCGCGTCTCCGGCAGGAAGTCCGGCCGCTCACCGGCGTCTAGGCGTGCCTGCCGTTCGTGGCGAGCGGCCAGCAACCGCTCGCGCGTGGGGTTGAACTCCCGGTGCAGGCGCGCCACAAAGGCGAGCGCTTCGGGCGTGAGCACCTCATCGGCGCGGGCTACCGCCGGCCCGCGCACCTCGATGCCGCTCAGATCGATCGCCGTCATGAGAAGCCTCCGACCAGGGGTGATGGCAGACCACCCGCGTGATGCGCACTATGCGCCACCCGGTGCGGGGATGCAAGAGGATGAGCCGGACGGCGGAGAGCCGGGGATGCGGGAAACGGTCGGTACTGATGGCCAGCGGGGTCATAGCCGTCCAACTTGCCAGTCCCGCACCTGCCCGGATGGGCGGTGTGCCCGCCACACGAACGCGCCATTCTGAGAGAGCACTCTCCCCGGAGGTGTGACGCCGCGTGTCCACGCCATCCGTCAACGGTCGCGCGCCAGTGCCCCCGCTCGAGGGGTGGGGGCACCACGGCGGGCCGTGGGGCAGCCTGCGACGGGCAAAGCCCCAGCGCCCCGCCTGGCCCACCCTGCGCCGGGCGCTGGCGCTGTTGTGGCCGCACCGCCTGCTGTTCGCCGTCTACCTGCTCACCATCCTGGTGACCTCCACCGTGGGGCTGGGGCCACCCCTGCTTATCCGTCGGCTGATCGACGTGGCCATTCCCCGGCGAGACGGGTTCCAGCTTAACCTGCTGGTCCTGGTGATGGTGGCGCTGGTCACCCTCGGCGCCCTCGTGGGCGTGCTGCGCTCCTACCTCAGCAACCTGGCCGGACAGCGCGTGGTGTACGACCTGCGCGTGCGCCTGTACCGGCACCTGAGCGGCATGTCCCTGCGCTGGTTCACGGCCACCCGCACCGGTGAGGTGCTCTCACGGGTGAGCAACGACGTGGGCGGCGTGCAGGACGTGGTGAGCAACACCCTGGGCGCGGTGCTGGAGAACGCGATCATCGCCGGCAGCACGCTAGTGGTGATGCTGGCCCTGGACTGGCGGCTGGCGCTGTTCACCGTCGCCTTTTTGCCCGTGTTCGTGCTGCCGGCGCGGCGGGTGGGCAACCTGCAACGGGCGCTGCTGTCTGAGACCCAGGCGCAGCTCGCCACCCTGAACGCGCACATGCAGGAGACGCTCTCCGTGAGCGGCGCCCTGCTGGTCAAGACCTTCGGGCGTCAGGCCGAGGAGCTGGAGGCGTTCCGGCAGACGGCGGCCCGCATCCGCGACCTCACCATCCGCCGGGCGATGATCGGGCGCTGGTTCGGCATGGCGATGGGGCTGTTCGGTTCGATCACCCCGGCCGTGGTGTACTGGTACGGCGGGCACCGCATCATCGGCGGCGAGGCCTCGCTGGGCACCGTGGTGGCCATCGCCGGGCTGGCCGGCCGGCTGTTCGGCCCCATCTCGGCGCTGTTGGGGGTGCATATCACCGTGCTCTCCTCGCTGGCCCTGTTCGAGCGCGTGTTCGAGTACCTGGACCTCAAACAGGAGATCACGGACCGGCCCGGCGCCCGGCCGCTGCGCGCGGTGCGCGGCCACGTGCGCTTCGAGGACGTGTGGTTCTCCTACGTCCCCGGACGGCCGGTCCTGCGCGGCGTCTCGTTTGACCTGCCGCCGGGGACGTTCGCGGCGCTGGTGGGGCCGTCCGGCGCCGGCAAGACCACCATCGCCTACCTGGTGCCGCGCCTGTACGACGTGGACCGCGGGCGGGTGACGATCGACGGCCACGACGTGCGCGACGTGACGCTGGCCTCGCTGGCTGCCAATATCGGCGTGGTTAGCCAGGAGCCCCACCTGTTCCACGCCTCCATCCGCGAGAACCTGCGCTATGCCCGGCCGGATGCCACCGATGCGGAGATCGAGGCGGCGGCACGGGCGGCCAACATCCACGAGTTCATCATGACGCTGCCCCAGGGCTACGACACCGTGGTGGGCGAGCGCGGCTATCGGCTCTCCGGCGGGGAGAAGCAGCGGGTGGCCATCGCCCGCGCCCTGCTCAAAGACCCGGCCATCCTTATCCTTGATGAGGCCACGTCCAGCGTGGACACCGCCACGGAGCGCGCCATCCAGGAGGCCCTGGAGCGGTTGACGCGCGGCCGCACGGTGCTGGCCATTGCCCACCGCCTGTCCACCGTGTTGGCCGCCGACATCATTCTCGTGATCGAGGGCGGCCACGTGGTGGAGTCGGGCAGCCACGCCGAGCTGCTGGCCCGCGGCGGGACCTATGCCCGACTGTACGAGCAGCAATTCCGACTGCGGCGGGCGCCGGCGCCCGCCCGCGACGCACCGGCCACCTGACGCGGCCCACCGCCGGCGTGCGGTCACCGAAAGGCCGGGATAATGGAGCGGGCGCAGGCCTCGATGAACGCCGGGCCGGGCATGTTCGGCTGGAGGATAATGTGTCGCATCCAGGGAAAGCGGGCCACAAGGGTCTCGATCTGCGCCCGCACCTCCGCCGCCGTGCCCATCAGGCAGAAGCGGCGCGCCACCTCAACGGGAATGGCGGCCACGTGGCGAGCGGCGAGGTCCATATCAAAGGCGTGGTGAAAGTCCGGCCGCACCTCTTTGAGGATCTCGTGCACCGGCGCGCACGGCCACGTCAGGCCCAGGCGCCGCCAGAGACCGGGGTTGACCTCGTAGTAGCCGGCGGCCATCACCTTGCCGCGCGCCGCCACCAGATTCGGGTCGTCGTGGATCACGGTGTGGAAGTGGCCGGCCACGAACAGGCGGTCGGGGTCGCGTCCCGCCTCAAGGGCGCCCTGTCGGAACTCGTCGTAGCCCCATTGCACCAGCTCCGGGTCCGTGCCCACGCGGATCACGGCGCCGTCCGCCACGCGCCCGGCCATGCGCAGCGTTTTGGGCCCGCTGCCGGCCACGATCACCGGCACCGGCCGGGCGTGCTCCAGGCGCGAGGGTGCCGTCCAACCCAGCGGCACGCCCTCGCCGGCCAGGAGGGCGCGAATCACGTGCACCGCCCGCTCCGTCTCGGCCAGGCGTGCCGGCCGCAGCCCCACCTGCCACACGGCGGTGTCGCCCGCGCCCAGGCCGAGGATGACGCGCCCGGGGGCGTACAGGTCCACCGTGGCGATGCTGCCCGCGATCACGCTCGGATGGCGCGTCACCGGGTTGACGAGCAGCGTGCCGGCCACGGCGCGCTCGGTGTGCTGGAGCGCCGTGAGCACGTTGACGAAGACGTCGCCGGTGCGGAGTTGGCTGTCCGGGAACCACAGGTGCGTGAACCCGGCCGCCTCCGCCGCGCGGCACGTCTCGATCAGCCGCTGAGGGTGCGGGAAGCCGAAGCGGTTGGTGCCGAACGTGACCGTCATCAGCGTCCTCCGGCGTGCGGTGGTTTCCGTCCCCATCCGGCCCGAACGCCGGATGCGACCGCGCGCCGATAGTAAACACGCCGCCGGCGTCACGGTCCACCCGGGCGGCGCCGCGTCGCGGGTCTTGCCCGATGACGCGGTGAAGAGATTGCCTGACAGACCGGGCGCCGCTCCCGTCGGCATGCTAGACGTGGTCGCCGGGCCCCGTCGGACGCCGGGCCATCTCGCCCTGGGCTGTGTCCCGTGCGTTCCGGCAGCCCCCGCCGATGACCGTATGCGCCCCCGGGCGCCGTCGGCGCCGGCGTGGGGGCGGGCGATCCCGCGGTCCACGATTGGGGGAGACACGGACGGCGATATTCGCGAAGATGGACTCATCAGCAGCTACCGCGTGCGGAAGGGTGAGCGCCGCCCGGGCTCGCCCTGCCGCGCGCCAGAAGCGCTGGGAAGGGATGCGCACCGATGCGATACCGCCGCCTGAGCTACCGTTACGCCGAGATCGTGTCCGACCTGGGGCCGGGACCGCTGGGTGACCCGTGGCGCGCGCGCCTGCCGGTAACGCTGGCCCGCACCTACTGGCGCCCGCCGGTGGACCTCTACGAGACCGAGGCGGCCATCATCGTCAAGACCGAGGTCGCCGGTATGGCGGAAGAAGACTTTGAGGTGCTCCTGTACGAGGACACCCTGGTGATTGAAGGCACGCGCCCTTGGGAGCAACCGGCTGAAGAGACCCGCTTCCACGCCGTTGAGGTCCGCTACGGCCCCTTCCGCGTGGAGGTGCCGATCCGTGTCCCCATCGACCGCGACCGGGTGGAGGCGCGCTACGAGCGGGGCTTCCTGGTGGTGACGTTGCCGAAGGCGGAGGTAGCGAGGCCATGACCGTTCCCCCGACTCCCACACCGCCCAGCGCGGCGCCCCCCATTCCCGACGCGCTGCCCGTGCTGCCGCTGCGCAACATGGTCGTCTTCCCCATGGCGGTGGCGCCGATCGTCGTGGGGCAGGAGCGGTCGCTGCGCCTGGTTGACGACGTAATGCGCGGCAACCGCCTCCTGGCCCTGGTCACACAGCGCAACCCGGAGGCCCGCCCAGCCGGGCCGGAGGACCTGTACCGCGTGGGCACCGCGGCGGTGATCCACCAGATGCTGCGCGCCCCGGACGGCACCGTGCGGCTGGTGGTGCAGGGGTTAGAGCGCATCCGGATCATCGATTTCCTGCGCACGGAGCCATACCTGGTGGCGCGCGTCCAGCCAGCGCCCGAGCTGGAGGCGACCGGCCTTGAGGTAGAGGCCCTCAGCCGCACGCTGCGCGACCTGTTCCGCCGCCTGGTGGCGCTGGCGCCGGAGTTGCCGGACGAGCTGGCCGGGGTCGTGGAGGAGATGGCGGAGCCGCGCCAGGTGGCCTACTTGGTCGCGTCAAGCGCGCCGTTGGAAACGGCCGCCCGCCAGGAGGTGCTGGAGATCGATGCCATCCCGGCCAAGCTGCGCCGGTTGGTGGAGCTGCTCCAGCACGAGCTGGCCATCCGCGAGCTGCAGCGGGAGATCGCCACCGAAACGCGCGAGCAGATGAACAAGGCGCAGCGCGAGTACTTCCTGCGCGAGCAACTTCGCACCATTCAGCGCGAGCTGGGCGAGGAGGAGCCGGAGCGGGCCGAGATCCAGGAGCTGCGCCGCCGGCTAGAAGAGGCCAACCTGCCCGAGGAGGCCCGGCGGGAGGCCGAGCGGGAGCTGGCCCGCCTGGAGCGGCTGCCGCCCGCCTCACCGGAACACGGTATCATCCGCACCTATCTGGACTGGCTGCTCAGCCTGCCCTGGAATAAGACCACCGGCGGTCCGATCGACATCGCCCGTGCCCGCCAGGTGCTGGATGAGGACCATTACGACCTCGAGCAGGTCAAAGAGCGCATCCTGGAGTACCTGGCGGTGAAAAAGCTGCGCGAGGAGCGCCTGGCAAAGGCCGCGGCCGCTGAAGGGCAGGCGGTGCCGGGCGAGGAGGCGCGGCGGGAGCCCATCCTCTGCTTCGTCGGTCCGCCGGGGGTGGGCAAGACCTCGCTCGGGCAGAGCATCGCCCGCGCCATGGGGCGGAAGTTCATCCGGGTGAGCCTGGGCGGCGTGCACGATGAGGCCGAGATCCGCGGCCACCGCCGCACCTACATCGGCGCTATGCCGGGCCGCATCATCCAGGCGCTACGGCGCGTGGAGACGGCCGACCCCGTGTTCATGCTGGATGAGGTAGACAAGCTGGGCGTGGGCATCCACGGCGACCCCTCGGCCGCCCTGCTGGAGGTGCTGGACCCGGCCCAGAACCACGCCTTCGTGGACACCTACCTGGGCGTGCCGTTCGACCTCTCGCGCGTGCTGTTCATCTGTACGGCCAACACCACGGACACCATCCCGCCACCGCTGCTGGACCGCATGGAGGTGATCACCCTCCCCGGCTACACGGAGCTGGACAAGCTGCACATCGCCCGCCGCTACCTGCTGCCCAAACAGCTCCGCGCCCATGGCCTGCGCGAGGACGAGGTGATCATCGAAGACGACGCCATCCGGCGCATCATCCGCGAGTACACGCGCGAGGCCGGGGTGCGCAACCTGGAGCGCGAGATCGCCGCCATCCTGCGCAAGGCGGCCCGCCGCATCAGCGAGGGTGCGCCAACCCCGATCCGCGTTACGGCCGAGCAGATCCCGGACTACCTGCGCCGGCCTCGCTTCTACGACGAGGTCGCCGAGCGGATCGACCGGCCGGGCGTGGCGACCGGCCTGGCCTGGACGCCTGCCGGCGGCGACGTGCTGTTCGTCGAAGCGGCCATGATGCCGGCGCAGGAGGAGCAGCTCATCCTCACCGGCATGCTGGGCGACGTGATGCGCGAGTCGGCGCAGGCGGCGCTCACCTACCTGCGCTCCAACGCCGAGCAGTTGGGCATCGACCCGCGCGTCTTCGAGCGCAAGGCGGTGCACGTGCACGTGCCGGCGGGCGCCGTGCCCAAGGACGGGCCCTCCGCCGGGGTCACTATCCTCACTGCCCTGGCCTCGCTGGCCAGCGGCCGGCCGGTGCGCCCGGACGTGGCCATGACCGGGGAGATCACGCTGCGCGGCAAGGTGCTGCCGGTGGGCGGTATCCGGGAGAAGGTACTGGCCGCCTACCGGGCCGGTATCCGCACCGTGATCCTACCTCGCCGCAACGAGCGCGACTTAGACGACGTGCCGGAGGAGGTGCGGCAGGCGATGCGCTTCGTGCTGGTGGACTCGGCCGAGGAGGTGCTGGCGGAGGCGCTGGGGCTGGTGCCCAGCGCCCGGCCGGTAGCCGCCGGGTAAGCGGGCGGGTGCGGAATCGCCTGTCGCCGCCGGCCGGCCCAGGCACAGGCCCTCACGCGAAGGCGGGCCCTCGCCGAGAGACGGGCCCTCACCCCTGGTCAGTGGTGAGCGATGAGCGATGAGGGGGGGTGCGTGGCCGGCGCTCACTCATCGCGCAGCACGCAGCACGGGCGAGGGGGGAGAGGGGACCGGCCCTCACCCCCCTGCCCCCTCTCCCTCTTGGCGAGGGAGAGGGGGGTCTGACGTCGGCGAAGATGATGCGCGATGATGCTCCCCTCTCCCGCAAGGCGGGAGAGGGTGCCGAGCGGAGCGAGGCGGGTGAGGGCCGGGCCCGTCCCCGCACTCCCCTCTCCCGCACGGCGGGAGCGGGTGGCCGAGCGCAGCGCGGCGGGTGCGAGCCGGCTTCGCCGGAGCGCAGGCCGTTGAGGTGCCCGTTGAGGTCGCGGCGGTACCGTCGATGACGGGCCTGTCGGGCCGAGACCCGGCACGGGAGCACGATGAGCGGCAGAGCGCTACCGCATCGTTCGCCCCTTCCCGTTCCTGCCTCGTGAGGCGCGCTCGCCTCTCGTTCCGCATGTCCTGTGCTGACGCCGTCAGGCCCACCGCCGGTTGGGCGCGTCTTGCCCGTCACCCGTCACCGCGCGCCACACCGCACCCGGAGGTGACACATGGCCGCTGAGCCGCGCGCCTGGTACCTGTTCGACCCGGAGGGGCACCTGCTCGCGTACGGCCGGCCCCAGCACGACGATCGCGGCGCCGCCGACGCGCTGGCGCTGGCCGTGAGCCAGCCGGGCCGGTTGCTCCAGCGCTGCCTGCTCGGCGGAAGCCGCGACCTGTGGCTCCAGCCCCCCAGTGGGGACCTGCTGCCCGCCCGCGTCGAGCGGCTGTTCTTCGACCCGCAGGTGGGCCGCATCTGCGTGCTGCGCGTGCGGACGCCGTCCGCGGTGGCCCGCTGCCCCTCCCAATCATCCTGACGGGACGGGTGAAGTTCGTCCTGAAGAGATGCGAGACGGCCGGGCATTGTGGCTCGGCCGTCTCGCGTGCCGCCGTCCCTGCCGGTCTCTCTACGGGGTGAGCTGACGGGTTCGGCTCCGGCAGGTTCAGGCCCGCCTACCCCGGCCGCGGCCGGGGATTCACCCCAGGTCTGTGGGTCCCCCGTCGGTTGCCGGGCACGGCACCGTTCGAGGATGGCCTTCCGGCCCCGGCGTACCGGGGCGAGGTCACGGCCGCGCCCCCGACGGCCGCGACCTCGCAGCGGCATCAGTCTACGCCGCCTCCCTCAACGGTTTCCTCAACACATCGGGGCACGGGCCGCGGCGGTGATGCGTCAGCGTGAGGCCGGCTTGAGGAAGCGGTAGCCCACCCCGCGCTCGCTGGCGATGTAGCGCGGCGCGGCTGGGTCGTCGCCCAGCTTCTCGCGCAGGCGGCGGATGTACTCCCAGAGGTAGCTCATCTCGCCCTCGGCGTCCGGCCACACGCGGTCCAAGAGCAGCTCGTTGGGCAGGACCCGCCCGGCGTTGGTGAAGAGGATCTGCAACAGCTTGGCCTCGGTGGGGCTGAGCCGACGGACCTCGCCCTCGACCTCTACAGTCTGCGCGGCGAAGTCAATCACGAGGTGGTCATCGACCCGCTCGCGCGCCCCCGGTGGGCCGGAGGGCCAAGCCCGCTTGAGCACGCGGCCGATCCGCGCCGCCAGCTCCGCGTGGCTGAACGGTTTGACGACGTAGTCGTCTGCGTACAGCTCGATGGCGCGTACTTTGCTCTCCTCGCTATCCACGGCGGTGAGGACGATGATGGGGATATCGGCGCGCCGCTTGATCTGGCGGCTGGTCTCAAAGCCGTCCATGCCCGGCATCATCAGGTCCACGATGGCCAGCGCCACCGGCTGGCCCGCCATCAGCCGCAGCGCCTCTTCACCGCTGCCGGCCCGCAGCACCCGGTAGCCATCGGCCTGAAGGTGAATGGCCACGGAGGCCAGGATGTCGGGATCGTCATCCACGAGCAGCAATACCGGTGCCGCCTGCACCTGTCTCACCTCCCTCAGGGACGTCCGCGGCCCTCGCTTGGTCTGCCGCCGGGAGCGTCACCGTGAAGGTACTGCCGTGACCAGGCCGGCTGCGCACGTGGATGCGAGCGCCCATCGCCTCAGCGTAGGCGCGGGCGATGTAGAGCCCAAGACCGGACCCACCCGAGCGGCGCTGTGGGCCCCGTCGCACCTGGTAGAAGCGCTCGAAGATGCGCTCCTGTTCCTCTTCCGGGATGCCGATCCCCTCGTCGCGCACGGCAATCGCCACCGCGGCGCCGTCCCGCGTGATGCACACCTCCACGGGCGCTTCCGGCGGCGAGTACGCGCAGGCGTTGGCGATCAGGTTGGCGAGGATGTCCTCCAGGCGCTCCGGGTCGGCC